>DWYJ01000064.1 GCA_019118745.1 Candidatus Desulfovibrio gallistercoris | reverse complement strand
ACTTACCGATAATATCTAATGCGTCTTTGATAGTAGGCATATCCAATTACCTCCTTCGGTGGTACTGTTTCTTACTATTATTATACGCTATTTCTCGTCAAAAATCAACCATTTGTTGTGACAGAGCCTTTTGCAAAAAAGTCCCCTTCCTTCCCCCCGCGCCCCCCATCCATCCTTCAAAAAACCTTACTCTGGAAGATGACGGGCTCCCCTTTCCCGGCAGGGCATCCTTCGACCGATGGTCCCCCGGCAGCACTGCCACCACAAGATTCTTACAAACGGGGCCTGACTCACTCCGCTTTGTCTTGAGCGGCAAGAATAAAACGGATAGAAACGTCATATACGGCTACCCTCCGAGCGCCGGCACGGCGCATGACTCCCACAAGGGTAAAGGAGGGTATCAGCCATGTCGCGTCTGCTGTTGATCGCGCTCTTCGCGCTGGTACTCGTCCTGCTTCTGGCGTCTGACGCCATGTAGCGGTTGACCCCGTATCAGGCGCGAACTGATACGGGGTCTCAAATAAGATGATGATACGGTAGCCGTGTAGCAGGGGGCGCGAACCGCGCCGTGCCAGCCCCGGTTTCTGTGTCCAGCAGAAGCCGGGGTTCCCTTTTTCTCTACCTCCCTTGCGGGGGACTTGGCAAGTCCTCTCGGGCTTCTCCCGCAAGCGGCAGCGTGTGTCTGTGGCGCTTCTCCTATCGTCTGAGGAGATGGCGAGAAGACGACAGGCCCTATGCGCCCCCACCCTTCATGTGCCTCCCCCAAGAGCCCTTGCTCCTGCAAACGCGGGACATTTCCCGTCATGCAGCCGGGGGACCTGCGGTCGAAGTGCGGGACAGGGCGTCACGACGCCTTGCCGGCCTCCCCGGCAGAGTTTTTGAGGGGAAAAGGGGGTGTGGGGGAAAGGGGGAACTTTTTGCAAAAAGTTCCCCCTTTCCCCCACAAAAAAACTTCTCGCAAAACTTTACGCCGAGGCGGCGCGCGGGGCGGCGGTCAGACCGGCGTTGCGCTCTATGAGGTCGAGGGCGCGGGCGATCTGGCGTCCTTTGCTGCTTTCGCGGGCGAGCTCACGTTCCAGACTGGTGATGCCCTTGATGACGGAGGAGTGCGTGCGGTTGAGGCGGTCCCCTATCTCGGCCAGGGACAGGTCGGTGTGCTTGCGGGCCAGATAGAAGATGGTGTTGCGGCCCATGACGCACTCCTGACGGCGGGAGCGGGATTCGAGCTGCCGCAGGCTCAGACCGTAGATCTTGCAGACGAGCGCCACGATGTCGTCCCAGTCGGGGACGGCCTCGGCACCGGCGAACTGCTGGAGCACTTCCAGCGCCATTTCGGGGCTGATGCGCTTGTGCAGGAGGCGGGCCTTGAAGGCCAGATTATTGAGACAGGCTTCCAGCTGGCGGATATCGCCGTTCAGGCGGCCTGCCAGCAGTTCCCCGACCTCGTCGGGCAGCATGACCTGGAAGCTGCGCGCCTTGCGCTGCAGGATCTCGCGGCGCATCTCCTGCGTGGGGCGCTCCATGGGGGCCAGGATGCCGGCGGAGAGGTGGGACACGAGCTGGCTGTCCAGCCGGGAGAGCTCGCGCGGCGTGAAGGTGCTGGTGAAGATGGCCCTGCCGCCGCGGCTTTGCAGGCTTTTCACCAGATTGAGCACCATTTCCTGGATCTTTTCCTTGCCCTGGAGGAAATGCACGTCTTCCAGCAGGAGCACGTCCCACTGGTGCATCTGTTCGCGGAAGCCTTCCACGTCGCGCTGGCGGACGGCCTGGACGAAACGGGAGGTCAGCTCCTCGGCGGTCAGGTAGCCCACGCGGGCCCCTTCTCCGCTCTGCTGCAGGCTCAGACCCACGGCCTGCGCCAGATGGGTCTTGCCCAGCCCGGGGGCCGAGCTGACGAAAAGGGTCTCCACGAAGCCGTCGGCCTTGCAGACGTCGCGCGCGGCGGCCACGGCCATCTCGTTGCTGCTGCCGACCACGAAGTCGTCGAAGCTGAAGCGGAATCGCGGGCGGGCTTTGGGCATGGGGGCGAGCCCCAGCGGCAGCATGCCCTGCTGCGTGGTGACGGCGGCGGGCATATCCGGCACGGGGGCGGCGAACGCCTCGGCGGCGGGAGCCTGTACGGAAAGGGCCTGAGCGGGGGCGGCCGTCGTGACGGCCGTTTGCGCGGAAAATTCCAGCGTCAGGGCGGCAGGCTCGCATTCAAGAACAGCGGCAGCGGCTTCCCGGATCAGGGGCTCGAACTGTTCGCGCAGACGCCGGGCTGCAAAAGCAGACACCGTGGAGAGACGGAGCGTCGTCCCCTCGATGGTCGCCTGCACGGGAGCCACCCAGACCTTGTAGGGGCCGGCTTCCATAAGATTTTCAAGAATCTTTCGTATCTTCTGCCATTGTTCCTGCATGCGGCTTCTATACCCGAAGCGCCAAAACGGGAGCAATGAGAAGAAAACGCGCAGATATGCCCAAAGGCTTTTTTTCCCTTCCCCAAGCATCATTTTCATAACATATTGTTATAAAATATTTTTTTGTTTTCTCCTCTTCCTCTTCCCGCACCTGAAAAGCTTGATAATCCGGCGCAGGGAGAGGGCGCGGGCTTTTTTTGCACAAAAATATGTTGATTCTTATCAACAACTATAACTTTATTTTTTTCCATTTTTTTCATTTTTTCTCCATTTTTCTTTCCATCCTCGATAAGTCAGGGCCGTCCTGCCTCTGCGCCTGTCAAGGGGGGCGAAAAAATTTCTTGTTTTTTTCTAAAGAATTGCCTTTCCGTCGGGACGACTCCGGCAGCCTTCCGCACGAGGTGGAAGAAGGCCCGGCAGCGGCTGCCGCAAACGAAAAAGGCGGCCCGAAGGCCGCCCGCAAAAAAGAGAGGATGGAGGGGACGCGTAGACGCGTCAGGATTCGCGGCAGGCTTCGCCGCCATGCTTGAGGCTCTGCCCCTGCGTGATGAAGTGGACATGCTCCGCCACGTTGACGGCTCGCCGCCAGATGCGGGAGAGGCTGTGCACCACAAGGATGTAGTGCATGACCCAATGCGGATCGGTCCCCGGCTGGGACGTGAGACGCTCCATGAGACGGTGCAGGACGAGCACCTCGCTCTGCACGGCATCGTCGTCCTCGTCGCTCATGCGCAGGGCCACAGCGCCGTCATTGCTGCGGAAGGCCTCTTCGGCCATCTCGAAGGCCGTGCGGGTCCGGCGCAGCATCCGGCGCAGCTCATCCGGCATCTCGGGGCGCTGTCCCAGATCCTGGAGCAGGATGGCCTGCTCGGCTATGCTGACGGCCTCATCGCCGATGCGCTCCAGATCGGCCACCATGCGCAGCGCTCCCACCACGAAGCGCAGATCGCAGGCCACGGGCTGGGTACGGGCCAGCAGGCACAGGGCCTGCTCGTCGATCTCGTCTTCCAGATCGTCGATGACGTTGTCCCCGTCGATGACGGCCGCCGCGCGGGCCGGGCTCCTCTCGTCGAGCGCGCGAAAGCTTTCATCAAGCGCGATGCCGACCGCGGCGCTCATGACCAGCAGACGGGTACGCAGGCCGGCAATGGCCTGGCCGGGAAACTGTTCCTGATGTCTCATGGCAAAAACCTCCTGAAGAGCGGGCTTCCGGTAAGCGGTCCCACACGCAAAATGACTGTTTCTGCAAGGCGTGGCCCTTGAAAAAACGCGCCGCGCCCCTCTCCGCCCTTCCTCTCACATCTCACATGAGCGGATTCGCATGGAAATTGTGTCCAATTTCCATGCTGGCGCTGCCCTCACACTACGGAAAAAGCGTGGTTTTTCCGTGTGTTCGGTTGCGGGTAGTCGCTCTCGCAAATCCTAGAGCAATCCACATTTTCAATGTGGAATTGCTCTAATGCTGCCCGGGCTGCGGCGGCCTGGAAGGCGTGCTCGGCGCGCCGGAAGGACCCGCGATGTCCACAATGAACACGTCGTCCCCGGATTCCGAGCATTCTTCAAATGAGGCCGTGTTGACCGTGATGGCGGTGAACGTCCTGCCGCCGTCGGTTATGGTCACCTTGTGCACCTGCCGGAAGAGCGGACGGCCGTGCCGCTCCGCGGGAAGCGGCTCGGAATCCAGCAGCTCGACCTCGACCTTGTCGTAGCCTCCGGCCTTTCCGCTGAGGCCCAGCTCCTTCAGCCGCATCCCGGTCATGGCGG
This sequence comes from Candidatus Desulfovibrio gallistercoris, assembly GCA_019118745.1. GTDB lineage: Bacteria > Desulfobacterota > Desulfovibrionia > Desulfovibrionales > Desulfovibrionaceae > Desulfovibrio > Desulfovibrio gallistercoris. Next base: position 25,187 of record DWYJ01000064.1, on the reverse strand, counting down.
CCGGCCAGCGGTCGATCCCCGAGCAGTCCGGATGCTGAAGCTCCGCGGCAAAAGCCGGACAGACGCAGATGCCCCAGGCAAGGCAGAACAGGCTGATGATATGGCGCATCGTATCCTCGCTTTGATGGAGTCCTCGCCACGCCCCTTGGAGCATTTTCAGTTTGCACGGCGTTGCCTTCCCAACCCTGCGGCCTGGCGTTTCGCGGAGAAAGTGCGTTTTTCCGTCTGGTTCGGCCGGGCGGCCCTGTGCCGCCTTACGTTGTACCTTTTCCAACGGCAACACGCGCTTACCGCAAGGGGCGGCCGTGCCTGCCGTCCCACAGCGGGACGGGGAAAGGCCTGTGGCGATGAGCGAGCCTAGCGCATTCCTTTTCAAAGCAAAAGCGTCTGGGCTCTTCCCGTCACGTCTCCGGCAAGGAGCAGGGGAGGGGAGTCCTCACCTGTCCGGTCGATGGGGCCCGTCAGCCCCCTCCGCAACTTTTCAGGAAATTTATGGTGCGATGTCGCAAATGCGACATGCATTACGCGCAATATGAGCTATTCTTCACAAGAATCCGAAAACCAGATGGACGGCCGGGGCGAGCCCGCAGGCCGCCGTTTTCGGCCAAACGTCATGTACGGCCGCGCAAGCGGCAGCAACCTTATCAAAGGCAGGAGTTCCATGTCAGACATCAGGATCCGCAACTTCATCAACGGCGAATGGCAGGACGAAGTCAACGGCAAGCGTGTGCCCCTGTACAATCCTTCCACCGGTGAAGAGATCGGTTCCGTGCCCATTTCCGGGCCGGAGACGGCGGAAAAGGCCATCGCCACGGCCCATGCGGCCTACAAGGGCTGGCGCAATCTGTCTATGGGCAAGCGCGTGGCCTATGTGCTCAAGATCCGTGAATGCATGATCCGCGACGCCGAAAAGCTGGCGCACGGCATCGCCCTTGACCAGGCCAAGCACATCTCCGAAGCGCGCGGCGAAGTGCAGCGCGTCATCGAGATCATCGAGTCCGCCGCCTCCGCGCCGTCCATGATCCAGGGCGACATCCTGGACTACGTGTCCACCAACATCTCCGCCAAGGTAGTCCGGCAGCCGCTGGGCGTTTTCGGCGGCGTGGCGCCGTTCAACTTCCCGGCGCTGGTCTTCGGCTGGTTCATCCCTTACGCCATCGTGGCGGGCAATACCTTCATCTTCAAGCCCTCCACCCAGTCGCCCTATTTCATGCAGCTCATGTGCGAGATCTTCATGGAGATCGGCCTGCCTGCGGGCGTGGTCAACGTGGTGCACGGCAACCGCGACATCCCCGGCTCCTGGTATGAGGACCCGCGCATGGCGGGCGTCTGCCTTGTGGGCTCCACGCCCACGGCCAAGGCCATGGCGGCCGGCTGCGCCAAGGGGGCCAAGCGCTCCATGCTGCTGGGCGGCGCCAAAAACGTGCTGCTCGTCATGGAAGACAGCGACATGGACGTCTTCATCAACAACTTCCTCAACTCCTGCTACGGCTCGGCGGGCCAGCGCTGCCTGGCCGGCTCCATCATCGCCGCGGTGCCGGAAGTGTACGAGGAAGTCATCGAGCACATGGTGGAAGCCTCCAAGACCGTCAAGGTGGGCGACGCCTTCGATCCCGACGTCTACATGGGACCGCTGATCTCCCGCAAGGCCGTGGAGAACGTGCATCACTACGCCGAGCTTGCCCTCAAGCACGGTCAGGGCTGCAAGATGGTGCTGGACCGCCTCAACGTCGATCTGCCGGAAAAGAACAAGAACGGCTTCTTCGTCGGCCCCACCATCATCCGCGACGTGACGCCCTGCAACCCGCTGTTCACCACGGAAGTCTTCGGGCCGCTGGTGGCCACCATCAAGGTGGCGGACATCCACGACGCCCTCGACGTCATCAATGCTTCGGAATACGGCAACGGCGCCTGCATCTTCACGCAGAACATGCATTATGCCGAGCTCTTCTCCCGTGAGGCCGAGGTGGGCATGGTGGGCGTCAACGTGGGCATCTGCGCGCCGCATCCCTATGTGCCCTTCGGCGGCATCAAGGGTTCGCTGCTCGGCACGGACAAGGTGCAGGGCAAGGGCGGTCTGGACTTCTTCACCCAGAACAAGATCACCACGGTCCGCACCTACGATCCCAAGGGCAAAAAGGGACAGGACGCGCCCAAGTCCGCTTCCGTCCGTTCCTGCGTGGCCTCTTAGCGGCCGGACCATCCGCCGGGACGTGATGCCGCCGGCATGACGTCCGCTACGCGGACAGGCTCCGCATATCATGCTTACGAGGGGCGGGGAGCCGCTCTCCCCGCCCGTATCCGCTCTGATACAGCCCGTACGGCGCATCGCCGCCGGAGGAGACGTCTCCCCCGGTTTCGGGACGCGCATCCCGAAACGATGCCGCCAACCAGGACCGACATGCGGCCGCGCCGCATCAACCCGTTCTCTCTGGAGGATGCTCATGGCGAATACCCAACCCTCGCAACGCCTTGAAAAGACGCTCAAGCCCTCACAGGTCTGGGCGCTGGCCCTTGGTTGCATCGTCGGCTGGGGCTGCTTCGTGCTGCCCGGCGACTCCTTCCTGCCCAATTCCGGCCCGCTGGCCACCCTCATCGCCTTTGGCGTGGGCGCGCTGCTGCTCTGCTTCGTGGCCGTGGTCTACAGTTACATGATCGAATACTGCCCCGTGGCCGGCGGCGAATACGCCTATGCCTACATCGGCTACGGGCCGACGGCCGCCTTCATCTGCGGCTGGGCCCTGGTGCTGGGCTATGCGGTCATCATCTGCATCAACATCTCGGCCCTCGGCCTGCTGGTGCGCTTCCTGCTGCCGGGGGTCTTCGACTTCGGGGAGCTCTACACCATCGCCGGCTGGAAGGTCTATACCGGCGAAGTGCTGCTCATGTGCGCGGCCACGCTGTTCTTCGGCATTATGAATTACCGGGGCATCAGCATCGCCGGCACGCTCCAGGTCATCCTCGCCTTTGCCCTCAGCGTCGGCATCCTGCTGCTCTTCTTCGGCTCCACCTCGCTGGAGACGGCCCAGCTCAGCAACCTGAACCCCGTCTTCGCCGAAGGGCGTTCGCCCATGACCTCCATCCTGGCCATCGTGGCCATCTCCCCCTTCCTCTATGTGGGCTTCGACACCGTGCCGCAGGTGGCCGAGGAATTCTCCTTCTCGCCCAAGAAGGCCCGCAACATCATGCTGGCGGCCATCATCTGGGGCGGGCTGCTCTATGCCATGGTGACCTTTGCCGTGGCCATCGCCATCCCCTATCCTGAAATGCTGGCCAACATGGCCGCGCTCAAGGCCAAGGGCGAAACGGCCTGGGCCACCGGCGTGGTCTGCGAGATGGCTTACGGCAAGTTCGGGGCCGTGGTGCTGGCCACGGCCGTGCTGGGCGCGGTCTGCACCGGCATCAACGGCTTCTACGTGGCCACCACGCGCCTGCTGCTCAGCATGGCCCGCGGCGGCATCATCCCCCAGTGGTTCGCGGACATCCATCCCCGCTTCCACTCGCCCCACAAGTCCATCGTCTTCACCATCTGCATCGTGCTGCTGACGCCCTGGTGCGGCCGCGCCGTAGTGGGCTGGATCGTGGACATGTCCGCCGTAGGGACGGCCATCGCCTACCTGTACACCTGCCTTGCCGGCTATCGTCTGACCAGCAGCCAGCCTGCGGAACAGCGCGGCAGCAAGCCGGTGATCTGCATCATCGGCGCGGCCGTCTCCATCATCTGCATCCTGCTCCTGCTGACGCCCGGTTCGCCCGCCCTCATCGGCGCGGCCCCGCGCTGGATCATGCTGGCCTGGATCACCCTCGGCGTGATCTTCTATTTCACCAAGCGGGCCGAATGGAGCAAGATCCCCGAAGAAGAGATGCGCGAACGCGTGCTCGGCAGCCGGGATCTGCCGGTCTTCTTCAAGAAGGACGCCGCATAAACGGACAGCCATCAGCGGCATACCGCCGCTCCTCAAACGGGAGGCCCTGCGGGGCCTCCCTTTTTCATGGCCTGCCGCCGGGCTGCCGTCCCGCGGGGACAAAAAAAACCACCCGGCTTGCGCGGGTGGTCTTCGTGCGGGGGATGCTCAGGCTTGCTGTCCGCTGCCCCTGGCTCGTCCCTGCCGTCTGGCCAGGGCCAGCAGCTGGGGCCCAAGCATGACCAGCAGCACGGCCCCGCAGATGAGCCCCACGCCGGAAAAGACCGCCGCCGTACAGGGCTCATGGAAGACGATGATGCCCACCACCACGGCCGTGAGCGGCTCCATGACGCCGAGCACCGACGCCAGGGTGGAACCGATGCGCTCCACGGCCAGCACCAGGGTCAGGTTGCTGAGCAGCGCCGTGATGATGGCCAGCCCCAGCACATGGAGGAGCTCGTCCCAGGAGGCGAGCAGACGGAAGCTGTCGGTCAGCAGGGCGCTGATGAAGGACATGACGGCCCCGAAGGCCAGCACCCAGAAGGTGACGGCCAGCCCGCTCGGCCCAGGCTTGCGGGTGACGTGCAGGCCGATGATGTACAGCGCGTTGCAGAGGCTCGAGAGCAGCGCCATGCTGAAGCCCAGAAGGGAGATCTCGCCGCTGGAGCCGTCCCCGCCGAGCATGTAGACCCCGGCCACGGCAAGAGCGATGGACGCGGCGGTGATCCACGAGAAGCGTTCATGGAAAAAAAAGACCATGATCAGCATGACCTGCACCGGATAAAGGAACTGGATGGTGGAGGCCATACCGCTGGGCATGTGGCGGAAACTCCAGAACAGGAGCAGGGCGGCCAGCAGGTAGAAGAGGCTCGACAGGCAGAGCCCGCCAAGCATGGGCAGCGGCGTCTTGAATCGCTCGCCGCGCAGGCGCAGGATGAGACCGAGCGTCAGGGACGCGATGAGAAAGCGGTAGAACAGGGCGCATTCGGCGCTCATGCCTCCCCGCATGAGGGGGATGCTGAAAAAGGGGATGAGGCCGAAGGTCGCCGACGAAAACAAGCCGTAAAAGAAACCCATATCCGTGTACCTCCGCAGCGTTCGGGGGGAGTGTGCCCAAAACGGCGGCCGTCGGCAAGGGGTTAGTTCTTTTTTTCTCAAATCCATTTTTACCGGCTCAGGCTGCGATCCGTCCCGACTGCGGACGGCGGCTGCCGGGCAGACTGTCCACATTGCAAGGCATGCGGCCCTGTGGCATACTGCGCCGCGTGCCGCACGGCGCGGATCCAGGGGAAAACCGTCTGCCCAGCCCGCCTTTCCGGGACATGCGATACCCGGCACACGGCTTCCGGCGGAACGGTTTCGCATCCAGAGACCTTTCACCACAGGGAACGCCATGATCAGCTTGCAAGACTCTCCCGTCATCGTCGATGACGGTCACCTGCTCTCCGAAGAGGACGCCGCCGCCCGCGGCATCGACTGCGCGGCCGCCCGCCGGGCCACCCTGGCCCACCGCATCCTCTCGGCCCACAACACCGCCCCGGAAGGGGACTCGACCCTCCGTCTGCGCTTCGACGCCCTGGCTTCCCACGACATCACCTATGTGGGCATCATCCAGACGGCGCGGGCCAGCGGCCTTACGCGCTTTCCCGTGCCCTACGCCCTGACCAACTGCCACAACAGCCTTTGCGCCGTGGGCGGCACCATCAACGAGGACGACCACCTTTTCGGCCTGACCGCGGCCCGCAAGTACGGCGGCATCTTCGTGCCGCCGCATCTGGCGGTCATCCACCAGTACGCCCGCGAGATGATGGCCGGTTGCGGCAAGATGATCCTCGGTTCGGACAGCCATACCCGCTACGGCGCGCTGGGCACGATGGCCATCGGCGAGGGCGGCCCGGAGCTCGTGAAGCAGCTGCTCGGCAAGACCTATGACGTGCCCGCGCCGGAAGTGGTGCTCATCTGGCTGGAGAATGCCCCGCAGCCCGGCGTCGGTCCGCAGGACGTGGCGCTGGCCATCATCGGCGCGGTCTTTGCCGATGGTTTCGTCAAGAACCGGGTCATGGAATTCGCCGGGCCGGGCGTGGAAGGTCTTTCCGTGGAATACCGCTGCGGCATCGACGTCATGACCACGGAGACCACCTGTCTTTCCTCCATCTGGGTGACGGACGACAAGGTGCGCGACTACCTCGCCCTGCACGGCCGCGAGGCCGATTACGCGCCCCTGCGTCCCGAAGGCCCGGCCTGCTATGACCGCCTCGTGCGGGTCGATCTGGCCGCCGTGCCGCCCATGATGGCCCTGCCCTTCCATCCCAGCAACGTCTATCCCGTGGCCGAAGTGGCCCGCCACGGCGAGGAACTGCTCGCCGCCGTGGAAGCCGAGGCCGTGAAGCAGTTCGGCGCGGCGGGCGAGGGCCTCAAGCTGCGCGAAAAATTCCATGACGGCGGTCTGTGGACGGATCAGGGCATCATCGCCGGCTGCGCGGGCGGCTCCTTTGAGAACTGCTGCATGGCGGCGGCCATCCTGGACGGGCAGAGCACCGGCAACGGCGAGTTCTCGCTCTCCGTCTACCCGGCCAGCGAACCGCAGGCCCTGGCGCTGGTGCGCAACGGGGCCATCGCCAAGCTCATGGAGGCGGGCGCGGTCATCAAGAACGCCTTCTGCGGCCCCTGCTTCGGCGCGGGCGATACGCCCGCCCACGGGGCCCTCTCCATCCGGCACTCCACGCGCAACTTCCCCAACCGCGAAGGCTCCAAGCCCGGCAACGGGCAGGTCTCCGGCGTAGCCCTCATGGACGCGCGCTCCATCGCCGCCACGGCGGCCAACGGCGGCCGTCTCACTCCGGCCACGGAGCTGGATTGGGACAGCCCGCGCCTCAAGAACATCGATCTGAGCTACCGCTTCGATCCGCTGGTCTACGGACGCCGCGTCTACAACGGCTTCGACCGTCCCGAAGCGGACGCCGAACTCAAGCGCGGTCCCAATATCGCCGACTGGCCGGCCATGAGCGCCCTGCCGCCGCATCTGCTGCTGCGCGTGGCCTCGGTCATCACGGACCCGGTCACCACCACGGACGAGCTCATCCCCTCCGGGGAAACGTCCTCCCTGCGTTCCAACCCGCTCAAGCTGGCGGAGTTCACCCTGTCGCGCAAGGACCCGGCCTATGTGGGCCGCGCCAAGGAAACGCAGGCTGTGGAAACGGCCCGCCTCGCCCAGGACGAGGCTACCGTCCGCGCCGCGCTGGATACCTGGTGCGCGCCCTTCCGGGAGATCGAGCCCGCCCTCTGCGAAGCCATGCTGGCCGATCTGTCCCGCATCGGCATCGGCTCCGTGGTCTTTGCCCGCAAACCCGGCGACGGCTCGGCCCGCGAACAGGCGGCCTCCTGCCAGAAGGTGCTGGGCGGCTGGGCCAATATCGCCGTGGAATACGCCACCAAGCGCTACCGCTCCAACCTCATCAACTGGGGCATGCTGCCTCTGCTGGGCGATGCGGGACTGGCGGAGAGCCTTGCCGTCGAGGACTGCATCCTGCTGCCCGCGGTGCGCGAAGCCGTGGAAGCCGGGGCCGGAGAGATCGCCGGCTGGATACTGCCCGCCAACGGCGGCCCGGCCCGGCCCTGCACCTTCCGCCTCGGCGAGCTGACGGACGATGAACGGCAGATCATCCTCGATGGTTGCCTGATCAACTTCTATAATCGATAGGGGCTGCTGACGCGCAGCATGGACATTTGAAGGGAAGGGGAAACCTGCCCGCCGGAGTGCGGGCCGGGCTTCCCTTCCCTCAAGCCCCCTCCCTTCCCCAATGCACCTTTACCGGTGGACGGGACTTTCCTTTCGCCTGCCTATCCCGGCTGTGGGAGGAACATATGCGCAGGTGCTTTCTTTTTGCCCTCCCTCTGCTGCTGGCCGCTCCTTCTGTCCACGCCGAAGGCCACATTGACGGCCCTCCAAGTGCGCCTGATCAGGCCGTGCGAGAGCGGGCTAGAGCGTTTTATCTTTGAAAAAGATCAAGGCGAAGCGGCGGCACAACGCCGCCCGACCCAAAGTGAGCGGAAAAAACGCGGCATGGCGCTACAGTCCCCCAACGGCTCCGACCATATGACAGCGAACGGGGGACGTCCGCGCGCAGGCGCGATGACGTCCCCCGTGTATTTTCTCAAAATGTTCCCCTGTACGGCGAACTTGCCGCAGGAGGCCTCTCGCCTGGCGGCGTCGCTCAGGCAAAGCTGACGGTCTTGCCGGGCTGCATGTCGATGCAGCGGCAATCCGGGGCGCGCAGGCCCAGCTCCCGCTTGAATTCATCCGTATTTTGCGCCAGCACCGGGAAGGTGCCCCAGTGCATGGGGATGACGCTCTTGCAGCCGAGCAGCGCGCAGGCCTGCGCAGCCTGCCGGGCGTCCATGGTAAAGACGCCGCCCACGGGCAGGAGCGCCACGTCCAGCGGATAGAGCTGGCCCCAGAGGGCCATGCCGCTGAACAGACAGGTGTCCCCGGCATGGTAGACCGTGAGGCCGTCGGGCGTGCGGATGATGTAGCCCGCCGGACAGCCGGATTCGCTGGAATGGAAGGCCGGGATCATGGTCACGGCAAAACCGGCATGCTCCACCGTACCGCCCATGTTGAAACCGATGCCGTTGAGCAGCTGGGCCTGCGGCACGCCCTGGGCCACCAGTTTTTCCGCCGTGCCCACGATAGCCCCCAGCATGGCCCCGGTCTTGCCGCAAAGGGCCACGGCATCGCCTACGTGATCCGCGTGATCGTGCGTCACCAGCACGATGTCCAGCGGGCCCAGGCCGTCCGCATCCGTACCGGAGGCGGGCGTCAGGAAGGGGTCGATGCAGAGGCTGCGGCGAACGCCGTCCACCTCGCTGCTGATGACGAAGGCCGAGTGGCCGTACCAGGTGATGCTGCTCATGGTCGCTCCTTGTGTGCGGTCGTTTGCGGAGCGGGGCCGCCGCCCCAGCGTCCGAGGGAATGGTCGATGGCTACCTGATCGAGGATGCGGCCGCAAAACTGGTCGAGCATCTCGTCCAGCGTGCGGGGATGCAGGTAGAAGCCCGGAGAAAAGGGCATGATGACGGCCCCCGCTTCCTGCAGGGCCAGCATGTTGCGCAGATGGATGCGGGAGAGCGGGCTTTCCCGCGTCACCAGCACGAGCGGACGCCGCTCCTTGAGGCAGACGTCCGCCGCCCGTTGCAGCAGATTGCCCGTCACCCCGGCCGCCAGCGCTCCCAGCGTATTCATGGAGCAGGGCGCGATGATCATCCCGTCGTGCCGCCAGGAACCGCTGGCCGGGGGCGCGGCCATATCGTCCGCCGCATGGACCACATGCGCCAGCCGGGCGAGCTCGTCAGGCTGCGGGCCGCCCTCGGCCCTGAGCACGGCCTGCGCCCCCTGCGAAACGATGAGGTGCAACTCCAGTCCGGGCAGCGCCCGGCACTGCCGCAGCAGGTGCAGGGCAAGGGGCATGCCGCTTGCACCGCTGATGCCGAGAAGAAGGGTCTTACGAGCCGTCATGCCGGCAGTATAGGGGAGAACGCCCCGCCTTGACAGCCCACAGTGCAAGATTTTTTTCGTTGACAAGACCTGCCGGGGAAGGCATGGTAAAGACCTGCGCGCCCGTAGCTCAGTTGGATAGAGCGTTGGCCTCCGGAGCCAAAGGCCACAGGTTCGAATCCTGTCGGGCGCGCCAGAGATTTCAGGGACGTACGGAAGTACGTCCCTTTTTCTTTTCCACACTACGCCCCGCAGGCACCGAAAATTTCGATTTTCCCGCCACCTACCCGTTGCGACGGGTGTATGCGACGTTGGGAAACAATTTTGGGGGAGATATGTCGCCCCTTCCCGCCTTGACAATATGAAATTATGGTATCACATTTGATATCGGATGTGAGGGCGCATGAACCTTGAAAAAATCCTTCGCCAGATGCGTGAAGCGCCGCAAAATGTGCGCTATACCGATGTGGTCAAAATTTGCACCGTCTATTTTGGCGAACCGCGCCAGCAGGGCACAAGCCATTGCGTGTTCAAAACGCCGTGGCCCGGAGACCCCCGCGTCAACGTGCAGAACAAGAACGGTTACGCCAAGCCCTATCAGGTGAGACAGGTTCTTGCCGCCATCGCCAAACTACAGGAGTGCGCCCTATGAACGTGAAGCAGTACGCCTACCGCGTCATTTGGTCGGAAGAGGATCAGGAATTTGTGGGGCTGTGTGCGGAATTTCCCGGCCTCTCATGGCTGGAGGAAGAGCAGGACGCGGCTCTGCGGGGCATCGTCCGCCTTGTGGAGGAGACCGTGCGGGATATGGCGGCCAATGGGGAAAGCATCCCGGAGCCGTTTTCCCTGCGGAAGTATTCGGGCAAGTTCATGGTGCGCACCACGCCGGAGATGCACCGCCACTTGTCCCTGCTTTCCGCCGAAGCGGGCGTCAGCCTCAATCGCTATATCAATGCCCGTCTTGGGGCATGAGCGGCTGTTTTACGGCTGTCGAAGCTGTCGCCCCTTTTCCCTTTGGAACGCTCCAAACCGACCGTTCCCTTCACGCGACGGGTCGTCCATGCCTTTGTTTCGGCCCGCAGCAGATGCGCTCCGCACGGATCCCGCCTCTTTCCTGTCTGCGTGAAGGGGATGGCCCAACACCATACACGGGGAATAACACTATGTTACAAGCTTTTACGCCGGAAGTGGATATCGACGACATGTTCATAACGGCTCTGCAACCTCGCGGGACGGAAAAAGACTGCGGCTTCGTCTCCGGGTACTGCATCCTGGGTACAGGCCCCATCTCCTCCCTGCTGTCATCCATAACGGACTTTTTCGGCATGCGGTCCAACGCCTTTTCCGCGAAAGCCAAGGAAGCGGAAAAAAGCGCGCTGGAAATGATGAAGCGTGAAGCCCTGCAACGCGGGGCCAATGCCGTATACGGCGTGCGCATCACCCTTACGGAAGCCACCTCAGGACAGGGGATGCTCATGGTCTCCGCTTCCGGCTCCGCCATGATCACACGATAGAGCTTTTTCCGTTTGGTTTCGGCCGGGCGGTACTATGCCGCCGCCTCGCGTCCCAGACTCTTCCCCCGGTTAAAGCGCGCTGGGAGAAGGAAGGGGGCTTGGGGGAAGGATGACGAGAACGCCTTTTCTCGCTCCGCTGTAAAAAGGCTGGGCCTCCCGCGCCGGCGGCGACCGAAAGGCAGCCCGCAGGGCTGTGCCCGTTAGGCGACGCAGGAGCCTTACGGGCATCGACAGCAGAGCGCGACCGAAAGGCAGCCCGCAGGGCTGTGCCCGTTAGGCGACGCAGGAGCCTTACGGGCATCGACAGCAGAGCGCGACCGAAAGGCAGCCCGCAGGGCGTTTTCGGAACGTCGCACAGCTGGGGAGAGCGCCGCAGCATCCGGCAAAACGGGCAGGCTCCGCGTACAAATACGCGGAGCCTGCCCATTTCATATAGTTACACCAACTTGCCGTTACACGCCATGCTGCGCACGATGGCGGGCGATATCCTCCACCGTGCAGAGGGGCATGCCGTGCTGCCGGGCATAGGCGGCCGCCTCGTCCCGCCGGGCCATGCGGCCATCCGGCAGGGTCAGTTCACAGAGCAATCCGCAAGGCCGCAAGCCCGCAAGACGCATCAGGTCGATGACCGCTTCCGTATGGCTGCGCCGCTCCAGCACGCCGCCGGGCCGGGCCCGCAGGGGAAAGACGTGGCCGGGGCGGCGCAGGTCGGCAGGGCGGGCCTGCGGCTGGATGGCCGTCTGTACGGTGCGCAGCCTGTCCGCGGCGGAAACGCCGGTGGTCACGCCTTCGGCGGCCTCGATGCTCACGGTGAAGGCGGTCTGCTGGCGGTTGGTATTCTGCGCGCACATGGGCGGCAGATCCAGACGCGCGCAGGCCTCCGCCGTGAGACAGAGGCAGACGATGCCGCTACCGTCCCGGATGAGACGGGCCATTTGCGCCTCGGTGCAGGATTCGGCGGCATAGATGATGTCCGCCTCGTTTTCCCGGTCTTCATCGTCGAGGACCAGCACGCCCTCACCGGCGCGCAGGGCCTCAAGCGCTGCCTGCAGGCGCTGTTCAGGGGAGCGGGCCAGAAACGTGGCGGCAGCGTCCGACGACGCGGGCCCTGTGGCGGAAAGGGGATCGGAAAGGGGGAATGCGGGAAACTGATGCATAGACCAAACTCCACGGTTTGATGTACGACATCAGGGCGCGCAGCCAGACACGGCAAGCGTGTCCGCTGCCGAAAAACTCTTTCATCCGGACTGTTACCGTCGGCACCGGATCCTCACCGGTTCTGCTGACCCTCGTCTGAGGCGCTCGCGGGCTCGTGACGCGGCCCACACGACCACGCCCATCACCGCCGGTGGGGACTTGCACCCCGCCCTGAGTTGCCCCCTGTCTAGCACGCCTCCTCTTCAGGAGCAAGACGCAGCCTCGGCGCGCTCACCGGGACAGGCCGGACGCTGTACCGCCGCCCCGCGTTTTCTCTTTTTCAAGGATAAAACGCCCTAACCGCGCTGATGCCCTTGCGGCCGCAGCGCGTCAGGCTGCGCCGAGGCCTGTTGCAGGCGGATGACGGGGCGTTCGGCCTCGCTCAGGCCGGCATAGTATGCACGCAATATTTCCAGCACTTCCGGGCGGCCGAAGTGATCCGGCACGGGCTGGCCTTCCGAGAGCAGCTTGCGCAGGCGAGTGCCGGAGAGGATGACCCGCTCTTCCGGCCCGTGCGGGCAGGTACGCAGGCTGGCCATGCCGTCGCAGGCCGTACAGTAAAACGTCCAGTCCAGCGGCAGGGCCTGCGTGTGCAGGCGTTTGTCCGGATCGGACGGCTGCGGGATATGCCGGAAGATCTCCTGCGCCTCGAAGAGGCCGTAATAATCGCCCACGCCCGCGTGATCCCGGCCCACGATAAGGCGCGAGATGCCGTAGTTCTGGCGAAAGAGCGCATGGAGCAGGGCCTCGCGCGGGCCCGCGTAGCGCATGTCCAGCGGATAGCCCGCCTGGATGACATGCCGCGGCACGAAATAGTTCCGCACCAGCGCGTCGATGCAGCGCAGGCGCACCTCCGCCGGGATGTCGCCGGGCTTCACCGCGCCCACCAGCGAATGGATGACCACGCCGTCGCAGACTTCCAGTGCGATCTTGGCAAGGTATTCATGGGAACGGTGCATGGGGTTGCGCAATTGCAGGGCCGCCACGTCCCGCCAGCCCCGTGCCTGCAGGGCCTCGCGCAGAGGCTGCGGGTCCAGGATCAGATCCGGGAACCGCTCCGCCATGCGGCTGCGGGCCAGCACCCGCAGCGTCCCGGCCACATTGTACGGCAGCTGCGCCAGCACCATCTTCACGCCGGGATGGTCGTCGGGAGCCGTCTCCCAGAAGCGTTCCGAAGCCGGCCCCTGCCCCCGGAAGACCTGCTCGCACTCCCGGCGGCGGTCCTCGGCCGTCAGAGGCCAGACCTCCTCCACCTGCAAAAGCGCCAGACAACGCCCCTCGCGCCAGAGGGCCGCCTCCTGTCCCGGACGCAGAGTCGCCGCGACGTCTTCCGACACGTCCAGCGTGATGGGCACGGGCCAGAAGGTGCCGTCGGCCAGCGTCATGTCCCGGCAGACGCTCCGCCAGTCCTCCCGGCCCATGAAGCCGCGCAAGGGCGAAAAGGCCCCGTTGCCCAACATGAGGATATCCCCCTCGGCGCGGGAACTGACCTCGATGCGCGGCAGACCGGCGGCACGGGCCAGCAGCTCCGCCGCCTCTTCCGGGGGGACCTGACAACTTTGCAGACCGCGTCCGCCGTGCGGCGGCGGCAGATGCCCGGCTGCTTGCGGGCCGGATATGCTGGGCTCAGACGGCGATACGACAGGGGACATGGCGGAACCTCCTTGCGGATGATATAACGCCGATCCTGCCAGACTTGCCGGGAAAAAGCGAGCGGAGCCTGTCCGATACCGAAGGGGCGGTTTTGCGTGGATCTCGCCTTTTCCCGTACGTGCGGGATGGGGGCGCAAGAGAAAAGCGCGCTGGGGAGGGGATGGGGGGCTTGGGGGGGAAGGATGACGAGAACGCCCTTTCTCGCTTCGCTGCGAAAAGGCTGGGCCTCCAGCGCAGGCGGCGACCGAAAGGCGGCCGCAGGCCGTGCCCGTTAGGCGACGCAGGAGCCTTACGGGCATCGACAGCAGAGCGCGACCGAAAGGCGGCCCGGAGGGGCGTGCCCGTTAGGGGCTGTTAACACAATTTTTACATATTATTTCGACGGATAAGGGAAATCAGCCGTACAAACTCAGCTTGCCAGAGAGCGGAACTCTGTATTTTCCCCTGATAAAAGCGCGCTGGGGAAGAGATGGGGGGCTTGGGGGGAAGGGGAACCCCTCCGCCAGCGCTGGAGGGGTTCCCCTTCCCCCCCCCAAACAAACAACGAACAGGGGCAACAGGCCTTAGTCGTTCTCGCGTTCGCTTTCCTCGTCCGCGCTGCTGCGGCCGCCATGACTGTCCGGCGCGGGCGTGCTGCGGCGGGGGCGTTCGCGCAGGCGGCGGGCAGGCGCGGCCTTGCGGGTCGTCTTGCTGTCGGCGGCCTTTTCGGCCACAGCGTCCGCCGTCGCCGCGGGCAGGGCGGCAGGCGCGGTCTTTTCCGCAGCGGCGGCCTCCGTGCCGGATTCGGGCGTGGCCGGGCGTGCGGTGATGGCGCGCAGCTTGCGCGTCTGGAGACGCCGCAGCACGAATTCCTGCGGCTTCATGCCCTCAGGCACTGCGGAGAGCGGGAACTCGGCCCGCGCCAGACGCCGGTGGCCGCCGGCCGAGCCGACGTCATAGAAGCAGGCATCCGCCATGCGGCCGATATCGCGGCTGCCGTCGCCGCGAAAGATCACGACCACGGTATTCTTTGCCACGATGCCGCTGACGGCTATCCAGCGCAGACCGTGCACGCGGGTGAAGAAGTCCGCCACGGCCACCAGCAGGTCGGAGCTGCTCACATCGTTCAGCCAGGCCTGCGCCCCGGCTCCCCGGCAGTCCACCAGCGAGCGGAAGGCGCGGCTGAAGAGCGGCAGCCACTCCCGCAGGTATTCACTGCGCAGGATGCGCCGCAGGATGGCGGTATCCGCATAGCGGGAAAGCCACTGATAGGCGCGGAAATCGTCCTCGCCGCCGCTGCGCTCGAAGGCGGCGGTATCGGTACGGATGCCGTAAAGCATGGCCGTGGCCAGCAGGGGCGCGGGCGTGATGCGCAGGCCCTGGAGGTAGCGGGTCATCATGCTGCACGTCGCGCCCACGTCGGGCCGCACATCGTAAAGCTGCGCCCCCTCGTAGGGTTCCGGCGGCAGGGGGTGATGGTCGATGACCAGGCTGAAGGGGATGTCCTTGAGGCTGACGTGGTGATGCGGCTGGGAATCCACCACCGCAAAGCGGTCATAGGAGGCGGCCTTTTCCGGCTGCCAGGCCTTCACCGGGATGTGGAGGTAGCGGATCATGGCCAGATTGTCCGGCCGTGTGACCTCATTGACGCGCATGATGTCCACGGCCTTGACCCGATGCTGCATGATGCGCTTGAGGGCCATTGCCGCCGCCAGCGCATCCGGATCGGCCACGATAAGGATGCACCAGCGTTCTTCCTTGCTCAGGGTGTGCCGCCATTGGCGCATGGCTGCGACAAGGGGCGATGTGGCGCTCATGCGACGCTCCTGCTCTGCTTTGCTCGTGACGGGAGGGCTACGCCATGTACGTGCGCAGCCGGGCCAGCACGGGCAGGGATTCTTCCAGCGCCCGCCAGCGGAAAATCTCCAGCAAGTGGACAACCTGTGCGGACAGGCGCGGCATCAGTTCCCGCAGCAGGACAAGTTCCTCGTCCGTAAGGCGGGTCAGCGCGGCATGCGCATCCCGCCCGCAGGGCGCGCTCCAGTGCAGCAGGGCCGCACGCGACGGCAGGGCGCTTGTCCGCAAGGCATCCTGACCATAGCCCAGAAGGTGCCCGACGTCCAGACAGAAGCCCAGCTCGGTCTCCTCCAGAAAGCCCTCGCCCAGCTCCAGCACATCGCAATTATAGGTGTTTTCCAGGAGGAGCGGCATATCATGATATTCGTGCCAGAAACGGGAGGCATGGCGCAGCAGTTCCTGCCGTACCTCCGTCGGGGCGTTGGGGGCGTGCAGCACGGCGCAGCGCGGCGAAAGGGGAGCGATCTTTTCCAGAAGGCGCTGCACGGCATCCAGCGCGGGGCGGCAGGCCGCTGCCGAGGCCTTTTCCGGCCACGGCAGATCGAAGGGCAGATGCACGTGCCAGCGCAGCGGCAGGTCGCGCAGGTCCGGCGGCAGGTCCTGCTCCGTATAGGCAAGGCAGGCGGCATTCTCGAAGAAGCAGAGCGCCACCTCTTCCACCCGCCCGGCCAGGAAACGGACGTTCTCGACGATGTTTCCCGGCAGCACGAAGGACGGCGCGGCCACCGGCGCGGGAGAAGGTGGCAGGGGAGGGAGCATGTCCGGCGCGGCGTTCATCTTCCGCCTCTCACATCGCTGATCGCCGCCATGCAGGGGGCGGGGGGCAGGGCTTCCAACGCGTTGCGCCAGCGCAGCAGACGGCGGGCGAGCGCCGGGGCCGCCATGTCGTAGCGGTCATGCGCCGCGGCGCGCAGGGTGGCGTACATATCCTCGGCCAGCACGATCTCCGCTTCACCGGGCAGCTCTCCGGCCGCCGCGGCGTCCGCCTCATCCGGCTTCCCGCCCGGCGCGGCGGCATGATGCCGCAGGCCCTTGTCCAGAAAGGCCTCGCAAAAGACGCGCAGGGCATCCTCCCGCACGGGGCGGCCCAGATGGCGGGCCAGCCGCCGTATCTGCGCTTCCGGCGCGCAGACCAGCGTGTCGTAATCCACCACCAGGACAGGCAGGCCCTCGCAGCCCTCCAGAGCGTCCAGCGTGTGATAGAGCCAGAGCCGCCAGCCCTGGGCCGCCGAAAAGCCGTTGCGGGCCGTGAGCGACGCGGCCACATGGGCCGGATGCCGCAGGGCAAGGCAGACGTTCAGCGAGCAGCCCGCCGCCAGGAAGATGGGCCGCCAGAAGGTCAGCAGGCGGCTCATGCGCGGTTCCTTGAACGCCAGCGGCGCGGGCAGGGGCTCGCCATGCTCCGCCGCCTGCCTGTCGGCGGCCTCGCCGCGCTCGCGGATGACCGCCAGCGCGGCCTGCCCGTACTCCGAGGTGGCCAGTCCCCGCAAGCGGCCCTGCATGCCGCGGAAGCTCACCGGACTTTCCCAGCCGGCCCCCAGCTCCTTGAGCAGGGCCCGATTGGCCGCGTTGATGCCGGCATCCTCAAAAAAGCCCTTGGGATTGCAGGGATGGGCCGGGAGCAGGTGATCCCCCAGCTGTATGCCCAGCACGGGCAGCGCTCTGGCCAGCACGCTGGTGCCGCTGCGGTGCATGCCCAGCACCAGCGTGAGATGGCGTTTTTCCTGCGGGGTCATCAGGCCATGATCTCCTGACCGCTCCAGCCGTGCGCCTCGGCCGCGGCACGGGTCGCCGCGCCGCCCAGCACGCAGATCACGCCGGCCTTGGCCACTTCTTCCAGCACGTCCGCCATGTCGCGGAAATCCCTGGCCGTGGTGGCGAGGATCTCCTCGCGCATCCGCTGGCGCAGTTCTTCCGTATCGCCGGTCAGATGGCGGGTCAGGGCCTGCGCCCCTCGCGCATCCGGCAGGAGATAGGCGTCCAGATCGCCCACGGCGCCCACGATGGCCCGTTCCAGCTGGGCGGCATCGGGAGCGTTGGCCCGCAGGAAGGCGGGCAGCTCGTCATAGGCGCGCAGGGTCTCCTCCACGTTGGGATCGCGATAGGAGGCCAGCACGAGGTTGCCGCCCAGACGGTCCAGCGTGCACATGGCCCCGTACGCGCCGCCGCGGACCCGCACCCGCTCCCAGAGGTAGCCCATGCGCAGGGAGCGCAGCACCACGCTCATGGAGCCGCGGTAGGGATAGCCCAGGTCGATGAGGTTGGCCGCCTTGCCCACATAGTTGACCTGCGCCGGCGCGAAGAAGGCTTCGGCATCGGGCAGATCCAGCGGCTGGACGGGGGCGTGTTCGCCCGCCCGCCCGTCCGGCAGACTGCGCAGCAGTCGGGAGCCTTCTTCCTCCACCCGGTGCGGGGCGGCGCTCTCGCCGGTCACGTCCAGCAGCGCACCGGGCCGGGCCACCACATGCCGCCGCAGGCGTTCCAGATCGGCCAGCACGCCTTGCGGGTCCTGCTCCAGCCGCGCAAGGAGGCGTCGCACCTCCTGAAGATAGCTCAGGCCGGACGTGCGCTCGGCCAGCCGTCCCAGCTCGGTGAAATGGGCCCGCAGGCGCAGTCCCACGGCCGCATGGCCCGCCGCCACAAGGCCATGCTCCAGCCGGGCCTTGTCTTCCAGCAGCATCTGCCCCATGCGCTCCAGCAGCACGCCCTCTTCCCGCAGGGGCTCCAGCAGGATCTCCCGGAAAATGTCGAAAAGGTCGGGGATCTTGTCCTGCACGGCCTTGCCCATGACCCCCAGATAGCGCACCGCGCCCCGGCCTTCCCGATGGGTGGCCAGCACCATGTCCGCGCCCACGCCGCCGGTCTTGGCGGCCATGTGCGCGCCGAGCTCCGTAAAGTCCCGCCGGGCCGTCCCGGCCTCAGTCAGGCAGCGGGCAAAGAGCGGCGCCAGTGGCTGCAGATCGTGCGGCAGGGTATCCAGCGGCAGCAGCAGGCTCACATAGGCGATGCCCTGCGTGGGCAGCTCATGGCAGAGGAGCGTGTTGCCGGAAGGCAGGCTCCGGCCGGCGCAGGGCAGGGGAGTATTGCGCGGCGGCATGTCCGCCACATGCAGATTGGGGATGGTGGCCAGGGCTTCCGGGCTGTCGGGGGCCTCCTGCGCCGCCTGCAGCCGGGCCGTCTCCTCGGTCAGACGCTGCCGGGCCGGAGCGTCGCAAGCCTCCTGCGCGGCCCGCAGCCGGGCGGCTTCGGCATCCAGCCGGGCCTTTTCCAGCCCGTGATCCGGCAGCAGCACCACGGTGGCGCGGTGCGCGTTGTCGAGGAAATGGGTGCGGATGGCCTCCTCGAAGAGCTTCTCGCCGGTGGCAAGGCGCTCCTTGATGGCGGCAAGCGGCGCTTCCCAGGCCAGCGCGGCCAGCGGATCGCCGTCATAGAGCCAGGTGGAGAGCGCCTGGATCATGGCCGCCAGACCACGCGGGAAGCGGCCGGAATTGTTTTCGCGGTAGGCGAATTCCACACTGTTGACGGCGGCCTCCACGGCGGCGGCGGGGATGCCCTCTTCCACCAGGCAGGCCAGGGTCTCGAAAATGAGCAGTTCGGCTTCGGGCACCTTGCGCGGGTCGACGCCCTTGAGGCCCGTGGAGTAGTACATCTGCCGCAGGTCCGTCTCCAGACCGCAGCCCGTGGTGTCCTCGCCCAGCCCGGAGGCGATGAGCGCCCGCCGCAGAGGCGAACCGGGCAGTCCTTCGAGGATATGCTCGAGCATCTCCATGAGCAGGGCCTGATGCACGTCGCCCCGCTCCCCAAGCAACCAGTTCACCGTGAAGAGGGCGCGCTTTTCGCCTTCCGCCGCGGCATAGGGCACTTCGATATGCCGGGGCGTCTCGCGGCGCGCCTGCAGAGGCACGGCGGAATCCACCGGCCGGGCGGCATAGCCCTCCAGCACTTCGGCCACACGGCGCAGGCGTTCCTCCTCCGGGTCGTCCCCCCAGAAGAAGAAACGCGCGTTGGAGGGATGATAATAGCGGCTGTGGAAATCCCGGAAAGCCTCGTAGGTCAGGTCCGGGATCACTTCGGGATTGCCGCCGGAATCCAGGCTGTAGAGCGTATCCGGGAAGATGGCCTGCTGGCTCTGTTCCGCCAGCACGGAATCCGGCGAGGAATAGGCCCCCTTCATCTCATTATAGACGACCCCCTTGTACGACCACTGGCCGTCGGGCGTCTCGGCCTCGATGTGCCAGCCCTCCTGCCGGAAGATGTCCTCGCTGATGCGGGGATGGAAGACCGCATCCATATAGACGTCCATCAGGTTGTAGAAATCCTGAAGGTTGGCGCTGGCCACGGGATAGCAGGTCTTGTCCGGGAAGGTGAAAGCATTGAGGAAGGTCTGGAGCGAGCCCTTGAGCAGCTCCACGAACGGCTCCTTGACCGGGTATTTGTCCGAACCGCAGAGCACGGAATGCTCCAGGATATGGGCGACCCCCGTGGAGTCCGCCGGGGGCGTGCGGAAACTCACGCCGAAGCATTTGTTTTCGTCGTCGTTGCTGATGGAAAGCAGTTGCGCACCGGTCACAGCGTGCCGCCAGAGGCGTGCCGTCCCGTGGATTTCCTGCATGGCGCGTTCGGTAAGGAGCTCAAAGCCGTGTGTCTTCATGTGTCGTCCTGTGGGGCTGTCCGCGGCTTTTCCAGCGGGGGAGGGGCCGCGCGATGTCAAGTGCAGGCAGTATACGGATTGTGCCGCGCTTTGCAACGCCCGCCCCCTGCCCATTTTCTGGACAGGTGACAGCTCCGGGAGGGCGCATCTGTCCATTTTTTATACAGAATGTTACAAACAGCGCCCGCAGCTGGGCCCTTTTCCGGCTGGCACGCCCGATGCAAGAGCGCAAGTGACATTTCCCCAGTGGGCAGAGGAGGTTCCCCCATGACTCGCAGACAATTTTTTGCCACCCTTGGTCTTTCCTGCGCCGGCCTGGCGCTCATGAACACGCTCCCCGGCACGGCGGAGGCCCGTAACGGCGACGGCACCGGCCCCGACGGCAACGGTCCCCGCAACGGCAGGGCGTGCGACGGCAGCGGCCCCCGGCAGCCCCCGCGCGACGGACGCGGACGCGGGCAGGGCCGCGGACAGGGTGGCGGCAATTACCGTTCCCGGAACAACGGCGCAGGCGGCTACGGGCCGTGTGACGGTTCCGGGCCCGGCAACGGCCCGCGCGACGGCAGCGGCCCTCGACAGAACGCCCCTCGCGGATAGCGCAGTCCCCACCGCACTCCGGCCGCCGCCAGAGGCGGCCATGCGGGGCGCTCTCCCCTTTGCGCTGTGAGGCGTCCGCTTCTCCGGTCGCAGGCCAAGGCTCCCTTGTCTAAGGGAGCCTTTTGCCGTCCCTCCGGCCAGGCGGAAACGGGACGCCCGGTCAAGCGTTTCAGGCGGGGAATGCTCTTGAGCGCCAAGCGCTTCGACCAGAAAACGCTTTACGACGAAAACCCGCCGCAAAGGACGGCATCCTCGCGCCTCCCGCCAGACAGGGACGGACCTCCTTTCCTCCAAACGCCCGCGGGGCTTCTCCTCCCACACAGCGGACGGCGTCTCCGCCCGAAGCCGGAGACGGGCGAAGAAGCGGCCCCGCATCACATCCAGCCTCTTGCCATTTTTCCGCATCCGGGCTAGATTGCCGCGTTCATCAAGCACACTCCGGCAGCGGCCCGGGGTGCCTGCCGGGGCGGCGCATCGCCGCGCGGCGGGTTGCAGGGTCAGGGCCGGGGTGGAAGACAACAACCCTTTGGAGGATAGAACAATGGCTTATGTCAGCATGAAGCAGATGCTGGAGACCGGCGTGCACTTCGGGCACCAGACCCGCCGCTGGAACCCCAAGATGCGTCCCTACATCTTCGGCGCCCGCAACGGCATCCATATCATCGACCTGCAGCAGACCGTGAAGCTCTTCCGCGTGGCCTACGACAAGGTGGTGGACACCGTGGCCAAGGGCGGCAAGGTGCTCTTCATCGGCACCAAGCGTCAGGCTCAGGAAGCCGTGGCCACTGAAGCCACCAAGGCCGGCCAGTACTACGTCACCAACCGCTGGATGGGCGGCACCCTCACCAACTTCGTCACCATCCAGAAGAGCGTGGACCGCCTGAAGAAGCTGGAAGGCATGTTTGCCGACGGCAGCATCAACCGCTACCAGAAGAAGGAAGTCCTCCTGCTGGAACGCGAGATGCAGAAGCTGGAGCAGACCCTCGGCGGCATCAAGAACATGGACCGCCTGCCGCAGCTCGCCTTCATCATCGACCCCAACCGCGAAGACATCGCGGTCAAGGAATGCCGCAAGCTCGGCATCCCGATCGTGGCCGTGACCGATACCAACTGCGACCCCGACGTCATCGACTACATCATCCCCGGCAATGACGACGCCATCCGCGCCATCAAGCTCTTCGTGACGGCTTTCTCCGAAGCCTGCCAGGAAGGCGCCGCCATGTCCAAGGGCGAAGTCAACGCCGAAGAAGCCATGCAGAAGGCTGCCGAGGCCGTCGAAGGCGCTGCTGAATAGTTGCCGGAGCAGTTCGCTCCACGGTCGGCGCGTGACGGGACCCACTCCCGCCACGCGCCTGCCGTCCCCGGCGGAAAGGACGCCCGGCGCGCTTTCCGCTTTCCGTATTTTTGCCGTAACCGGCCATGCCGGATAATGGAGAAGAAAAATGGCTATTACCGCTAGCTTGGTGAAAGAACTGCGCGAAAAGACCGGCGCGGGCATGATGGACTGCAAGAAAGCCCTGGTGGAAGTGGAAGGCGACCTCGAAAAGGCCGTGGACTGGCTGCGCCAGAAGGGCATGGCCAAGGCCGCCAAGAAGTCCGGCCGCGCCACCAGCGAAGGCCTCGTGACCGTGGCCGCCAGCGCCGACGGCAAGCATGTGGCCATGGCCGCCCTGCTCTGCGAAACCGACTTCGTGGCCCGCGGCGAACAGTTCGAAGCCCTCGCCCTCAAGGTCGCCCAGAGCGTGCTGGACGCCAACCCCGCCGATGCCGACGCCCTCCAGGGCATCATCGGCGACGAAGTGACCCAGCTCATCGCCTCCGTGGGCGAAAACATGCAGCTCGGCAAGTTCACCCGCCACAGCAAGGCCGGCGAAGGCGACGTCATCGGCCAGTACATCCACGCCAACCGCAAGATCGGCGTGCTGGTGGACCTGCACTGCGGCAAGGCCGAGACCGCTGAAAAGGAAGAAGTGAAGGAACTGGCCAAGAACGTGGCCATGCAGGTGGCCGCCGCCAACCCCATGGCTCTGGATGCCGACAGCCTCGATCAGGAAGCCGTGGCCCGCGAGCGCGAAGTCTACCGCCAGAAGGCTCTGGAAGAAGGCAAGCCCGCCCAGATCGTGGACAAGATCGCCGACGGCGCCGTGAAGAAGTTCCAGAAGGAAGTCTGCCTGCTCGAACAGCCCTACATCCGCGACGACAAGAAGAGCGTGGCCGATGTGGTGCGCGAAGTGGCCAAGGCCGTGGGCGACGACATCAAGGTGGCCGGCTTCACCCGCATCCAGCTTGCTGCCGAATAAGGCGCACATGGACGACGATCGCCGGACGACGTGCATTTTCTTTTCTGAAAGACGGGGGGCTCAGGCCCCCCTTTTTTTGTAACAGTTCACGGCATAACGTAACGCCGTGTAACGCCATACAGCGCGCCCCGCGCGCGGGAGTCAGCAAGCATTATGTGGGATATGACGTGGGTCGCCGATCCGTCGGCCTGGGCCGGTCTGGGGACGCTGGTCCTGCTGGAAGTGGTCCTGGGCATCGACAACCTTGTTTTTATTTCCATCCTTACCCAGCGCCTGCCCGAACGGCAGCGGCGGCATGCCTTCCTTTGCGGCCTCGGCCTTGCCCTGGTCATGCGCCTTGTGCTGCTGTCGGCCATCGCCTGGATCGTGGGCCTTACCGAACCCATCTTCACCCTGGCGGGCAAGGCCTTCTCCTGGCGTGACCTCATCCTCATGACCGGGGGCGTGTTCCTGCTCTTCAAGGGCACCATGGAGCTCCACGAACGCCTCGAAGGCCATATGATGGACTACAGCGCTCAGGACGGCCATGCCAACTTCTGGCAGGTCATCGCTCAGATCCTCGTGCTCGACGCCGTCTTTTCGCTGGACTCCATCATCACCTCCGTGGGCATGGTCAGCCATGTCCCGGTCATGATGCTGGCCGTCATGGCCGCTATGGGCGTCATGGTGCTGGCCGCCGCCCCCCTGACCAGCTTTGTGGAAAAACACCCCACGGTCATCATCCTCTGCCTCGGCTTCCTGCTCATGATCGGCCTGAGCCTCGTCATGGACGGCCTCGGCTTCCATCTGCCCAAGGGCTACCTCTATGCCGCCATCTGCTTCTCCGTGCTGGTGGAATGCTGCAACCAGATCGCCCTGCGCAACCGCCGCAAGCGCATCAGCATGCGTGACATGCGCGAATCCACGGCCCGCGCCGTGCTGGGCCTGCTGGGCGGCAGCCGCTACGGCGAGGAAGAGGCCCGGCTCGATGCCGCCGCCCTGGCTACCGAACCGGACAGCGAAGCCCTCTTTGCCCCCGAAGAACGCGATATGGTGGCCCGCGTCATCCGTCTGAGCGGACGCACCGCCCGCTTCATCATGACGCCCCGTCAGCGCGTGCGCTGGCTGGCCAGCGGCGCCAACCGCGAGACGGCCTGCGCCTTTGCCGCGTCCTCGCAACTGGCCTGGCTGCCCGTGCTGGATACCGACCATGACGAAGTGCTCGGCGTCGTCCATGCGGGCGATCTGGCCGCCAGCGCGGGCGAAGCCGGCGCGGACTGGTCCCTCAAGCCCCTGCTGCGCCATGCCCCCGACATCTTCGAACACGCCGGCCTCTCCGACCTGCTGGAGATCTTCCGCAACGACCCCGTGCCCCTGGCCTTCGTCCGTGATGAATACGGGAGCGTCGTCGGCGTCATCACCCCCAACGACCTGCTCGGCGTGCTGGCCGGACAAATGGGCGACATGCCCGCCGGCCCGGAAGCCTGCCGCCAGCCCGACGGCAGCTGGCTCATGCCCGGACGCCTCTCCGTGGACGCCGTGACCGCCTGGCTCAACATCCGCATCCCCGCCCGCAGCAGCAGCGCCACCCTCGCCGGGCTCCTCCTCGAAAAGATGGGCCACATCCCCGCGGAAGGCGAGACCTGCCGCCTCGACGACTGGACGATGGAGATCCGCCGCATGGACGGCCAGCGCATCGAAGAAGTCCGCGCCGTCCGCCGCGAAGCCTAAAGCGGCTGAGAGCCTTCTTTCTTTTTTGCGGGGGAAAGGGGGGACTTTTTGAAAAAAGTCCCCCCTTTCCCCCGCGCCCCCTTTCCCCTTCAAAAACTCTTGCCAGAAAGGATGATAGGGAGCACGGCCCCGTCAGGGCGTCCCCTGACCGTTGGTCCCCCGGTTGGGACTCATGAGCTTTTCCCGTTGGCAACGCCTTGCGTTCCAAAGCTAGCGGCCTGTCGTTTCACGGAAAAAAGGCGGTCATTCCGCTTGATTAGGGCAGGGCGGCACGCTGCCGCCGCCTCGCGTTTCGCCTGTTTCACAGACAAAAGGCTCTACTTGCTGGAT
>DWYJ01000063.1 GCA_019118745.1 Candidatus Desulfovibrio gallistercoris | reverse complement strand
CCCAAGCCCCCCATCCCTTCCCCAGCGCGCTTTTATCGGGAAAAGCCAGGGGCACGAGGCTCTCCCCCAAAGGCAAGCGGAGCCTGTACGGCTTGTTTTCTTGTTTATTGAAATCGTTTGCAAATTAGTGTCAACAGACCCTAGCGCCTGAAGCGCTGCATCTCCTCATGCACGAGCTCAAGGCCGATCATGATGTTCTTTTCCAGCGTGGCGCGCAGCAGCGCCGCATCCTTGCTGCGCAAAGCGGCGATGATGGTGGCGTGCTGCTGATTGAAGAGTTCCTTGTGCTCCACGGAATAGGCCCGCAGGGTCAGGAAGGCCTGCACGAAATCCATGAGGTGTTCCACCACGGCGACCAGATGCGGCATCCGTGACAATTCGTACAGACGGCGGTGGAACTCCCTGTCCATATGGAAGAAGTAGGTCTCCTCTCCGGCGGATTCCATCTCCTGCGCCGTCTTCTCCAGGGCGTCCAGCTCGGCGGGAGTGGCCTGCAGCATGGCCTCTTCCGCCAACGCCAGCTCCAGACTGCAACGCTGCTCGTAAATGAGCTTCATCTCGCGAAAGCCCGGCGGGAGCATGACGATGGCGCCCTTGTGCGGGATGTTCTGCACCAGGCCGGACTTGTCCAGCAACAGGAGTGCGTCGCGTATGGGCCCGCGCCCGACGCCGAGCCGCTGCTCAAGCTCCGTCAGGATGAGGCGCGTGCCCGGCAGGGCGTCCCCCTTCATGATCATGTCGCGGATCATTTCATAGGCGACATGGGATTTTGTCGCGCTATTCCGCTGTTTTTCTGTAGGGTTCATGCGAAATCTATACGCTGACATATCACGGCGGTCAATACGGACGGCGGCCTTCCAGGGCCGGAGGCAGGCGTGCGCGGGAGCCGCCCGCGCGAGCACCTGATCTTTTACGAAAATTTTTCATAAAATATTTCATGAAATATTGACTTCAGCGCGCAGACCACCTACAGTGGCTCCAACGGCGAAGGAAAATTCCCGCGGACCGCAGGCACATGGCAGTACAACCTTTTTCCACAAGGGAATGACCATGCAGCACGAACATCAGCAGACGCACCACCGACACGAGCTCGGCAAGACGGTCCTGCCTGTGCAGGCCTGGGCGCTGGCGGTAGGCGCCATCATCGGCTGGGGATGCTTCATTTTGCCGGGGACGCGCTTCCTCCCCTGTTCCGGGCCCCTGGCCAGCCTTATCGGCCTTGCCGTCGGCGCGGTGGCGCTGAGCATCGTTGCTCTGTGTTACGGCATCATGATCAAGGCCTATCCCGTGGCCGGCGGGGCCTTTGCCTATGCCTTCGTGGGGCTGGGCCGGCTGGCGGCGGTGGTGTGCGGCTGGGGGCTCGCGCTGAGCTACAGCTGCGTCATCTCGCTCAACGCCACGGCCATCCTCCTGCTGACGCGCTTCCTCCTGCCCGGGGCCTTTGAGACAGGGCACCTCTATACCCTGGCAGGCTGGAACGTCTATGCCGGCGAGATCGTCCTCATCTCCTTGATAATCCTCTTCTTTGCCTTCATGAACTATCGGGGGAGCAACTGCGCCAACACCGTCCAGCTGTGGCTCTCGCTTTCGCTGGCCGCCGGGGTGGTGGCTCTGGCCGTCGGTTCCGGCATCAGCGAAGGGGCGGGCACGGCCAACCTCGTCCCCCTGTACAATGAGCAGAGCGGCCTGTTCGTCAGCATCATCACGGTCGCGGCGCTGTCGCCCTTCCTCTATCAGGGTTTCGACACCATCCCGCAGACCGCCGAAGAGTTCAATTTCAGCCACGACAAGTCCACCATGCTCATGGTCGTCTCCATCATCTGCGGCTGCGTGCTCTACTCGCTCGTGCTGCTGGCCGTGGCGGTCATCCGGCCGTACCCGGAACTGCTTGCCGCCGACTACCCGTGGCTGACCGGCGCGGTGGCCGGGATGGCCTTCGGCAAGTGGGGCGGCGTCATCCTGGCGGTGCCGGTGCTGGCGGGCATCTTCAGCGGCATGAACGGCTATTTCATCGCCTCGACCCGCATCCTCTTCAGCATGGGCCGCAGCAAGTTCATCCCGGCCTGGTTCGAGCGCATCCATCCCGAGCACAAGACGCCCGTCAACGCCATCCTCTTCGTGCTGCTCTTCTCTCTGCTCGCGCCCTGGTTCGGACGGCCCGTCCTGGTCTGGCTGACGGACACCTGCGCCCTGAGCGCCGCCCTGAGCTACTTTTTCACCTGCTACAGCGCCTATAAGTACTGCCTGCAGCATGCCGGCCGCGTCACCCTGCCCTTTGCCCGGCAGATCGCCTTCCTCGGCTGCGTGATATCGGTCGTGAGCTTCTTCCTGCTGGCCGTGCCCGGCTCCCCCGCCGCCATCAGCGCGGAATCCTGGGGTCTGCTGCTGATCTGGTGCGTGCTTGGCACCCTGCTTTACCGCCGCCGCGCCCCCGAGCTCAGCGCCATCTCCACCGAGCGCCTCCAGTTCATGCTGCTGGGTGATTCGGCCCGACCGCTGCTTTTCACTGAAGGGAAAATTTTTCGCTAGAAAAATTTCATGAAATAATTCATAAATCACGAAGGAGCAGGATCATGCGTTATCTCAAGCAAGCCACCAAGTCCGCTGAAGACAACAGCAAGCAGGCCCGTGTCGCCGTCGAACAGATGCTGGAGGAGATCCGCGCCGGCCGCGAGGATGCCGTCCGCCAGCTGGCCAAGAAGTTCGACAACTGGGATCAGGAATTCATCCTGAGCGACGCCAAGCGGCAGGAGCTCATCGGCATGGTGCCCGAAAGCGTCAAGCGTGACCTGGAATTCGCCCACAAGCAGGTCGCCGGTTTTGCCAAGGCCCAGCGCGAGAGCATCCATGAATTCGAAACCGAAGTGACGCCCGGCGTGGTGCTGGGCCAGCGCATCATCCCCATGGATGTGGCCGGATGCTACGTGCCCGGCGGCCGCTTTGCCCACGCCTGCTCGGCCCTGATGAGCGTGGCCACGGCCAAGGCGGCGGGCGTGCCCTTCATCGTGGCCGCCACCCCGCCGCGCGGCACCCACATCGACCCCGCCACCTGCTACGCCATGCATATCGCCGGCGCGGACATCATCCTTGAGATGGGCGGCGTGCAGGCCATCGCCACCATGGCTTACGGTCTGTTCACCGGCAAGCCGGCCAATATCCTCGTCGGCCCCGGCAACGCCTATGTGGCCGAAGCCAAGGCCCTGCTGAGCGGCTCCGGGCTCTGCGGCATCGACGTCTTCGCCGGTCCCACGGAATCCGGCATCATCGCCGACGAGACGGCCGATCCCATGACGGTGGCCATCGACCTCGTGTCCCAGGCGGAGCACGGCTACAACTCGCCGGTCTGGCTCTTCACCACCAGCGAGGCCCTGGCCCAGAAGGTGCTCGAGCTCATGCCCAAGCTCTGCGCCGACATGCCCAACCCCGACGTGCCGCTGAGCGCCTGGCGCGACTACGGCGAGATCGTCCTCTGCGACGACCGCGAAGAGATGGCCGCCGTCAGCGACAAGTACGCCCCCGAACACATCCAGGTGATCGCGAAGGATCTTGACTGGTGGCGCACCCGCCTGCGCTGTTTCGGCTCGCTCTTCCTCGGCGAGGGCAGCACCGTGCCGCATGGCGACAAGTGCTCCGGCACCAACCACATCCTGCCCACCAAGAAGGCCGGGTATTACAGCGGCGGCCTCAATGTGCACAAGTTCCTCAAGATCTGCACCTATCAGCACATCGATCCGGACAAGAACGACGTCATCGGCGGCGCCGCTTCCCGCCTGTCCCGCGTGGAGGGCATGGAAGGCCATGCGCGCGCCTGCGACTGGCGCCTGCGGAAGTTCTATCCCGGCCGGGAGTGGGACTTCCCCGTGTACGAACATCCCAAGTACTAGAGCGTTCTGCCGCTGAAAAAGGCAAAACGCGAGGCGGCCGCACAGCGCCGCCCGGCCAAAAAGCGAGCGAAAAAACCGCGTTTTTCCGCGAAACGCCAGGCCGTATGGTTTGATACGCAAAGCGTTTCAAACTGAAAATGTTCCAATGTGAGAATGACGACGGCAGGCGGCCGTGTCCCCGCCTGCCGCCGCAACCCGGCAAGGAGCCTGACATGAAGACATTCACCAAGGATTTCACCCTGCAGGAACCCATCCCTCAGGAAGGCATCGAGCTGGCGCTCGGCGTCATGCAGACCGGCCGCCTGCACCGTTACAACACCATGCCCGGCGAAAAGGGCTACGCCGCGGAACTGGAAGAAGCCTTTGCCGCCTACATGGGCTCCCGCTACTGTCTGGCCTGCGCCTCCTGCGGCAGCGCGCTCTACATCGCCCTCAAGAGCCTGGGCGTGCAGGCCGGGGATACCGTCCTCTGCAACGCCTACACCCTGGCCCCGGTGCCCGGAGCCATCGAAAACGCGGGCGGCAAGATCGAGCTTGTCGAGATCACCGATGACTACACCATCGACATCGACGATCTGGACGCCAAGGCCGCCAGGACCGGCGCGCGCTTCTTCCTGCTCTCGCATATGCGCGGCCATATGGCCAACATGGACAAGGTCATGGAAGTGGTGCGCAAGCACGGCCTCATCCTGCTGGAAGACTGCGCCCACACCATGGGCGGCAGCTGGGACGGCAAAAAGAGCGGCACCTTCGGGCATGCGGCCTGCTACAGCACCCAGACCTACAAGCACATGAATTCCGGCGAGGGCGGCCTGCTCATCACCAATGACGACATGGTCATGGCCCGCGCCATCATGTACTCCGGCTCCTACATGCTCTACACGGCGCATACGGCCCGCCCGGACGTCTCCGTCTTCGAGAAGGTCAAGAAAGTCACGCCGAACTTCAGTTCGCGCATGGACAACCTGCGCGCCGCGCTCCTGCTGCCGCAGCTGAAGATCCTCGACGAGCAGTGCCGCCGCTGGAACGTGCTGCACGATCACATGGCCGCCCGGCTCAAGGCCATACCCGGCGTGGTCTGCCCGCAGCGCGACCCCCGCGAAGGCTATGTGGGCAGCTCCATCCAGTGGAACCTGCCCAAGGCCGGGTATGCCGATATCGAGACCTTCATCGCCAAGTGCGCCGAGCGCGGCGTCTCCGTCAAGTGGTTCGGCAACAAGGAGCCCAACGGATTCACCAGCGCCTACGACAGCTGGCAGTATTTCCCCTACCTGGCCACGCTCGATCTGCCCACCACGCGGCGCGTGCTGGCCACCATGTGCGACATGCGCCTGCCCCTGACCTTCTCCGTCGAGGACTGCGACGTCATTGCCGACATCATCGCCGAGGTCGTTACGGAAATGGGCCTGCGCTAGCGCGCCGTAAAGTCCGTTTTCGCTCCCTGTCTTTCATCTTCTAACCCAATCATTGAGGTCTTCAGCATGAATCTCGCCAAGTTCCCCCGTCGCGGCTACGTCACCGAACCCACTCCCCTCGAATACCTGCCCAACTTCACCAAGGCGCTGGGCGGCAAGGTCAACATCTACATCAAGCGTGACGACCTCCTGCCCGGCACCGCGGGCGGCAACAAGACCCGCAAGCTGGACTTCGTCATGGCCGACGCCCTGGCGCAGGGCGCCGACACCATCATCACCTGCGGCGCCGTCCAGTCCAACCACTGCCGCCTGACCCTCTCCTGGGCCGTCAAGGAAGGGCTGGACTGCCACCTGGTGCTGGAAGAGCGCGTGAAGAACAGCTACAAGCCCGAAGCCTCCGGCAACAACTTCCTCTTCCAGCTGCTGGGCGTGAAGAGCATCACCGTGGTGCCCGGCGGCAGCAACATGCTGGAAGAGATGGGCAAGGTGGCCGATCAGCTCAAGGCCCAGGGCAAGAAGCCCTACATCGTGCCCGGCGGCGCGTCCAACAAGATCGGCGCGCTCGGCTATGTGAGCTGCGCCGAGGAGACCCTGCGCCAGCTCTTCGAGAAGGGTATCCGCATCGACCACATGGTGGTGCCCAGCGGCAGCGCCGGGACCCACGCCGGCATCATCGCGGGCATGTTCGGCAACAATGCGGGCATCCCGGTGACCGGCATCGGCGTCAACCGTCCCAAGCCCGTGCAGGAAGCGGCCGTGCACAAGCTGGCGCAGGAAACGCTGGACTACATCGGGGCCGGCGTGAACCTGCCCGCCGAAAAGGTGGTGGCCTGCGACGATTATGTGGGCCCCGGCTACTCCCTGCCCACCGACAGCATGGTGGAAGCCGTGAAGCTGCTGGCCCAGACCGAAGGCATCCTGCTCGATCCGGTGTACTCCGGCAAGGCTATGGCCGGTCTCATCGACCTGGTGCGCAAGGGCCATTTCGCCGACGGCAGCAATGTGCTCTTCCTGCACACCGGCGGCTCTCCGGCCCTGTATGCCTACCTTGACACCTTCCGCAAGTAAGCCTCTCAACCTGCCGGGGCGGCATGCGCCGTCCCGGCAGCTTCAGGAACGATCCGCATGTCTACCCAGCTGCCTCCCTCCATCGGCGTCCTCGGCGGTCTCGGCCCCTATGCCGGGCTCGATCTGGTGCACAAGATCTTCGACTGCTGCCCTGCACACCGGGATCAGGATCACCTCCCGGTCATGCTCTATTCCTTTCCCAACGAGATCCCTCCCAGGGTGGAGTTCCTGCTGGGCAGCAGCCCGGACAATCCCGGCCACGCCATGGGGGACATCATGGTACGGCTGGCGCAGGCCGGGGCCACCGTCATCGGCATGCCCTGCAACACGGCCCACAGCGCCCCCATGCTGGATGTGGCCCTTGAACGCCTGAAGCGCTCCGGCTTCACGGGCCGCTTCATCCATATGATCACGGCCACCGCGGACCATCTGCGAAAGACCTTCCCCCAGGCCCGGCGTATCGGCGTCCTCTGCACGCAGGGGGCCTATGCCTCGCAGGTGTTCACCCAGCATTTCCAGCCGGCGGGGCTGGAGGTCATCTATCCCGACGACGCCGGACGCGACGCCCTGCAACACGCCATCAGCGATCCGGACTACGGCATCAAGGCCTTTTCCCAGCCCGTCACCGCCCAGGCCCGCGCGGCCATCGAGGCTCAGGCCGAAAGCCTGCGCGACCGGCAGGCGGACGTCATCCTGCTGGGCTGCACCGAGCTGCCGCTCGCGCTGGAAGGCAAGGATTTTCAGGGCATCCCCCTCGTGGATCCCACACGTGTCCTGGCGCGCCGCCTTGTCGAGGCGTTCGCTCCCCATGTCTTACGCCCCGACGGCGAATAAAAGCGCCACCCCATGCCGCCGCCGGGAGCCTCCTCACCCCCGGCGGCGGCAAAAACGCCGGCCGGCCGTCTGAGGGGACGCCATCGCGCAAACGGCCGGCGGCTCTGCAGCCCGAACCTTTCCCAGGCATACCCAAACTCCTGAAAGGCGTCCTGCCGGGCGTGGTAGCCTCCAGCCGGCAGCCCTCCTCCCCCCTCCTTCCCGCCGCACACCGGGAAGGAGGGGGCCGCCTTTTCCGCGAAACGCCAGGCCGTATGGTTTGAAACGCGCGGCCATGCAAACTGAAAATATTCCAAGAAAAAAAAGCTTGCCAAAAAGAACAAGTCAGGATATGGACATTGATTCCTATAATGCATTGGGGGATATTCTGGTCATTACGGCAAAACGCACACGCACAGCATAGATTTTTTCAGGCAGGCAAACGGAACGCTCCGCAAAGAGGGGTGCGCCCGTTTGTCCTTTGTTGCGTCTTTGACCAGAAACCCAAGGGAACTACGCTTCGGACAGCGGCACACTGACGTCGCCGCAGAGCGTGCGTCCGCCCGGCGGCACGGGGCCACCCCACCCGGCGTCAGGAACCGAAGCGCAACCGCTACCCACTTGAGGTACAGCATGGGCCAGCTTATCAAACAGTTCGGCAAAATCAAAGTTTCGCTCCCCATCCCGCACCTGCTCAATCTTCAGATAGACTCGTACGAGAAGTTTCTGCAGGAAGGCGTGGCCGAGGCCGACCGCAAGCCCGACGAAGGGCTGGAAGGCGTGTTCCACACCGTCTTTCCCATTGAAGATTTCAACAAGACTGCCAGTCTGGAGTTCGTGAGCTACGAGGTTCAGGAGCCCAAGTACGATCAGGCCGAATGCATTTCCAAGGGGCTGACCTATGAAGCGCCCGTGCGCATCAAGGTCCGCCTTGTGGTCTATGACATGGATGAAGCCTCCGGCAACCGGACCATCCGGGACATCAAGGAGCAGGACATCTATTTCGGCACCCTGCCCCTGATGACCGAAAAGGGGACCTTCATCATCAACGGCACCGAGCGCGTCATCGTCAACCAGCTCCAGCGCTCGCCCGGCATCATCTTCGAGCACGACGGCGGCAAGACGCATACCAGCCGCAAGGTGCTCTACTCCTGCCGCGTCATCCCCATGCGCGGTTCCTGGCTCGACTTCGACTTCGACCACAAGGACATCCTCTACGTCCGTATCGACCGCCGCCGCAAGATGCCCGCCACCATCCTGTTCAAGGCCATGGGCATGAGCAAGACGGACATCCTCGACTACTTCTACACGCGCGAGCACTATCAGCTCGCCGATCCCGACCGCCTGTTCTGGGAAGTGGAGAAGGACCTCTACCGCAAGGACAATGCCTACGCCGACATCGCCGCTCCGGACGGCACCGTCCTCGTCAAGGCGGGCAAGCTCATCACCAAGCGCGGCTGGCGGCAGATCTGCGAGGCGGGCATCCCCACCATCGAAGTGCGCCCGGACACCCTTGACGGCATGTTCCTTGCCGAGGACGTGGTGGCCGAAGGCAGCGGCGAAGTGCTGGCCGAAGCCGCGGACGAGATCACCCCCGGCCTGCTGGAGCGCATGCGGGATGCGGGCATCCGGCGCATCGCCGTGCTGCACACCAAGGGCACGGACACCTCGTCCTCCATCCGCGACACCCTCATGCAGGACCGCATCGCGGATCAGGAAAAGGCCCAGGAGGAGATCTACCGCCGTCTGCGCCCCTCTTCCCCGCCCACCGCGGAGATCGCGGCCAGCTTCTTCGACAATCTTTTCCGCAATCCCGACTACTACGACCTGTCGCCCGTGGGCCGCTACAAGCTCAACCAGCGCCTTGCCCTCACCGCGCAGGCCGTGGCCGGAGCCGAGCTGTCCGCCTACGACAAGAAGCTCATCAACGAAGACGGCAAGACCCTTGAGGAAAAGTTCCGCGGCCTGCTGGAGAACCGCACCCTCAACGATCACGACATCCTGACCGCCATCAAGGTGCTCGTGCAGTTGAAGGACAGCCACGGCCCCGCCGACGACATCGACCACCTGGGCAACCGCCGCGTGCGCCTGGTGGGCGAACTGGTGGAGAACCAGTACCGCATCGGCCTCGTGCGCATGGAACGCGCCATCAAGGAACGCATGAGCCTGCAGGAAATCTCCACGCTCATGCCGCATGACCTCATCAATCCCAAGCCGGTCGCGGCGGTGCTCAAGGAATTCTTCGGCACGTCCCAGCTCTCGCAGTTCATGGACCAGACCAACTCCCTGTCCGAAGTGACGCACAAGCGCCGTCTCTCCGCCCTGGGTCCCGGCGGTCTGACCCGTGAGCGCGCGGGCTTCGAAGTGCGCGACGTGCATACCTCCCACTACGGCCGCATCTGCCCCATCGAAACGCCGGAAGGTCCGAACATCGGTCTCATCGTCTCGCTGACCACCTTTGCGCAGGTCAACGACTTCGGCTTCATCGAGACGCCCTACCGCGTCATCCGTGACGGTTACGTCACCGACGAGATCGTGCACCTCGACGCCTCGCGCGAATCCGACGCCGTGGTGGCGCAGGCCAATGTGCGCATCGATGCCGACGGCCGGCTGGCCGACGAATTCGTCACCGTGCGCGTCAAGGGCGAAGTGGAAATGCGCTCCCGCGACGAGGTGACCCTCATGGACATCTCGCCCAGTCAGATGGTGTCCATCTCCGCCGCGCTCATCCCCTTCCTGGAGCATGACGACGCCAACCGCGCGCTCATGGGCTCCAACATGCAGCGCCAGGCCGTGCCGCTGCTGCGCAGCGAAAAGCCGCTGGTGGGCACCGGCATGGAAGTGGACGTGGCGCGCGACTCCGGCGCCTGCATCGTGGCCCCGGCCGACGGCGTGGTCAAATACGCCGACGCCGACCGCATCGTGGTGGCCTACGAGGGCGGACTGTTCAAGCAGTCCGGCGGCGTCAAGGCCTATGACCTGCTCAAGTACCACAAGTCCAACCAGAACTCCTGCTTCGGCCAGAAGCCGACCTGCTATCCCGGCCAGATCGTGAAGAAGGGCCAGATCCTGGCCGACGGTCCGGGCATCGACGAGGGCACGCTGGCGCTGGGCAAGAACCTGGTGGTGGCCTTCATGCCCTGGTGCGGCTACAACTACGAAGACTCCATCCTCATCTCCGAACGCGTGGTCAAGGAGGACATCTTCACCTCCGTCCACATCGAAGACTTCGAAGTGGTGGCCCGCGACACCAAGCTGGGACCGGAAGAGATCACCCGCGACATCCCCAACGTCAGCGAGGACATGCTCCGCAACCTCGACGAGAGCGGCATCATCCGCATCGGCGCGGCCGTGAAGCCGGACGACATCCTCGTGGGCAAGATCACCCCCAAGGGCGAGACCCAGCTCACCCCTGAAGAAAAGCTCTTGCGGGCCATCTTCGGCGAAAAGGCCCGCGACGTGAAGAACACCTCCCTCAAGGTGCCCCCGGGAGTGGAAGGCACGGTCATCGACGTCAAGGTCTTCAACCGCCGCTCCGGCGAGAAGGACGACCGTACCCTGGCCATCGAGGCCCACGAGACCGCCGTGCTCGACCAGAAGGAAGCCGATCACCTGCGCGCCCTCTCCGACCGGACGCGCACCCTCATCGCGCCCCATGTCATCGGCAAGCAGGTGGCCGTGACCCTGCCCGGCAAGAAGAAGGGCGAGGTGCTGGTGGAAGCCGGCGCGGCCCTGAGCGAGGAGCAGCTCGA
The DNA here is from genome assembly GCA_019118745.1 of Candidatus Desulfovibrio gallistercoris. Taxonomy (GTDB): domain Bacteria; phylum Desulfobacterota; class Desulfovibrionia; order Desulfovibrionales; family Desulfovibrionaceae; genus Desulfovibrio; species Desulfovibrio gallistercoris. The sequence continues at coordinate 3,192 of DWYJ01000063.1, read as the reverse complement.
GCAGATCCCGGTCAGGAAGCTGGCCGGCCTCTTCAAGAGCAAGGAAGTCAACGACAACGTGGCCGAACTGCTGCGCGCCTATGACCTGGAGGTGGAGTACCTCAAGGGCATCTACGATTCCAAGCGCGAGAAGGTCACTGAAGGCGACGACCTGCCCCCCGGCGTCATCAAGATGGTCAAGGTCTACATCGCCATCAAGCGTAAGCTCTCGGTGGGCGACAAGATGGCCGGCCGTCACGGGAACAAGGGTGTCGTCTCCTGCATCCTGCCGGAAGAGGACATGCCCTTCTTTGCCGACGGGCGTCCCGTGGACATCGTGCTCAACCCGCTGGGCGTGCCCTCGCGAATGAACATCGGTCAGATCATGGAGACCCACCTCGGCTGGGGCGCCAAGGAGCTCGGCCGCCAGCTCGCCGAGCTGGTGGACTCCGGCGCGGCCGTGGCCACGGTGCGCGCCGACGTGAAGGACGTCTTCAACTCCGAGGCCATCAACGAGCTCGTGGACGGCATGGACGACGAGGAGTTCATCGCCTCGGTGAAGAAGCTGCGCAACGGCATCGTGACCCGTACGCCGGTCTTCGACGGCGCCACGGAAGACGAGATCTGGGGCTGGATGGTCAAGTCCGGCATGCCGCATGACGGCAAGACCGTGCTTTACGACGGCCGTACGGGCGTGCCCTTCAAGAACCGCGTGACCACCGGCGTCATGTATATCCTGAAGCTGCACCACCTGGTCGACGAAAAGATCCACGCCCGCTCCACCGGCCCCTACAGCCTCGTGACCCAGCAGCCTCTGGGCGGTAAGGCCCAGTTCGGCGGCCAGCGTCTCGGGGAAATGGAAGTCTGGGCCCTGGAAGCCTACGGTGCGGCCTATCTGCTGCAGGAATTCCTCACGGTCAAGTCCGACGACGTGACGGGCCGTGTGAAGATGTACGAAAAAATCGTCAAGGGCGACAACTTCCTCGAAGCGGGCCTGCCCGAATCCTTCAACGTGCTGGTGAAGGAACTCATGAGCCTGGGCCTCGACGTGACCCTGCACGAGGAAGAAGGCAAGAAAAAGCCCAAGCGCGTCGGCTTCATGCGCGAGCAGGAAGTGGACGAGTAGCCGCCGCTCATCCGGCGGCAGAGGCAAGGACTGTAACGAGCTTTTGACAAGCAAGGTAGCTATATGAGCCTGGACGATCTCTTCACCGTACGCGGCACGTCGGCCAATGTGACCAACATCCGCAACCTGAAAGCCATCCAGATTTCCATCGCTTCGCCCGAATCCATCCGCGCATGGTCCTACGGCGAGGTGAAGAAACCGGAAACCATCAATTACCGCACCTTCAAGCCGGAGCGGGACGGCCTGTTCTGCGCCAAGATCTTCGGCCCCGTGAAGGACTACGAATGCAACTGCGGCAAGTACAAGCGCATGAAGCATCGCGGCATCGTCTGCGAAAAGTGCGGCGTGGAAGTCATCGCTTCCAAGGTGCGCCGCGAGCGCATGGGCCACATCGAACTTGCCGCGCCCGTGGCCCACATCTGGTTCCTGAAGACCCTGCCCTCCAAGATCGGCACCCTGCTGGACATGACCATGGCCGATCTGGAAAAGGTGCTCTACTTCGACTCCTACATCGTGCTTGATCCCGGCCAGACCAATCTGCAGAAGCAGCAGGTCATCTCCGAGGACCAGTACCTCCAGATCCTGGATCACTACGGCACCGACGACGTGCTCACCGTGGGCATGGGCGCCGAGGCCGTGCGTTCCCTGCTGGAAGAGCTGGACCTCGAAAAGCTGCGCATCGAGCTGCGTGAGGAAGGCGAGACCACCAAGAGCCAGACCAAGAAAAAGAAGATCACCAAGCGGCTGAAGATCGTCGAGGCCTTCCTCGAATCCAACAACAAGCCGGAATGGATGATCATGGAGGTCATCCCGGTCATCCCGCCGGAGCTGCGTCCTCTCGTTCCGCTGGACGGCGGCCGCTTCGCCACCTCCGACCTGAACGACCTCTACCGTCGCGTCATCAACCGCAACAACCGCCTTAAGCGTCTGCTGGAACTCGGTGCCCCCGAGATCATCGTGAACAACGAAAAGCGCATGCTGCAGGAAGCCGTTGACTCCCTGTTCGACAACGGCCGTCGTGGCCGCCCCGTTACCGGCCCCGGTAACCGCCCCCTGAAGTCACTTTCTGACATGCTCAAGGGTAAGCAGGGTCGCTTCCGCCAGAACCTGCTCGGTAAGCGCGTTGACTACTCGGGTCGTTCCGTTATCGTCGGTGGCCCCACCCTGCAGATGCACCAGTGTGGTCTGCCCAAGCAGATGGCTCTGGAGCTCTTCAAGCCCTTCGTTATGAAGCGCCTGGTGGACCTCAACCACGCCCAGAACATCAAGTCTGCTAAGCGCATGGTCGAGCGTTTCCGCCCCCAGGTCTGGGACGTCCTCGAAGAGATCATCACCGAGCACCCCGTGCTGCTGAACCGCGCACCCACCCTGCACCGCCTGGGTATTCAGGCCTTCGAACCCCAGCTGGTCGAAGGTAAGGCTATCCAGCTGCACCCGCTCGTCTGTTCAGCATTCAACGCTGACTTCGACGGCGACCAGATGGCAGTCCACCTGCCCCTGTCACCCGAGGCTCAGGCCGAGGCCCGCATCCTCATGCTGTCCTCCAACAACATCCTGAAGCCCTCAGACGGCCGCCCCGTTGCGGTACCTGACCAGGACATGATCATCGGTCTCTTCCACCTGACCACCGCCCGTGACGGTGAGAAGAACGAAGGCCGCCTGTTCTCGTCCTACGCAGAAGCCATCATGGCTATGGACCGCCACGAGATTGAGCTCTACACCAAGGTCAAGATCGTGCTGGACGACTTCGTACCCTACGAGGGCTGGGAAGCCCCCGAAGGCTACGAGCCCGGTCAGCCCGTCCTGGTAGAAACCACCGTCGGTCAGGTCATCTTCAACGAGACCCTGCCCGCCGACTACCCCTGGTACACCGGTATTGCCGACAAGAAGTCCCTGGGTGCCCTCATCAACGACCTTGCTGAGAAGTACCCCATGCACGTGGTAGCCAAGACCCTTGACGCACTCAAGAACACCGGCTTCTACTACGCTTCACGCTCAGGTGTGACCGTTGCGGTCTCCGATATCGCAGCGCCCCCCACCAAGCCCGCCATTATGGAAGGCTACGAGGAGCAGGCAGCCAACATCGA
>DWYJ01000062.1 GCA_019118745.1 Candidatus Desulfovibrio gallistercoris | reverse complement strand
CTTTCCCCCCGCGCCCCCCTTTCCCCTTCAAAAACTCCTGCCGGGAGGATGACAGGAAACGACACCCAAGCAGAGCGTCCCCAGACCAATGGTCTCCCGACGAGGCGCCGCGGTGGAGCTCATTTTGCCCCCCTCCCCCGCTCTCCTCTTGAGAGCATTTTCAGTTTGACGGAAAATGCTCAATGATGCCGCCGGGGGACTGGAAAACGAAGGACGCCTCACGAGGGAAACGAACTGCGCAGCGATCCGGCAAAAGTTTGGGGAAGGGAGAGGGGGAGCGCGAGGGGGAGAGGGGAACCGTTTTGAAAAACGGTTCCCCTCTCCCCCTCGCAACAAACTGCTTCCCCTGCGTCAGCAGGGGGATGTCGTCAAGTTAGAGCGTAGCGGCTTCTTCAACGGTCTCAAAGGCTTCGATGATGTCGCCGATCTTGATGTCGTTGAAGTTCTCGAGGCCGACGCCGCATTCGTTGCCCTTGACCACTTCGCGGGCGTCGTCCTTGAAGCGCTTGAGGGAGCTGATCTTGCCGGTGTAGACCACCACGCCGTCGCGCAGCAGGCGCACCCCGGCATTGCGGGCGATCTTGCCGTCCGCCACGTAGGAGCCGGCGATGATGCCGACCTTGGGCACGCTAAAGGTATTGCGCACCTCGGCCTGACCGAGATAGACCTCGCGCTGCACGGGGGCCAGCAGACCAGCCATGGCGCTCTTGATGTCATCCACAAGCTTGTAGATGATGTCATAGAAGCGGATATCCACGTTCTCCCGCTCGGCCACATCCTTGATCTTGGCGGTCGGCCGCACATTGAAGCCGATGATGATGGCCTGCGAGGCCGAGGCCAGCAGGATGTCGGACTCGGTGATGGCGCCGGTGCCGCCATGCACCACGCTGATGCGCACCTTGTCGGTGCTCTGCTTGTTGAGCGCCTCGGTGATGGCTTCCAGCGTGCCCTGCACGTCGGCCTTGAGCACGAGATTGAGGGTGAGCGCCTCCTGATCCGAGGCCCGGCGCGAGAGGAAGGTCTCCAGCGTCACGCGGGACTCCTTGGCCAGATCCTTTTCACGCTGCTTGACGGCGCGGGCGTCGGCGATGCGACGGGCCAGCTTTTCGTCGGCCACGGAGAAGAATTCTTCACCGGCTTCCGGCACGCCGTCGAAGCCCTGCACTTCCACCGGGATGGACGGGCCGGCTTCCTTGACCTTCTTGCCCTGATCGTTGAGCAGGGCGCGCACGCGACCGGAGAACTGGCCGCAGACGAAGGTGTCGCCCTGACGCAGCGTACCTTCCTGGATGAGCACGGTGGCCACGGGGCCGCGGCCCTTGTCCAGCTTGGCTTCCACGATGCGTCCGTGAGCGGGCTTGTCGGGATTGGCCTTGAGCTCGAGGATCTCGGCCTGAAGGGCCACCATCTCCAGCAGTTCGTCGAGACCTTCGCGGGTCTTGGCGGACACGCGGGCCACGATGGTGTCGCCGCCCCAGTCTTCGGGCTGGAGGCCCAGCTCGGAGAGCTCGCGCAGCACACGGTCGGGATCGGCGCCGGGCTTGTCCATCTTGTTGACCGCCACCATGATCGGCACGTTGGCCGCCTTGGCGTGGTTGATGGCTTCGCGGGTCTGCTCCATGACGCCGTCATCGGCGGCGACCACCAGGATGACGAGGTCCGTGACCTGCGCGCCGCGGGCACGCATGGCCGTGAAAGCCTCGTGACCGGGCGTGTCGAGGAAGACGATCTCCCCGCGCTTGGTCTTCACATGGTAGGCGCCGATATGCTGGGTGATGCCGCCCGCTTCGCCGCTGGTCACATTGGACTTGCGGATGGCGTCCAGCAGAGAGGTCTTGCCGTGGTCGACGTGGCCCATGATGGTCACCACCGGCGGACGCGGCTTGAGATCTTCCGGCTTGTCCGGCTCGCCGGACAGCAGGTAATCGCTTTCGGAGAAGCCGGTCTTTTCCACTTCGTAGCCGAACTCCGCCGCCACGAGGGTAGCCGTGTCGATATCCAGCGACTGGTTGATGGTGGCCATGACGCCCAGGCCGAACAGCACCTTGATGATCTCGGTGCTCTTCAGGCCCATCTGATGGGCCATGTCCGCCACCACGATGGCTTCATCCACGCGGATCTTGCGTTTGGCGGCCTTGAGGGGCTGGGTGGCCTGCTGCGCGGCGGGCAGGGCCTTGCCGGGCTTGCGGCGGCTCTTGCCGCGGTTCATGCGCGGCACATCATCCTCGTCCTGATGCCCGAAATCCCCCTGCTGGAAATCCACCGTACGGCGGCCCTTGAGACGCTTTTTCTTGCTCTGGCCGTCGCGGCTGTCCACCGGCGTGGGCTGGGCGGGAGCGGCATAGCCGCCTGCGGCAGCGCCGGGACGCGGACCGCGTCCTTCGCCGAAGGACGGACGGTTGCCGGGCCGGGGGCCGCGATCACGACTGTCGCGTCCGTCGCCGGGGCGGCCATCGCGGCGACCGCCGCGGTCGTCGCGGGCGGCCGCATCCCGTGCGGGCGTGCTGCCCGGGGCGGGACGGCTGATGACGCGCACCTGCGGCGCAGGGGCGATGACGCGGGCACGCTGCACCGTCGCCACTTCAGGCGCAGCCTCTTCTTCCGGCGCTTTTTCCCTGGGTTCCGGCGCACGCGGGGGCAGAGTGGGCGCGGAAGAACCTTCGGGCATGGCGGAAGCGTCGGGACGGGCGGCGTGGCGGGCAGACCGCGCCTTTTCGGCACCTTCACTTTCCTGAGCCTGTTCCGGCGCACGGGCCGGGGCCTCCTCGGCGGCCGGTTCCACAACGTTCGCCTCCGGTGCGGGGGCGGCCGCCACGGGCTCTTCGGCAACGCCGGCGGGAGCTTTTTCCTCAGGGGCAGGCTCGGCTGCCGTCTCCTGCGGGCGGCTGATGACGCGGGCGGGCGCGATGATGCGGGCATTGCGGGGCTTGGCGGGCTTTTCCTCTGCGGATTCGTCCGCCGCTTTCTCGGCCGCTTCCGGCGCAGCCGGAGCATCCTCCGCGGCGGCAGGCGCGACGCTCTCCGCAGCGGGGGCCTGTTCCGCAACAGGTTCCGTCAGCGGGGCGGCAGGTTCCGCCACCGTTTCCGCAGCCTTTTCTTCCTTTGCCTCCACGGTCGCGGATGTCTCGGGAGCGGGTTCCTCGACCACGCGACGGCGACGGCGCACGATGACGCCGGACTCGCTTTCGCGGCGCGTCACTTCGTTCTGCCGCGAAGCGGCAAAATACTCCCGCACGCGGACCACGTCTTCCGGCGCGAGCAGCGACGTGCTCTGCCTGGCGGAAATGCCCAGTTCGCGAGCGACGTTCAGCACTTCCTTGGGCTGCACGTCGAGTTCGGCAGCCAGATCTTTGATTTTCTGTTTCGTTTCAGGCATTCTTACCCCCCTTGCGCCGTGCGTTGGGCCGGTATTTCTCGAAACGCTTGAGACATTCCGGCCTGTCGCACACGTACCAGCCCCTGCCCGGGCGGGTCTTGGTCGCGTCAATAATCAAATTTCCCTGCTCGTCCTTCACATGCCGCGAGAGCGCGGCCTTGGCAAAGCGCTCCCGGCAGATAACGCACATGCGCTCAGGCACATGAGACACGGCGCCACTCTCTAGTCGTCCTGTTTTTCGTCCCCGGCTTCGCGGGCGCTCTCCGCCTCTTCCGGCGCCTTCAGCAGTTCCACGGCGGAAGACTCGGGGGTCTTCTCCACCACGGGCGCAAGGAAGTTGATGGCGGAGCGCAGATCCGCGATGCGCGCATCGGAAATGGCCAGCTTGTCGGCCAGCTCCTCGTCCGTTGCCTCGCGCAGCTTTTCCAAGGAGGAGTAGCCCGCCTCCAGCAGGGCCTCCATAGGCACTTCGGCCACGCTGGCCACCTGCTGCAGGCCGTGCCCGATGGCGTTGGCCTCGTTGTAACGGCTCTCGGTGAAGATATCGACCTTCCAGCCCAGCAGGCGGGCCGCCAGCTTCACGTTCTGGCCCTTGCGGCCGATGGCGTTGGTGAGCTGGTCGTCGGGCACGATGACTTCCAGCAGGTTCTCCTCCTCATCCACCACGATGCGGGAGACCAGCGCCGGCGCAAGCGCGTTGCGGGCATAGGTGGCGATATCCGCGCTCCAGACCACGATGTCGATGCGCTCGCCGCGCAGCTCCTGCACGATGTTCTGGATGCGCGAACCGCGCACGCCCACGCAGGCCCCCACGGGGTCCACGTCGCGCTCACGGGAGAGCACAGCCACCTTGGCGCGGGAACCGGGATCGCGGGCCACGCCCATGATCTGCACCACGCCGTCGTCCACTTCCGGCACTTCGCGCCGGAAAAGCGCGGCCATGTAGTCGCGGTGGGCGCGGGAGATGACGATCTGCGGGCCGCGGCCCTCCTTGCGCACCTCGATGATCAGGGCCTGGACCCGGTCATTGCGTTTGTAGTGCTCGCGGGGGATCTGCTCGTCACGCGGCAGGATGGCTTCCGTGCGGCCGAGGTTGACCACCCAGCCGCCCTTGTCGCGGCGCTGCACGATGCCGGAAACGATCTCGCCCACGCGGTCCTTGTATTCCTCGTAGATGATCTCCTGTTCGGCGTCGCGCATGCGCTGGATGATGACCTGCTTGGCGGACTGGGCCGCGATGCGTCCGAGGTCTTCCACCTTGACGCGGAAGCCCATTTCATCATCTATCTGCACGGACGGATCATGGGTGCGGGCTTCGGAAAGCTCGATCTGCGTATCAGGATTGAGCAGGTCGTCGTCCTCCACCACGATCTTGAACTGATAGACTTCAATATCGCCGGTATTGTCATTGTAGGACACTTCCACATCCATGTCCTCGCTGAAACGGCGCAGCACGGAAGTACGCACCGCGTCTTCCAGCGTATCGATGAGCATATCACGGTCAAGACCCTTATCTTTGCTGATCTGGTCAATGGCCTTCTTGAGTTCAAGATTCATAATTGCCTCCGTGCCGCCAGCGCGGCCTCAAAATCCTCCCGGCCAGGCGTCTGCCGGGTCGCTATCCTTGCAGCGCGGACGCCACATCGTCGTCCAGCGCGTCATTCTTGCGCGGCGTCCGCGGCCCCCCGCGTCCGGCAGGTGCGGCGGGCTGCGCTTCCCGCCGGCCTTTCCGCCGCCCTCCCCCGCCGGGCTTGCCCGGCTTTTCCGGCGCGCGGAAGACATGCACGCGGGCGACCCGCCGGGTCATGTCCCAAGGCAGGCGCACAGGCTCCACGGCCTCGGGCAGCACCTCCCCTTCGGGCGTGATGCCGGCCGGGGCCAGCAGGAAGGCCTCCGCCTCCACCGCTTCGAGTCGTCCGCGCCAGGTGCGGCGCGGCGCCATGTCCGCCCGCGGCGCATAGGCGGCCTGCATGCGGGCCTCCACCATATCCCCCACGTAGGGGCGCATCTGCTCCGTCGAAAAAAAGAGCCGGTTGAAGCCGGGCGTGGAAACTTCCAGCACATAGGCCTGCGGGATGATGTCCTCCACCTCAAGGGCAAGGCCCAGGTGGCGGGAGATCTCCTCGCACTGGTCGATGCTCGCCGAGGGGAGCGCCGGCTGCGCGGCGTCCGGGCCGTCATCCTGCGCAAGGCCGGCCAGTTCTTCGGCCACGGCATGCGGATTGCGCCCGTCCGAGGGCACATCCACAAAAAGGCGCACCACCATGCGGCCGCTCTGGGCGACTTCCACGCCCCAGATGACCAGCCCCAGGGATTCCACCACCGGGGCGGCAAGGCGGATGACCGCTTCCGCAATCGGATTCTGATTCATGCTCTTCTCGCCGGCCGCTTTGCAGGTAATAAAAAAAGGGGGCCTTTTCAGGCCACCCCGGAACGCTTGCCGCAGGATGTCGTCGTCCGGCAGAGCCGTTGACGCTGAATTGAGACTGCTTACCACCCTTCCCTTCAGCTGTCAAGCCTTTTCCGCAGACTGCCCGCCGGGGCGCAGAAGCTCCCCACATATCGAAAAAAAGCGCACTGCTTACACAGTGCGCTTTATTTTCTGGCGGAGCGGAAGGGACTCGAACCCTCGGCCTCCGGCGTGACAGGCCGGGAACAGCTAGTGCAACCTTCTCCGATTTGGGGAAATGGATGTCCATATCCATCAATCCTGATTGGAGGTTTCCCAATGAAAATCCATGATGCCTTTTTATTGTACCACGACTACGTTCTGTGTGCCACATCCAGCCGTAGCCGTCAAACGGAGACTGGACGCTGGCAACATCATATTGCACCGGAGCTGGCGGCATACGAGCTGGAGCAGATCAATGCGCTGACGATAGCAAAATTCCGAGCGACGCTGCTTGAAAAAAAACTTGCTCCACAAACCGTTTGTCACTGCCTATCCCTTCTCAGGCGAATTCTCAACCGCGCCGTTGAATGGGGTCTGTACTCGGGGCCAGTTCCCAAAATTCGTATGCCGAAATTCGATAATCGCCGAATTCGCTATCTGACACATTCCGAAGCGGCGAACCTCGTGTCCACCCTGTACACCATTTCACCAATATGGGCTGATGTCGCGGTTTTTGACCTTAACACGGGGCTACGGCGCGGAGAACTGCTATCGCTGTTGCCATCCCAGATCGATTTGACCAACCGCGAGTGCCATATCCTTGAAAGCAAGACCTTTCATGCCCGGTCAATTCCGTTGAATGACACGGCGATGAACATAGCACAAAAACATCTTGCCGTCAGCGAATCCGCCTTGCCGCTCTTCCATGCGAAGGGAAATCCCCTCAACCCTTATTCACGACATTTTCGTGAGGCCGTGCGTCAATGCGGTTTCAACGCTGGAGTCTCGGACAGGCGCTCACAAGTCTGCTTCCATACCCTGCGGCATACGTTTGCCTCCTGGTTGGTACAGGGGGGCGTTCCTTTGCAGGTGGTGAGTCAGCTTCTTGGGCATGCCAGTCTTAAAATGACCCTGCGGTATGCCCATCTTGCCCCAAGTCAGCACCGAGCTGCCGTCGACTCTTTGTGCATATCTGTCTTGCCCTAAAATGGCAAGCACTTCTTTACACTTTTTCTGACCGCCATTGCTTTTCTTTTCATTTTGTATGACTTTTTGTGCTTTTCTTTGCATTCTGAAAAAAATATTGCTGAGAAAGCGAAAAATGCATTAAAAGACAGAAGAAAAGCAGCAAATACAGAGGGCAGGACAGGTAAAGCAATGTGCTTTACATCGTCCTGCCCACTCAATCGCCGTGGGGGGCTGCTTATTCGCCTGCGGCTCAACGCTCAAAGACAAGGAGCAAAGGACATGGAAGATTGTCAGAACAGCACACAGGAACTTGTCGCGCAACCCGTCGAAAACATTGTTGAAGCCGATGACGGCGGCATGTTCACCACGTCGCTGATCGTCGCAGAAGCATTTGAGAAAGAGCATAAGGACGTGCTCAAAGCTATCTCCAATTTGGAGTGCTCAAAGGTGTTCCATGAGCGCAATTTTGCGCCAATGGTCTATGAGGCGGAGATCGGCAGTGGAGCCAAGAGAGAATTTCCCGCCTACCGGCTGACCCGCGACGGTTTTGCCTTTCTCGCAATGGGGTTCACCGGGAAAAGGGCGGCAATCTGGAAAGAGAAGTTTCTGGAGGCGTTCAACGCGATGGAGCGGCGACTGACCGCGCCGGGCCGTTGCCTGTCGCTGCCGCCCACGGAGCCGGATGACGTGCGGCAGCAGCGCATCATCAAAATCCTGCGCGGCCTGATTGCCTACTGGGCCTTTGTGGACAAGCTGCCTTATGCCGTGGCGGAACTGGCCCTGGCCATCCATGTGGGGCTTGAACGGCTGGAGGACATCACCGAGGAGGAAAACAGCAAGCGCATCCAGGCGGCCTTCGATTATCTGTGGGAAGTGAGCAACCGCCCCACCGGCGACATGGAAGGGCCGGGCGCGACGCAAAATGAAATGACCATGTTGCGCCACATGCTGACGGCGTGCGGGCAGTGGCGCTTTACGCGGGATCAGGACTTCACGGAGTATTTCGAGAAACTGACGGGCGTCAATCCCCTGCATCCCGGCAGGCTTTCCGCCCACGATGTGGAGAAGATGCTTTCCACCGCAGGCTATCTTTTGCACCAGACCTATCAGCATACCGTGGACTGGATCACCATAAGCAAGGAACTCAATGAATGAAAAAATGGCTGCTGCTTTGCCTGCTGGCATGGTGGCCGCAAGTATCCCGTGCGGGCGATGTGTTCAGCGAACCGTGCGCCCGCGCGGGCATACCGCGTGAGCTGGCCGTCGCCATAGCCCGGCAGGAATCCTCCCTGAACCATCTTGCCATCAACATCCAGGGCCACTCTCTGCGGCCGCGCAGCGTCGGGCAGGCCCTCGACTACATCCGCAGGGCGGAGGCCGGAAAAAAATCCTATGACGTCGGCCTGATGCAAATCAACAATCAATGGTTCGGGAAGTTGGGCATTACGGCGGAGGAACTGCTTGACCCTCAAAGGAATGTGGAAATCGGCGTCCACATTCTGGCCGGCGAAATCCGGCGGCACGGGTTCAACTGGCAGGCCGTGGGGAAATATCACTCGCCGGACAAGGAACGTGGACGACGCTACGCATGGCGCGTCTGGCGGCATTTGAGAGGGAAGCATGGGACGGCCCAAACTGCCGGACACTCAAAAACGGGGCCTGAGCATCACGGTCAACGTGAACATGGAGGAATATGGCGAAATCCTGGCATCCAGCCAAAGGGCAGGATTGTCACTTTCGGAGTTCGCCAGAAAGGTATGTCTGGGCAGCAGGGTGGAGAGCAGGGAAGACCTGCAGGCCCGGCGGGAGCTGCTGAAGGTGAACGCGGACTTGGGCCGTCTGGGCGGCTTGCTGAAGCAAGCCTTGAGCCAGGGGCAGAGCAGGGAGCGGATCCACGGCCTGTTGCACACGATTGACCAGATGCAAGCCATGCTGAAAGAGCGCATCCTCAAGCTATGATAAGCAAACGCATCGCCTGTCATCCCGCCAACGACAGCTATGCACGGCTGGCGAACTATATTGCCGGGCATGACCACGCAAGGGAGCGGAAGAATGTCAGAACCTACACACCGCAGCATCACCCTGGAGAGCTTGGAAACCTTGCCGAAAACCGCCTGCGTCGGCTGTCCGAACTCGGTTTGGCACATCGTCAGGGACGAGAAGGCGAAGAAAGATCAGGTGCAAGTCTTCTGTCAGTTGATGCACGCCCTGATCGACAAGCCCCTGCTGGTTTGCGACGGGACGCAGATCGTGCCGCAGGAGAAAAGTGCCTGCTGAAATGGGCGTCCGGCTGCTGGGCAGGCGATGATTACGAGCTTGGCATCCGGGAAGTCGCCGACACCCAGGCCCTGAACACGCGCACCAGCAAGGAAAAGACGTATCACCTCATAGTCAGTTTTCGGCCGGAAGACGCCCCCAGGCTGACGCCCGACGATTACCGCGCCATTGAGGAACGCTTTGCGGCGGCTCTGGGCCTTGCCGGTCATCAGCGCCATTGCGGCGTGCATATCAATACCGAAAACGTGCATATGCACGTTGCCTATAATCTGATCCATCCCGAAAAGCTGACCCGCGTGGAGCCGTGGCGGGATTATGTCGCCCGCGACAAGCTGTGCCGCGAGCTGGAAAAAGAATATGGCCTTGTGGTGGACAACGGACGGGAAAAGCGGCCGGAAAAGACTCTGGGCAGCGCGGCGGCCACCGTGGAGGCGCACAGCGGCAGGCAGTCCTTTGAAGGCTACGCCCAGGAACAGGCGTCGGAGATCGTGGCCGGACTGGACAGCCTGCAAACGTGGGAGGAGCTGCATACGTTGCTGGCCGAACGCGGCCTTGTCTTGCAGAAGCGCGGCGCGGGGCTGGTCATACGGAACCGGCACGGCAAGCAGATGACCAAGGCCAGCGCCGCCGACCGCGCTCTGTCGCTGAAGAAGCTGGAGGAACGCTTCGGCAGGTTTGCAGCGGCGGACAAGGAAAAGATGCCCGAAAGCCGTGTCAGATATGGCGCAGCCCCCTTGCAGAAAGCGCCCAACCGGGGAGAGCTGTGGGAGGAATTTCAGGCCGCGCGGCAGGAGCAGCAGGAAAGGCTGGAGGCGAGCAAGCGGAAATGGCTGGACTACTGCGATGACTTGCAGCGCAGGCCCGTGGGCAGGCGAGCACGGAGTGCGGGCCTGAAAATGGCCCGCCAATACGCCGCCCAGGAACGGCATCAGTTGACTGTCGGCTATCCGGCAAACTGGATGGACTTCCTGCGGCAAAAGGCGGCCCAGGGCAATGAAACCGCGCTGGCCGTCCTGCGATCCCGCCATGAGGAGTTTGCGCCGGAACAGTTCGCGGCCGAACAGGAAAAGATACAGCGCCAGACGGATTTGCAGGCCCGGAAGACGGAAATCCTTGAGCGGAAGGGCGTATCCGACCGCCTGAAAAAAACGCTGCTCAGCGACGCCCTGATGCGGAGTATCGCCCCCGGAACCACGATGAAAATTTCCCGGCATGGCGTCATCATCTACACCCTGCCCAACGGCGGCAGCATTTGCGATACCGGGAGGCGGATCAGCTTCAGCGAGTCCGCACGGGAAACGGCCCTGGCCTACATGGCGGCCAAATGGCATGTGCGGCGTCTGGAGAAGGACGGCAAGGGAAGGGCCGTGCTTGTCCTGAGCGACGGCCAGAAGATCGTGGATGAGGGGCAGCGGCAGTTTGAACGGCCTGCCGCGTCACGGCAACGGCAGCGAAAGCAGGGGAGGGGAAGGTGAAAGAAGCATCAAAGCCGCTTATGGGCGACTTAGGCCAGGCGCTTTTCGGGATACGCCAAGCGCACGGTCGATATTTTGCTGATGCTCTTTCTGGATCAATTTTAGCGCCTCAACGCGCTTTGAATAATATAAATTTTCAGCAGGGACGCAGCGAGGACTTTTGAAACTGTTTATAAAGCGACAGAGAGATTTGATATTCGTTTCAAATGTCTTGTCTTTGACATCTGCCGCATCCATTTTAAATTCCTGTACAAGCGGCAAAAATCGTTGAGAAACTTTAGTTTCGTCTTTCCCATCGACAAAACTCTTTTTTATATCGTCAAGCGCCAATGTAAAATGAAAAGAACGTACTTTATCCGCTGCATGAAATTCAATATCATGCTTTTGGGCAACTTTTTCCAAATCAAGAAGCAACTCATAATCTTTTTTCTTAAGAGCTTCAGAAAATTCTTTTGTCATGGTTTGAATGATATGCGAATACCCCTTTCTTTCAACACATATCTTTTCGGCTTCCTCATGAAGTCGTTCGCTTGTGGCAAGAAGTCCTAAATAAAAATCTTGCTCACTATTGCTTAAGCCACTCATGGCCAAATTCCTCTACTGCTTCAATAAGGTTATATCCTGATTCAATAACATGCTTGCAACCAAACATTTCCTTCATGATCTTTGCCGACTTTGGCAACAAGGGAATTTCCTTGAGAAGCATACTGGCTTCATTCCGCTTTCCTTTGGAAAGCAAATCAGCAACTTGCAAGCACATTTTATTGATTTCTTCAGGCGAATAATACTTCATGTATGGTTCCTTGCGCGTAACGTCAGCTTGCGACATGGCTTTTCTCCTATGGGGTAAGTGATTGAAAAAATTCTAGCTGTACCGAAGGCCAGTTGTCCAGTCCCCGGAAGCTCACCAATATGCCGACAGGCCCGCCCCCAGAGGAGCGGGCCTTTTTGTACACACAGGAAACGACGGGCCGGTTTGACAGTTAGCGGGCCAATCCCTGGGCATGGCCGCGCGTTTTTTCCTGGCCGAGCTCCTTTTTCATGGCTTCCAGCCCTTCTTTTCTGCGCGAATAGTACAGCTTGAGGGCCGGAATGGCGTTCTCCTGTCTTTCTTGCTTACGCCAGATCGGCTATGAGCAGGGCGAGATCGGCCGTCCGGGCGCAGGTGTCCGCCTTCAGCAGGAAGTCGGTATCCGCGTCCGCGCCTTTTTCCGCCTTGGGCAGTTTCAGGCCGGAAACCGTCATGGACGTGTCCAGGGAGAAGGACAACGACACATCGGGGGTGTCGGCGGGTACGGCCGTCATGGCCAGTTTTTGGATGGTCAGGCCCTCATTGAGGGCCGAAGCAATGGAGCTTTCGCAATTCTGGACGGCCACAGCCCCCTTGTCTTCCGTTTGGGCGGACGTGGCCAGCGTGGCCGACCCGGCGCAAGAGAGTTCCCAGCCGTTCAGGGCGACATCTTCCCGTGAGAGACGGGCAAAGAAGGACGGCAACTCCGCCCCGGCGGCAAAGGCTTGCGCGTCAACGCCGAAGGTGGCCTTGAACTGCGCCAGCAGCGGCAGGGCGGCCTTGGGGGAGGCGGCCACAAGCAGGCGGCCGTTTTCCAGATCCCACAGGCAGTCAGTGAGCGCGGGCGTCCATTCCGCACGGGAAATGAGCTTGGCCGTTATGGCTTCCTTCAGCTCCTTTTTGCGCTTGCCGGAGACTTTTTTGCCCTGGGCAAGTTCCGCCTGGACGGCTTCGGCAAGCTGGAGTTTCAGGGCAGCGCCGGAGGCTTTGCGGCTGTCCACCCGCAGGGAGAGGGCGACAAAGCGCCCGTGGTCGATACCGAACGAAAAATCCGTGTCCACAGCATTGCCGAGGCCCACCCAGCCCATGCGTTTTCCTTCCGGCGTGACGGCATCGGAAAAGGGCAGGACGCGCACCGCATCGGCAAAATCCATCCGTTGGGGGACGGGAGCCTCAAAGAGGCTGAAAGAGGTCGTGTTTCCGAGAAAGCCTGCCATAACCACGCTCCTTAATCCGACGAACTGCCGTTCTGATTTCCTAAATTTCCTACCATATCCTGAAAGATAGCAATTTGCCTGTCGAGTTTTTCCAGCGTTGTCTTTGCGTAGGTTTGCAAGGTCTGTGCGTGCTGCTGTAAGTCCTCTGCATGGGCCATCAACGTATACAGCTTTTCCTCTGGCGTCATTCTGTCGCCTCCTTATTTCGGGGGATTTTCATAGTCCGGCGAGTTGTCGTCCTTTGCCCAGTATCGTTGCCTGCATTTGGGATAGCCCGTGCAGGAGAAGTAGATGCCTCCCTTGCGCGTAGGCTTGACGGCCAGCGGCTTGCCGCATTGCTTGCAGGCAAATTCGGAGAGCGTCGGTTCCTCACGCGGAACGGGCCTGTCGTCAGCGACGTTGAACGTCGCGCCGCAGTTGTCGTCTGAGCATTTGAAGAAATCGTAGGCCGCGCTGTTCTTTGTGCCCGTAATGCGGCGCAGTTTGGCGGAGCCGCAGGCGAGGCAGTCAAATTCCGACAGCGGAGTCTCCTTCTTTTCCTTTCTGGAGCCGGGCCGACCGTTGTCATCCGCAAACGAGGCGTTGCACTCCTTGCACTTCCAGTAATTCCAGCCCTTTTCAGGGTTGACGTTGTGATAGAAGGTGTCCCTGTTCCCGCAGACGGGGCAGGGGACAGCCGTCTTTTCGCGGAACATGGCCAGTTCGGCCATGAGCGTGTCATAGGCGAGGCCCACGCAGTCGGCATACGAAGTCTTGCCGCCGGCCACATCGTCAAGGGCGTCCTCAAGCCTTTTGGTGAAATCAAGATTCATGAAGGAAAAGACGGGCTGCATGGCGGCCACAATGGCTTCGCCCCGTGGCGTGGGCACTAGCCAGCCCTTTTCCTCCCGCAGGTAGGCTTTCTGGACAATGATGTTGTCCAGAATGGCCGCATAGGTAGCCGGACGACCGATACCGCGCCGTTCCATTTCCCGGATAAGCGTTGTCTGCTTGTAGCGCGGTTTGGGCTTGGTCTTTTTCGTGGAGACCGTGCCCTGTTGCACGACAGCCGTTGCCCCTTCCTTCAGCAGGGGGACACTGTTGGACGGTTCGGCATCCTCATCATCGGCGGCATCGGCCGCCATGACCTGTTTCCAGCCGGGATGCACGAGCGTGCGGCCTCTGGCCTCAAAGATCGCCTGCCTGCCGTCCACATCCGCGCCAAGGCGGGCCACTCGCACGGCAAAGACCGCATCGGCAAGCTGACTGGCCAGCGCGCGCAGCCGGATAAGCGCATAAAGCGCCTGTTCATCCGCATTTTCTCCGGCTTCTTCCACGTCGATATGCGTGGGCCGGATCGCTTCATGGGCCTCCTGCGCCCCATCCTTGCTTTTCCACGTTCGGGGCGCGGGCGGCAGGGGCAGCCCCCGGGCATCGGCATAGGCGCGAATCTCCGCTATGGCTGTTTCGGACAGGTTCGGGCTGTCCGTCCGCATATAGGTGATGTGTCCGGCTTCATAGAGCTTCTGGGCAAGCTCCATCGTCTTTTTGGGCGTGAATTTCAGCGCATTTCCCGCCGCCTGCTGCAAGCTGGATGTGGTGAACGGAGCGGGCGGAGCCGTGGCAGCCTCCTTTTCCTCAAAGGCAAGGACATCCAGACTTCTGACGGCGGCCACCCTGTCGGCCACGGCCTTGTCAAGCACATAGGGATTGTCCTCATCCAGCCAGCCTTCCCTGGGCAGCCAGACCGCGTTCCAGCCTTCGGAGACATTTTCCACGCGGTCAAAGGTCAGTTCCACGCCGTAATGCGTGGTGGAGACGAACGACCTGATCTCCTGTTCCCTGTCAACGACGATCCGCACGGCGGGACTCTGGACGCGACCGGCCGACAGGCGGCTTTCCGAGCAGGCGCGGGAAAGCGGCCCGGAAACCTTGTAGCCCACGAGACGATCCAGCGCCCGGCGGGCCTCCTGGGCATGGACAAGGGCCATATCAATGTCGCGTGGCGCGGCAATGCCGGCCTCAACATCGTCTTTCGTTATGGCCGTATAGGTCACGCGCTTGCAGGCCGACAGGCCGAGCACGTCCTTGAGATGCCACGCAATGGCCTCGCCTTCGCGGTCAGGGTCGGAGGCCAGATAAACTTCATCCGCTTCTGCGGCCAGCGTCTTGAGTCTGGCCACCACGTCCTTCTTTTCCGGCGTGATTTGATACACCGGCCGGAAATCGGGCGGCTCAAGCCCGTAGCCCTCCTGGGGCAAATCCCGGATATGACCCACGGAGGCGGCCACACGCCATTCCGCCGACAAGATACTTTGCAGCTTCTTGATCTTGCCGGGAGATTCCACAATCAGCAGCTTCATCGCTCCACTCCTTTTTCCTGCGCCCGGCCGAGCTGACGCCGTACCGCGTCAAGCCCGCGAGCCTTGTGCACGTCGTTGAAATCCGTCAATCCCTGTTGCTTTTCATCGGCTGTGAAAATCGGGATTCTGACCTTGCCCTGAACCGCACGGGCGGCGTCGCGGGCGGCTTCCACCCCCACATTCCTGCCCGTCTCCTGTTCCCTGCCGTGATCGTTGTCGGCGCAGACGGTTATGGCGGCGTTGGGATACCTTTCCCTGATGGCTTCGGCCACCGGCTTGAGATTGCCCGCATCAAAGGCCACGGCCACCGGCGCGCCCGTGGCCATGTGGATGCTGGCCCCCGTCGCGTAGCCCTCGCAAATGACGATCTCCGTTTGCGACAAGTCTTTGCCCTCGTCGCCCAGCAGACAAAAATTGCCGCGTTTTTCCATGCCCGCGAAAAATCTTTTCTGCCCGTCGTCATCAATGGTTTGATAGCCTCGCAACTCACCGTCGATATTGCGGAGCGGCACAACCAGCCGCGACTTGCCCGCTTCCACTTCCACTTGCCGGATGCCGAACGCCTCGACGCCCTTTTCTTGCAGGTAGGCATGATCTCCGGCGGGTCCAAAGCTGTCCCACAGCCTTTGAGCGCGGACGGCGGCATTGTCGTATTCCAGCGCACGGGCCTGCTGTTGCGCCTGAATCCGGGCCGCACGTTCCGCGCGCTGTTGCTCCATTTCGGCCTGAGAAAGCCTCACGCCGGAGGCAATGAGCGTGACTCTGTCGCCCTGGACGTGATTCTGCGCCCAGCCGGCCGGGATACCGTCGGCATGGAGGCAGTATGCGCCGTCAAGGCCACGGCCGTTTTTGGCCAGCAGCGGCACACGATGGATCTGCCCGTCCATGACGGGCAGTTGCCCCTTCAGGTCAAGGCCGAGTTCGGCCAGCTTGACGGCAAATTCCTGCGCCGGGTCAAGATGCTCCTGCCGATCCTGTTCCACGGCGGGAAGCCAGCGTTGCAGCGGCCCAAGGTCAACACCTTCCGGCGCGAACCAGCGTTTTTCGTTCCAGTCGAACTTCGCCCCCAGACTCTTGGCGTCGTTTTTCTCCCTGTAGGGTACGGACAGCCATGTTTTTTCCGGCGCAGGGGCCTTTTCCCCCGGCATGAACTTTTGCAGGGAAGCCAAATCGCCTCCTTCCGGGCAATACCATTGCTTTTCGCGGGCATCCCATTTGGCGCCGAGGGCCTTTGCCTCCCGCCGGGCCGAGTAGGGGACGGCCAACCACGTTTTTTCCGAAGCCGGAGCGGCCCGTGACGGTTCGCGCCCGGCATCGGGAACGCCCCTGTCCAGAACCGCCGAACGCCGCCCCTTTTCGTTGTCCGCTTCGCGTTCCGTCTGGAGCGAGTGCTCGCGCTCAAGGCCCATCAGGTATTCCTTGATGTGTTCGGCATCACGGCAGGCGCGGAGTATCTCAAGCGGATCGTCCTTCAGGTCGGCTATCCATGACTGGACATAAGCCGCATGTTGACCAGGGTCATGCCCCACGCCGATATCCTGTCCGAGCATCCAGGAGGCTATTTCCGCCCGCAGTTCTTCCTTGGCGTAGCCTTCCGAACCGCGTACCCCGAACGGACGATCCATGCGGCTTTCGTGACCCGTCCAGTGCCCAAGCTCATGGAGCGCCGTGGCATAGTATTTGTCGGGCGCGTCAAAGTTGCTCCTGGGCGGGAGGTGAATCTCATCCCGCGCAATGCTGTAGAACGCGCGATCCGCCTGATCGTGCTTGATGACGGCCCCCGACCTGGACAGGATTTCCTCCGCTTTTTCCAGCGGTTCCCATTCATAGAGCGGCTTGGACACTTCGAGGGGCGGCAAGCCCTCGACATCCTGCGCGTTGAAGACTCGATGGATCTTGAGCATGGGCCGCTCCAGACGCCGGGTCACACGTTCGGGATTGCCGTCCTCATCCAGGACAGGGCGGCCGTTCTCATCCAGCCTGTCTTCCGTCACCTGCGTGACGAAATACTCAATGGGAACGGATTTGCTGCCTTTCCTGATCTTGTAGCCCGCCTTGACGGCCTGCTTGAACGTCATCCAGCGCGGATCGCCCGTGGAGAGCATGGACAGCCACAGGCGGTTGCCGCCCCTGTAGGTGACGCCGGAAATGGGATTGTAGGGCGCAAGTTCCTTCGCGGGCGTCCAGGGCTTTTGCCAGGGCGCGGTGCCGTTTTCCAGCATGGCGATGACCCTGGCGGCAAACTCTTCATGGAACGCCTTACTCGCCGACATCCGTGCCCTCCTGCGCCTCCTGAATGTCCTCCAGGATATCCTGAAGGGTCAGGGCCTCTTCCGTGAACGCCCCCAGGGCGTCGGCCAGTTCCGGGTCGAGTTCCACGGCAAAGCCGTCTTCCGCCTGCAAAAAGGCATCACGCGCGGCGGCATTGGCATATTCCTTGTCCATCAGCGACCTCCTGTCATGAAAAAGGGGGTATAGGTTGTCAGCCCGGCCAGCGGCACAAGGCCGAAATAGCGGCTGTCGAATCCGCCGGGATGCGCGGTCAGCACAAGGGCTTGCCCGGCGGGGATGACGCCGTCATGCAGCAGGGAAGGGGGCAGGGGCCTGCCTTGCGAATCGACGGGCAGAGCCTTGACGGGCCACAGGCAGCGCGGCCCGGCGGCAGGGCCGCAAAGGATGCCGTCCGGCGTCACCGTGACGACATCCCCCGGCATCCCGGCCAGATACTTCAGCAGCGGCCGGAGTCCCGACGTGCAGGAGCCGGGCGCAAGGTAGGCGCGTTCCGCCGCAAGATGCGCGCCTGCGCCGTCAAGGCAAAATCCGACAATGTCCCCACGGGAGGGAGACGCCGTCGAAGCCTTGTAGATGCCCCGCTCAAGCGAGGGGGTGACGTTGACGGCATAGCCGCCGGTCAGTCCCAGGGCGACAAGGCCCATGAGCAAAGCGGGCAAAAAGCAGGCAAGGGGAAGAAGGCGTTTCATGATCAGCCCTCAAGGAAATCCGCAAACCGCTTTCCGGGCTGTGCTTCCGGCGCGGTTTTCGGGGCTTCCGGCTGTGCCGCTGTCGGTTCGACGGCCTCCCCTTCCCCGTACCAGTCCGCAGGGCGCGGATGGTACAGGGAGTCGGAAATGCCGGCGGGGAATCGGGGGGTAATGCCCGGTGCCGGAATCCTGGCCCGGCGGCTGAAGACCGGGTCAAGGAAATAGAGTATCTGCATCCCGTATATGGGGGAATTGCCGGCCGTGAAAATGAGCATGTGCCCCGGAGCCGTCACCTTGCCTTCCGCATTTTTTTGTGCGCCGGGCAGGCGCATACATTCATCGGCGGTCAGCAGGGGCCGGGCGGTCTCCGAGATGCTGGTGGAGCGAGACGTGCCCCCCTTGCCGCCGGAGATGGACACCTTTTTTTCCACAACGGTCGTCTGGCCCGTCATCTTCGACAACAAGTCCGCCGTTTCGGGATCGTTGGGCGCATAGGCGATGCGGACATGGCAGTTGGCCATAATGGCGTTGTCCTTGCCGTACACGCCGTTCAACTGCTTGGTATCCTGAACGATGATGTACATCTTGCCGCCGTATCCCGCGATATAGGCAATGGCCTTTTCGACAATGGGCAGCTTGCCCAGCGAGGTGAACTCATCCAGCATCAACAGGCAGCGATGCTTGTAGGCGGCCACGCTTGCGCCGTCCTTGAACTCCATCGAGGCGCAGATGCGCCGGATGATGAGATCGACGATCAGGCGCATGAGCGGCCGCACCCGGTCAATGGCCGCCGGACTGACCACAAGGAACAGGTCAACCGGCTTGTCGCGGTTCATGAGGTCATGGATGCGGAAGTCGGATGAACGGGTATTGAGATCGACGATGGGATCACGATACAGGGCCATGTTGACCAGCGCCGAGGAAAGGACGCCGGATGCCTCGTTTTCCGCCTTGGAGGCCATTTCCCGCGCACTGGAGGCAATGAAGGTGTGACATGCCTCACCGACGCGCGCATCCGCATCAGGGGCGAACTCGTGAAACAGGGCCGCGTGATCTTCCCCCAGCATTTCGTCAAGCAGTTCGGCGGTCGTCCTGCTCTCATCCGCCATCATCAGGGTAAGATCGTGCAAGGTGGCCGTGCGTCCCTGCCGGGCGCGCACCATGACGCAGCAATGCAGGATAAGCCCGGAGAAGAAGGCAAAGGCCGCCTTTGTCCAGTGATCGTCAAGCCCCTTGCCGTCGGGGTCAACGAGCATGAGCGCCATATTCTGGACATCCTGGATACATTCCAGCGTCGTCAGGCGTATTTCTTCCAGAGGATTGAAGCAGCAGCCGGAGCCGGACGCATCGGAGGGGTCGAACCGCAGCACGGTATGGCCCTGCTGCTTGCGCCAGCCGGCCGTCAGCGCCCAGTTTTCGCCCTTGATGTCCAGAACGATGGACGAACCGGGCCACGAGAGCAGGGTGGGCAGGATCAGGCCCACGCCCTTGCCGGAGCGCGTGGGCGCGAAGCACAGGATATGTTCAGGCCCGTTGTGCCGGAGATACCGCTGTTGCCGGGCTTTCTTGTCCCACCAGCCGCCGACGTACACGCCCTTGCCGGAAAAATAGGACAGGGCCTCTATTTCCGCCTTGGTGGCCCAGTGGGCCGAACCGTGCAGCGTGGCATTACCCTTTTGCTTGCGGGAGGCGGCATAGAGCGCGCCGCCCAGCAGCAGTGGCAGGATGAAGACGATCTGGCCAAGCGTCTGCGCCCTGTCCAGCACGTCCGGGTCAAGCGCGTCCGCCCACGAGAAAATGGCCCAGGGCGGATACCAGGCAAAGCCGCCGGTCACGAACAGGGGCTTGCCGAGCGCGGGCTGAAAGCCGTACTCGAACGCCGCTTTTTCCGTCGCCGTCCACATGGCCGCGAGGCCCGCAAGCGCGAGGACGCAGAGCAGCAGGGCGGTTTTCAGCCCCTTGCCGCCCTTTGCGGCTGTTTCCTGTATACCGTAGTTGTGCTTCATATAACCCTCCGCGCCTGTTCCATATGTTCAGAGAATGCCTTGCCAAGTGTAATCTGGCAGGTTAATTTCATGGCATTGCTTTCCACCAATGACATCTGGAGAAGAACTTATGACAAATCATCATATTGATGAGGCATATTGTGTTGAAATGAATCGAAATGTAACTATATTTGAAGCAAATGATTATTATTTTTCCCCATTGAATAGTGAACAAAAACGCCTTAATTTTGAATGTCCAGATGAAGAATGTCGTAAAATTTTCCATCCAAAAATTACAGGCGTGAACTATGACAAGGAAACATTTATAAAAGCAATGCACTTTCGTATAAATAAAAATTACAAGCACAGTGAAACATGTTGGCTTGGACTTTATGAAAACACCTTGCGTGAAATGCTTCGCCATAAAGATTCCTATAGGAGAAATTTTGATAGAAATCTTTTTCTTGATATTCCTGAGTCAGAAACATTCCCTGACATTTTTCAGCCACGCCGCGAAGTTGAAAAATTACGAATGAATAAAAATGAAAGTTCTTGTAAGCATGAAAAAATATCTTCTCTTAGCAAGCAATCTATTGAAGATAGAATATGCCGGGCAAAACATAAAACTCGCTCCCTAAAAATTGTTGTCGACGCATTTGAAAGGCTTGAAATAAACCAAAGAAACATTCCAACTCTGAGCATTGAAGGCCAAAAAATGAAATATGGGACGGCGTTTAAGCATATCCGTTACATGGAAGAATGGCAGACATGGCCACATATTTATTATGGTTCAGCCCGTATTTATCGTAATCGTGATGGATTTCGCGCTTACTTTAAAGAGCGTGTGAAAAGGTATCTTCCAGAAAAGCCCGGCCTTGAGGCTTCTATTTTTTTCCCTCTGAAACAAGGCGATCTCCTTACTGAACATCCCTATGATGCGCTGGATATTGCCGCAAAAACCAAGGAATATTGCTGCATTTATATGTTCGCCAGCAAAACCCTCGTAAATGCCCCCTTGGGATCGTCTGAGGAACCAAAAGAATGGATCAAGCTCGATTCCGCTCCGGGAGAGACCGTTATCACGTTCAATAAACGACTGTGCATTTGAGGAATAATTTCCAAAATAAATTTGTGGGCTAGTGATACAGTCAGTCTTAAATTCTCCGTCCGCAAATATTTCCTGTCTTGATAGCGGGGATCGACATCATGCCGGTTGGTGGTATGAACGGGATGACAGAAGTCTGTTACAGAACTTAGCGTGATGATCAGTTGCGCCAGCATATTCTCAAGCCGCATTTCGATGATAATCTTGCGACCGTATATGCAATCACGAAGACTTGAGCGACAAGATGGCGTCAATGCGAATTTGGGGACATAGATCGTCACCTCGCTGAAAGAGCAGCAATGTGCCCTCTGAAAACAGAATGATACCTCTTTCAGAAAGAGCCGCAGCGATTGCCGAAATCCTGTGTCATACTTGTCCGTCCGCATATGTTTTTCCCCATGTTTATCGTATTGTTTGCTATCCGCTGTTCTTGCCCGGCGAGGGGAGAAACATGTCGGGAGTATCACCCCTTTTCCAGGAAAGGCTGAATAAATTGGAAAGCTCCAAGCGTGCCGCTTGGGAAAGGTTGTGGCGCTTGCAAAAATCCGCCAGCACATCCCCATAAGGGAGCAAATGAGGATCGCCATCGTCATCGAACCACGAGTGGATAACGGCTTCCCTACCTCCGTGGTTTTCGACGAAGTCACAGAGATCGGAATCTGACAGTGAACAATGCAACACATCATCGACCAACAAATTATCAACAGCATTTTTGACGGCATCTTCCCTTGTGCTGCCGATTCCCCAAATCATGCAGTTCGTATTTTCCCGCTGAAAATCTTTATCAATAAGCTCTTCTTCCAAAACGAAAGACGTATTGTTGAGATTCAGCGTGACAAGCCAGCGTTTATTTTGTTCGTCAGCCATGCTTTCCCCCATGTTTAGCGTCCCCATGCCTGATAGGGCTGCCGAAAGACCAGGTCTTTTGTCACCACGATGTTGAACTGATAGCCGGGCCGCACTTCCAGCGTCGGTTTGATGTTCAGATTCTTTTGCAGGAGCGTGGTCGTCGTCTGGCCGAGCTGTGCGGCCAGAGCCGAGGTCATCTCATCCTGCATGGACGTGCCGTTATCCGAGGAACCGACGTTGCTGTTGGCCGAATCCATAGCGTAGGCCATGCCGCCCGTGACCAGCGACATCAGCACGGCCGAGCCGAAAATCCGCAGATAGTGATTGTCTACCTCGTCGGAAAAACCCGCCATGCCGGCCATATCCGCGCCGGGCATGGCCCCGATGGACATGGACGACCCGTCCGGGAAGATGATGCGGTTCCAGGCGATCAAAACGCGCTGCTGACCGTAGACGACGCGGGAATCATAGACGCCATAAAGGCGCGCCCCCTGCGGGATGAGCAGGTTCCGCCCCGTGGCCGTGTCATAGACGTTCTGCGATACCTGCGCGATCATGTTGCCCGGCAAGTCCGAATTGATGCCGGTCAGCATCACGCCGGGCACGACCGCGCCGGTCTTGAGTTCCAGCGGCATCCCCGCCGTCCGCTGCTCCGCAAGCGTCCATGAGGTATCCTTGCGCGCCCGCGAGAAAAAGGCTTCCTTGTCCCTGTCGGCGGCGGGATCATAGGAACCCTGCGAAACCGGATCGGCGGAGATCGTATCCATCCCGGCGTTCCCGCCGCCTGCCGCAGGGGCCGCGGCCTGCCCGCCGTCCTCCCGCTTTTCGCGTTTGGCCATGAGCGGCGCGGACAGCGCGGAAAGATACGCCTGCGCCCGCTGGCGACGGATATTTTCGGCCTCCTGATCGACCTGTTTCTGCTCTTCCGTGTTGCGCTGGATGATGACGACAGGCTCCTGCGGACGTTCGGGAGCCAGAACGCCGCTTGTCCTGTCTCCGTTGGGGTTGAGCGCCAGCCCGGAGCCTTCCACCAACCAGAGCGGCTTGTCTTCCTCCCGCACCACGGCTTCCTTGGTTTCCTCCTTTTCCTCCTGATCGTGGGCGAAATTCACGCTGTATACGAGCACGGCCCCCAGGATCAGGAGAGCCAGCAGCACGGCGTAAATGGGCCATTTGCCCATTCTGGCGATGCGGGGTTGCGCGTTGAGTTGCAGCCCGTTGGGCGAGGCATCACCGCTCATAGGGCCTCCCTGGCCGCGTCAAATGTGTCGGACGCCTTGTCCGAAAGCCTGCCGCCGAGGCCCTTTTCCAGCGTGGTGGCACTGCGTCCGGCTTCGGGACGGCCGGAAGGCAGGTAGGAACGCGCAAAGGCTTGTCCGTCGGAAATACGAAGGTGCAGATACCATGCGCCGCCGTTGCTGCCGTCTTCCCCCTTCAGATCATCCAGCGTATACGCCACGGTGAGCGCATTTCCGCCGCTTTCCGGGGAAACGCTGAAGCCGCGCTGCCGCAATGCCGCCTCAAAGGCGGTCGAGAAGCCGTTTTGGGCATCTTTTTCCGGGGACGGCACAAAAATCGTCGTATGGCCCGGAGCGTATTCCGAGGCCAGAAAGGCGGCCGCATCCGAGGCAATGGCCGCCGTGGCGTCGGCATCCGGCAGGCTGCCCACAAAGGAGCCGCCGAGTCCCTTGTAGCCGCAGGCCGTGAGGCCCAGACAGAGGATGAGCAAAAGAAGACGCTTCATTTCCCGCTCCTGCTGATGATGACTTCTTCCTGCGCCGAGCCGACGCCCAGCACCAGGGAAATGGTGTCAAAGATGCCGTCAACGATCATGGCCTTGTCCGCGACGCGATAATTGACCATGACATCCTGCTTGCCCTTGCGGACGAGCAGCACCGGCATTTCAGCCGTCTTGTTCCCGTCGGGCAGGCGGATGAAGGTTTGCTGTCCGTCGTCATAGACCCGTTGCGGCTTCCAGGCGGCTTTCCCCTTGACCACATAGCCGAAGTTGAGCTTGCTCAAATCGACGCGCTGTCCCTCGACCTCGGTGGAGTTCCAGTGCGCCGCGCGCACTTCGGCCGCCCGCCGTTCGGCCAGATCGATTTTCAACTGATCCGCGTAAGTGAAGCCCACATAGGGCGTGTGCCCGGAGCGTTGCGAAATGAGGCGCAGATGGTACACGCGCCTGTCGGTCGTGACGACGGCCGTGCTTTCCAGCCCGGCATCCACCGGCTTGATGAACAGATGCACGGTTTCCCCGGAGCCTGTTCCGACCGTGCCGCTCTCGATCATCCAGCGGGCCGAGTCGCCGATGACGATCTCGTGCACCTTCTCTCCCTTCTGGAGTTCCACGTCGCAGACCTGCATGGGCGAGGCGAGGATGGTGGGCATACTGGCCCCGTGGACGTAGATCAGCTTGCCGGAAAAAGAGAGCACCGGCGCAGGCCCGCGCCCCGTCCATTCCCGCGAGAGGCGCAGGGCGCGCTGTTCGCCCTTGGTCAGCGGCACGGTATCCAGCCCCAGATAATCCGGCAGGGGCTTTGCGGACGCCGTGCCCCCGGAGCCGTAGTCCAGTTGCGGGGGATAGCCGGACGGTTGCGCCGCCTGCGCCGCAAGGGCAGGGGAGGGCAGGGCCAACAGCAGGGCAAGGATCAGCTTTTTCATCAGTTGCTCCTGGAGGCGGCAAAGATGCGACTTGCCGACAGTTGAGTGATGTAGACGCCGCCGGGATTGTGGATCAGTACGGCTTCGGACGTGGGCGGCGTGATCTGGATGGTGACGGTGGCCTCATACATGCGGGATTCCAGCGTGGCCCCAGCGTGGGAACGGGTGGTTTCCAGCCATTCCACGCGGTAGCTGTTTTCCGACACGCGCAAGGGCAGGGACTTGATCTCCACATGGACAAGCCGCCCGGCCTTGGCGATCTCATAGGGATTGTTGGTGGCGTACCATTCCTTCAGCACCCCCTTGGCGCTTCCGGCAAAAAAGAAGGAAAGCCGCTGGATCATCTGTTGTTGCAGCTCAATGTCGGCAGTGACCGTGCGCCATTCCTGGATGCAGTTGGCAATGGTCGCCTGTACCAGTCGCAGGGGGGCCGCGCTTGCCGTGTCCGCACGGTTGACCACGATGGACTTGCCGAGCTTGTCCACTTCGATGATGTACGGCACGGTTTTCACCTGATTTGCCTGGATCACATTGCAGGCGATGGACATCACGGCAATGATGAGCGTGATGAAGGCCACGGCGCGCCATTGCGCGGCCCGGCTGATGTACGAGCCATAGCGTTCCAGCCATTCCGTGCGGGCGTTGAGATAGGGGTTGCCGGCAGAAGAGGGGCGCTTTTCGCCTTCCGGTTCGACCGGCGCTTTTTTCTTGAAGAATCCCATGGAATATCCTCCCTCCCTGTTCACTTGAGATTTTTCGACCTTGTGGCTTCGAGCATCGTCCGCAGCGACGAACCCACGGTGTTCTGGCGATCCTCCCTGTTGTGCGCGGAGTCCCGCGAGGCGTTCCACAGGTTCCGGGCCGTGCCGCTCACCAGGCCCAGCCCTGTTGCCCCGTCCGCGCGGGCAATGGAAGCCGCCATGCCTACATTGCGACCGGCGGCATAGGCCCCGGCGGCGGTAACGGCAGCCGCGCCGAGGGCGGTCTTGCCCAGAGCGCCGAGGCCAGTGCCGGAACCGCCGGACGCGCTGGTCACCAGTCCGGCCACAATGCCGGGCAGCGTATTGAGCAGGACAAACAGCACGATGACGCAGCCGAGGATGGTCAGGGCCAGAGGCACGTCAGGCTCCTGCATCACCAGATCAGTGATGAACTGGTAGCCGGCGACGATGATGAGCTGCATGGTGAACAGCTTGAAGCCCACGGACAGGATGTAGCGCAGGGTATTCATGGCAAATTCACGCATGACGCTGGAACCGCCGAAGCCCAGCAGCAGGCAGGATGCGGCCATCGCAATGAGGGCTTCGCATTTGTAGACGATGACACGAGCCGCAATCATGCAGAAAATGACAAGAACAATAAGCAGAGTAAAAATCCACAGCAATATCAATCCTGCATCATCCATAAAATCCATATCATCTATTGCTGTAAACATATCGTTGCATAGCTGGAGTCCTTTCTTGAAGGCGAGATCAGAAGAATCATTGGAACCGACAGCCTCTCCGGCAATGTCTTGCAGTCCGTTCACGACCTGCTGTGTCCAGGGATAGAAATTGTTGATCACGGCAAGAAAGAAACCACACACCACAAGAGTGATGCAAAATTTCTTGATAACATCCCCCATATCCGCCCTGCCCAGCGCGGCATTGACGCCCAGCCAGGCTATTTCCAGCACGACACAGAGACCAAAGAGGCTCTGGGCATATTTTGTCGTTACACTGATAATTTGTTGAGATTGCTCACGATATTTATTGACAATATTGGCAATTATGTCAGAATTTGCTCCAGATGCGGCACTGGCGTTTTCGGAAAAGAAAACACACACCACAAGGAGTATCCCCATGAAAAAAATCATTCTGCTTGCCTGTTGCATGGTGCTTTTCTCCATTGGCGTCTGCAATGCCGATTCTGACATTGATAAACTGAAAGGATGTTGGCGATCCTATGGAAGCAACTATGAAATAAATGATAATTATTATAAGAAAATTTCAAACGATGTTGAATTTGAGCTAAATTTTGAAGAAACAGATACACATATTATTATGAAAACAAGGCATCCAAAACTTAAAGAACGAGAAACCATTCGATATATTTTACGAGAATCCATCACCGATGATTCTTTCATGGTGAGCAAGAAAAAACAGACATCGCCAACAAAAGGTAAAGCGTATAAACGCATAGAGTGTCCAAAATAGTTTGCCGAATAGTCCACAGGGGCGGCCTCAGTGACGAGGCCGCCTTTTTTCTGCATCAGTAGCGCGGGTCATCCTTGGGAGTGAAGTTAAGTGAGGAGAAATCCGTCTTGGCTCGGTTGATCTCCTCCGAAAGTTGTTTCTGCCGTTGCCGCATTTGCTGTTCAGACAGATCCGACTGGAACTTGGTGGCCACCAGTTCGCGCAGTTGCCGGGATTCCTGAATCTGGAGCGCGGCCAGTTGGTTGCCCGCCATGATCGCCTTCTGCTGGCCGTCCGGCGTGGACAGCAGGCGGTTGATGTAGTCCTCAAGCTGCCCGGAGTTTTCCAGCTCCTGCAACTGGCTGGCGGAAAGCTGGAACGTGGACTTGGCGGCGTCATCCACCCGCTTCGACCAGTTGTCCCAATAACCCTCATACCTGGTCGAACCTTCGCCGGACAGCAGTTCCTTGGGCATGTTCGCCAGTTCCTTGAGTTCGTCCCGCGTGCGGTACAACTCGTCAAAAACGCCGGCCATGCCTGTAATGTCATTGCGCAGCGTGTTCAGCGTGCCGGTTATCTTCCCCAGCTTGGACAGTTCGCCGGATATTTCGCCGATGAGGTTTGCCGGAAGCTGTACGGTGTTTTGCACCATGTTGGCATATTGCTCGATATTCTGCTGTACCATTTGCAGTTGCGCGGCCGTCTGTTGCACATACTGGTCATAGGCCGTCTTCAGTTCCGCAAGCTGTGAGTCGGCAATGGCCCGTTCCAACGCCTGCATGGCGGACGTGGAGCAGTTCGTGCAATAGACGGTTCCGGCATATGCCGGAGCCGCAAGAGCAAGCCAGCAAAGCGTCAGTATCCCTTTCTTCATGTGTGCCTCCTAAAGCGCATTGCGCTGTTCAAGCCAATGTTCGACCCAGTGCTCGCCGTATTCCCCTTGCAGGGCCTTTATGGCGGCGATGCTTTCCTTGTCCGATGCGCCGACGAAGGCCAGTTCCTTCCGGGAGAGCTTGAGCTGGAACAGTCGCCGCCCGTAGGCATTGGTCATGTAGTAGTCCCGCTTCTGCGTGGCGCGGGCCAGAATGGAGATTTGCCGGTCGTTCAGGCCGCAGGACTTGTAAAGCTCGTACTGTTCGTCGTCGCGGGCAAAGGGGTTGGCCAGATAGATTTTCGTCTGACAGGACTCCACAAGCACATCCATGATGCCGCTGTTTCGGGCGTCCGAAAGGCTTTGCGTGGCCATGATGACGGCGCAATTCGCCTTTCGCAGCACTTTCAGCCATTCGCGGATCTTGGCGCGGAACACGGGATGCCCCAGCATGACCCACGCTTCATCCAGGATGATCCACGAGGGCGCGCCGTCCAGGCTCTTTTCGATACGGTGGAAGAGATAGAGCAGAACGGGGATCAGGTTCTCATTGCCCAGATTCATGAGGTCTTCGATCTCAAAGACCATGAAGCGCGAAAAACCGAGGTTGTCCGTTTCGGCATCCAGCAGGCGGCCCATTGCCCCGGCATTGGTGTAGTGCATGAGGGCTTCCCGGATGGACATATCCGCCACCAGATGCACGAAATTGGTCAGGGAACGCATGTTCTCCGGCTGTTCGGCCAGCAGCAGGGCCGCTTCGTGTATGGCGTTCCTGTGCGACGGCAGCACCGTTATTTTCTGGAGTTCCAGCAGGCCGATGAGCCATTCTTCGCACCACGCCATTTCCGACGCCGACTCCGCGATGCGCTGGAGCGGCGCAAAGGAAAGGCTTTGCCCCACATCATAGTGATCGCCGCCGACCCCGGCACAGAGCGGATACATGCTCATGCCCTTGTCAAAGGCATACAGGCGCGCCCCCGCATAGCGCCGGAAGTTCCAGGCCAGCGTGGCCAGCAGCGTGGACTTGCCCGCGCCTGTCGGGCCGAAGATCAGCGTATGCCCCAGATCGCCCACATGGAGATTGAACCAGAACGGTATGGTTTCCCCTTCCGTCACGAATACGGCCAGGGGCGGCGCATCCGGCGGATAGAAAGGGCAGGGACAGGCCGGTTGACCGGCCCAGATGCTTTGCAGCGGCAGAAAGTCCGCAAGGTTGAGCGTATTGACGAGCGGACGGCGCAAGTTGGCATAGCCGTTGCCCGGCAGACTGCCGAGCCATGCCTCAAGCGCATTGATGGACTCGATACGGACGCCGAAACCGTTTGTCTGAATCTGTCGCCGCAATTCGCGGGCATTGTCCTGCAAGGCGTTCACATCCGTATCCATGAGGATGATGCAGGACGACAGGTAGCCCGCACCGACGATGCCGGCCTGGATCTCCGTCTTGGCCACTTCCGCATCTTCGCGCATCAGCAGGGCGTCGCGGTTGACCTTGGCGTTGGGATTGTTGAAGAACTGATCCAGAAAGCCCAGGACTTGCTGATTCCAGCCCTTGACGTAGCTTGTCACCTCCTTTTCGGCGTCGAACTGGTCAAGGCAGATGAAACGCGAGCTGAAACGATAGGCAAAGGGGGCGGAATCCAGCATGGCGAACATGGCCGGCCAGGATTCCTGCGGCAGGCCGTCAATGCTCAACACGGCCAGATGCCGCGTTTCCGCTCCATCCTGAAAGGAGGGGATCAGGCCGCCCACAAGGGGCAGTTCGCCAAGCAGGGCGTCCAGATACATGGGCGTATGCGGTACGCGCAGGGGATGCAGGCGGCCCGTGATGCAATACTCCAGAAAGGCAAGCAGATCCGAATGGGTGAAGGGAGCGTCCGCGTCGTCGAACAGCTCATATTCCGTCAGGCGGGTCAGACGCAGCACGGCGGACAGCGCGTCTTCCAGTTCCAGCAGCGTCGTCTTGAAGGTCTCCAGCCCCTTTTCCAATGCGGACTGGCTTTCCACGCCGATCTTTGCCACCCCGGCCATCTTGGCCGCGTGAAAGTTCGGCAGATAGGTGGCCGTCAGATAGGTTGCCGTGCTGTAGCAGACATCCTGCCCGAAAAAGGCCCGGCGTGTGTCGTCCAGCATTTGCGACACCCTGTCCGGGAAGTGGGAGCGTTCCGGTTCGGGATAGGCTTTTTGCGTGGCGCGGCAGGCATCCACATGAAGCATCCAGCCCGTGCCGAGGCGCTTTGCCGCCTGGGAGAACTGTTCCGAGACGTAGGCCAGTTCTTCCGGCGTGGAGCTGGCCGTGTCCTGTCCGCGTATCTCCCAGGCCGCCAGAAAGGAGCCGTCCTTTTGCAGGACGATCCCCGGATCGACGAGCGCGGCATAGGTCAGCAGATCGGGCAATCCTGTCGCCCTGGAGCGAAAGCCTTTGAGGTCAAGCATCACTTCACCCTGAACCCGCCCAAAGGCCGCCAGCGGCTTGCCTTTGCGCTGTAAAAGTCATTCTGTTTGACGTGCCGCATCCAGACCTTGCTCATGATGGGATCGGCCTTGGCCATGCGGCGCAGCACGAAGACCGCGACGATCCAGAAGACGGCGGCTGCCGCGCCGGAAAGCAGCGTCAGGCCGCCGATGCCCACAAGCAGCGCGATGAGAGCGGAGGTCATCACAAGCTCACGCTCCGCCCCCATCACGAAGTTGTGCCGCTGGAGAGATTGATGCACGGCAATCTTGCGGACTTCCATTGCCGAACCTAGATGAGCGCCCCGGAAAAGCTGAAGACGCTGTTGACGATGCTCGACGCGAACGCAATGAACGAAATGCCGAACACCACCGACAGCAGCAGCTTGAAGCCGCCCGAAATGTCATCCTTGTTCATGATGAAGATGATGCCGCAGAGCGCCATTGCCACGATGGAGATCCATTTGCCGGCAGGGCCGGTCACCGTGCCCACCACCTTTTCCAGAGGCCCGGAAAATTCCGAGATGCCGCCGGAGGCAAAAGCCGCTTCCGGCAGGGACAGAAGGCCGCAGGCAAGGAGAACGAAAGCAAGGAATCTGGCGTTACGCATGAAAAGCCTCTTGTGCGGGGCCGTCATGCGGCTCTTGGTTGGGGTTCAAGACCCTCAGGGTGTTTGTGGTTGCGCAGGAAGCGCACTTCAGTTCGATATGGCCGCGAATGACATAGCCATATGCGATGACCTTCCGGCATTTCCCGCATCGTATCGCTTGCAGGCCGTGGGCATTGGTGAGGGACGCCTTATCCATTGTCCGTCCTCCGATAGACGACTTCCGTCACATAGGCGTCATCCTTCTTGCTGTAGCCCTTGACGCGCACGATCTCCCGCAGTTCGCGGGTATTGCGCGCCGTCTTGGTCATGAAGACGATGAGATCGATGGCCCGGCCGATGAGTTTTTGCTTGGGGCCTGCGCCGGCCTCTTCCACCAGCTCTTCCAGCCGCTCCAGGGCGTCGGTGGCCGAATCGGCATGGAACGTGCCGATGCCGCCGGGGTGTCCCGTATTCCACAGCTTGAGCAGTTCCAGCGCGGCGGCATCCCGGACTTCGCCCACAAAGATGCGCTTGGGCGCATAACGCATACAGACCTTTGTCAGGTCGCGCATGGTGATGCCGGCCAGTTCCGAGGTCAGGAAAAAGACCGCGTTGGGCGACTGGCACTGGAGTTCGGCCGTGTCTTCCAGGATCACGATGCGATCATGCGGACAAAGTTCGTCCAGAAAGTGGATGACGCCGTTGACGAAGGTGGTCTTGCCGGAGCTGGTGCCGCCGACGACGACAATGTTCTGCCGCGCGAGTATGGCCTCTTTCAGCAGCGGGATGACATCGGGCGTGATCACTCCCTGTTCCAGGTATTCCGGCAGGGTGATGATGCGCGACGCCTTTTTCCGCATGGAGAAGGACGCGCACGGCCCGACAATGGGCGGATATGTCCCCTCAAAACGTGATCCGTCCAGAGGGAACAGCCCTTCCACCACGGGACTGCGGGCGCTGACCGTCTCATCCAGTGCGCTGGCCACGAGGGACAGGATCAGACGGCTCTGGGCCTGCGAAAGTTCGCCGACGCATTTCTGATCTTCCCCATATTTTTCCGTCCAAATCTTCCCGTCGGGATTGAGCATGATCTCAATGACCGCCGGATCGCGCACGGCATCCATGATGACCGGGCCGCAGTTGTGTTCCAGGCTCTTGAGCAGCCGTTCCCGTGTGGCGTCATCCAGCATGGCTATGCCCCCTTCAGCACGAAGACGGCCACGATCAGCAGGGCGGACACCGCGCTTATGGCCGTGCAGAGAAAAAGCGTCGTCCGAAACTTCACCATATCCCGCGCCGCCTCATTCAGGCCCTGCGCCGTCAGGGCGGACAGGGTATCCGTCACCTTTTCCGCGCCTTCCCGCACCGTGGCGGCATAGGCGTCGGTCAGCTCCCCCATGAAGCGGGTCAGCGCCTCTTTGTGCCGCTCATGGAGTTTTTCCTGTTCCGTGAGCAGGGCATTGGCGATGGTCACCTGCATGAGCGTCGGGTCGTCAGCCGGAACCGCGACATTGTGCCGCCTGAAAAGCAGTTCGCGGACATCCTCTATGCTCAGGCCGACGCCGTCCGGCAGGGGAGCGGGCGTGCCGTTTTCAGCGGCTCTTTCTTCATTCACTTCGCTCATGGCCGCTCCTAGAAAATCTGTGCCTGCTCAATGAGCCTGTACACTTCGGCCCAGTAGCGCCGCAGACGGCTCTTGACGGCGATATTGGTGGTGCTGGAGGCCATGCCCGCCTCGAATGAGTGCCGCTTGGCAAAGAGTTCTTCCAAGTCCCTGCCCAGGGTGGCCCTGGGCGCGTCAGGCAGGCGGATGACCGCATGGAACTGCGACTTGAATTGCTGATAGACCTTGAACTCCTCAAACTGCTTGCCATCAAGGACGATCTCTCCGAAAAAGGGATTGAGCCACACCACAAGGGGCGTGGTCGGAAAGCCGTCCGCGAGCTGATAAAGGCCCCTGGCCGTATCGACCACGGCCTGGCCGCCGGTTACGACCGTATGGAAAAAGACGGTGTGCCCTTCCTCGGCCAGCGTGGGCAGCACCTCGTTTTGCTGGAGGTACGCGCCGAGGGCCACAAAGGAGGACGCGCCATTGTCCACAAGCACATGCGAGGATGCGGGAGCCGACATCAGGCCCTCAAAAAGCTGGTCGAACTGGCGCGGGTCAATGTCGCCGTTCCGCATGATCTCGATGCGGGTGACGTTGAACTCCGCATAGCCCGAAAGCGTGGCGTTGACCGGGTCGGTATCAAAGGCGCATACGTCCTTTCCCGCCTTCAGCAGGGACTGATACAGCAGGCCGGCGATCATGGATTTGCCGACGCCGCCCTTTCCCTGCAAGATGAAATGCGTTGTTGCCATCGTAACACTCCCTTATATGGTGTTCATTAAAAATGACAAACTAAAGAATGAACTGCCGAAATGACTATGATGATAAACCCAATAATGGTTATGGCGGCAGGGCCTATGAAAAGTAAAATTATCACAGTATGAGCCAGCACATGCCAAAACAATTTTCCTTTGCTTATGTTCATGGCACTTATATGATATCCGTGTATTCCTTCGGCGGGTCTTGTCCGAATGATTTCTTTTCCTCAGCGGCAACGGCAGGCGCGTTGTTGCGTTCCGCCACAGCGGGGAGAGCGGCCTGCCCGGCAGGCGCGGCAGGAGGCTTTTTCATCTCTTTTGGATGCTTTTTTTTCCATAACGTGCACATTGTTCTGTAAGTCATGGAAATCTTTTTTTCAGAGCACAGTGTCCTGTATATTGACTTGATGGTGTGTCCTTTGGCCACCATGCTTTCAATGCGTTCAAGACACGCTATGAACTGCACTCGCGCCTCACCCGGCAGACATTTTTTTTCCATTGGCGTTCACATGCTTCGTTGGAAACTACGCATGGGCGCGTTTCCATTGCTTTAGAAAATCAAGCGGCAACAAGCAGGAAGCGGTATCGGCCACGTCGTGCGCCTGGGGGGCGCGTCCGGCCTTGTGCAGCAGCGTCCACAGACCCCATGCCGGACCGCGCAGGCGTGTATCCCGGAAGCGGGCAAGGAACGCCTCGAATTGCGGCCGCATCGCCTCAAGATCGGGATCGGCCTGCCGCCGCTCTTGTGCGGCCTCCCAGGCCCGCACCTTGGCGTCATTGTCCGTCGCAACGGCGGCAGGAGATGACGGCAGCTCATCCAGCCAGCGTTGCCCGCGCAGCCAGTTGACGAGTTGCGGCACAAAACGGCCATGCTCCTTAAGCCACATGGCCGATGCCTTGAACTTGTCCAGCGCCGCTATCAGCACATCCAGCCCAGGAAGCTGACCATGCCGCCAGAGCCGATGCCACACCGCGCGGGCAAGCTCTTTGGCCTCCTTGCGCGGGTATGCCTGGCACAGCTTTTCAAAATCTAAATTGGCAGAGAAAAAATCCCCCACCCCCCGGCGAGGCTGTCGCGTCGAAGGAGGTTCTTTTGCTGTCGGAGGCGTGGGGGTAGGGGGATAATTTGTTTCTTTCTTCCTACAGTTCGTTATGTAGCCAGAATTTGCCTCCCCCCCGTCAGAATTTGACTGGCCCGCGCGAGCGGAAAGAAAGGACGGCTTGAGCAGGTAGTAGGTCGAGGATCTGCATTCGCGCAGCTCGACGGCAATGAGCCGCTGCCCGGCAAGTTCGCGCAGATACGTCTTGATGCTGGACACGCTGCAACCGAGCAGACGGGCAAGCGTCGCCTGCGAGGGCCAGCAGTGATCCTTGTCACCGGCGTAATCACACAGCAATGTGTACAGCATCTTTGCTCCAAGCGAGATTTTCAGCGTCAGCGCGTAGCGCGGGAGAATGGGGCCTGAAATATTGCCACGGGGGCGGAAAGTTTCCTTTTCCATGAGTGATCACTCCAGACAGGCCACAAAAAAAAGCGTAAAAGAGAGCTGCGGAGCTTGACGCCGCTAAGCCTTCCGGCTAGAGTCGATCCATCAAATCTGTGGTGGATCACTCCCGCAGATCAGGCTTTCGTGGTGCTACACGAAAGCCTTTTTTCTTGTGTCCTACGTTTTGCTCAATGCGTCTCCTTTGAGCGGTGCAAGCGGCTGGCTCGTCAGGCCGTGGATACCGATCCCACGACGACGCGCCCGGTCACAAAGGTGTCGGCCGCGTTTCGCCTTATCGAAGTAGCTGATGGAAAAAAGAAAAAGCCCCATTGACGTTGCTGCGGACTGCAACGCCAATGGGGCTGAGGAGATGCGCGAAAAAAGCACAGGATGAGTGGAGGAAAACGAAAAAGAATGCGGAAACACCTTTACCCCGAAATGCCGAAGCATTCCAGGGTAAAGGTATCGTACTCCCTTGGGGGAGGTGCGTTCTGGCGGAGCGGAAGGGACTCGAACCCTCGGCCTCCGGCGTGACAGGCCGGCGTTATAACCGTCTTAACTACCGCTCCGGGTGGTGGGCAGTACAGGACTTGAACCTGTGGCCCCCGCCGTGTGAAGGCGGTGCTCTACCAGCTGAGCTAACTGCCCTCGTCGCAAGATTGGTTCTACGCAAACACCCCCCTTTCGTCAAGCAAAAAATTTTAAAAAGAGGAATATTTTTTGAGAAAAATTATAACGCATTATAATAACTGATAAATTTTACATACTTTATTGCCGCTTTGCTTGCGGCGGGCACAAGGCAATGGTAGATACAGCCTCGTTGCGGCGGCAAGCGCCGCCAAAAGGCAGAAGAGAGGGGTTGCGGAGTATGCGGTGGAAAAGTCTGATAGTGCTGCTGTGTCTGGCGGCATGGCCGCCTCTGGGCGGCATCGCCCGCGGGGCTGCGGTCGTCTATGACGGCCCGAGCATCAGCCGGCAGCAGATGCGGGAAAACCTTTGCGCCATCACCTTTGATGATGGCCCTTCCCGCAATACGGGCCGCCTGCTGGACATGTTGTCCTCTTACGGCATCCACGCCACCTTCTTCCTGCTTGGCAAGAATGCGGCTCTGCGCCCCGCCCTCGTGCAGCGCATCGTGGCCGAAGGGCACGAAGTCGGCAACCACTCGTGGTCGCATCCCAAGCTGCGCGCGCTCAACAAGGAGCAGCAATACGAGGAACTGGCCAGGACAGACGCCCTGCTGCGGGAACTGGGCGCAAGCCCCCGCCATATCCGCCCCCCTTACGGGGCCTATAATGAAGATACGGTGGATCTTGCCGGGGATCTGGGCCTTTCCATCATGCTCTGGTCACAGGACAGCCACGACTGGAAGCGCCTGCCCGTCAACTACGCCCTGCTGCCCAATACGCTCGGCCATGTCTACGGCCCCGGCGAGCTGCGCGGCATCTTCCTTTTCCATGACTCGCTCAAGCGGACCGTGGACGACCTGCCGCGCATCATCGCCGAGCTGCGGGCCGGAGGCTGCCAGCGTTTCGTGACCGTCAGCGAGTATCTGGACGTGCTGGACGACACGCCGCCCCTGCTCATGACCCGCAGGACGCCGCAACCGCATTCGGAACAGACGGAAGAGATGCCGCCGGAAAGCTTCCCCGACGCCATGATGGCGACCAGCGGCAGCATCCCCGCGGGCAGCACCCCTGTCCCCATGGCCCGTTGCAGTCAGCCCTGGACGCCGGCGGCTTCGACCGCCCCGCCCCGTGCCGCGCTGACGGCGGATCAGGCCGCCGCCTCGTCCGGGACGGTCCAGGCCCTTCCCGAACCGTCCGCCGCGCCGCA
Organism: Candidatus Desulfovibrio gallistercoris; assembly: GCA_019118745.1. Classification (GTDB taxonomy): domain Bacteria; phylum Desulfobacterota; class Desulfovibrionia; order Desulfovibrionales; family Desulfovibrionaceae; genus Desulfovibrio; species Desulfovibrio gallistercoris. Next base: position 10,706 of record DWYJ01000062.1, on the reverse strand, counting down.
GGCGGCCGCTTCTTCCGAAACGGGACCGCGTCGCGTCCATCAGGCCTCTGCCGCACAGGACAGCCCGAACGCACGGCAGGGAAAGGCCCCGGTGTATCGGGTCGTCCATCCCCGGCCTGCGGCTGCCGCGCCAGGTCAGGAAAAAGCCGCGCCGCGCTACCGTGTGGTGCAGCCCTATCCGCTGCCCCAGGCCAGCCGGGCCGGGACAGGACGCAGCACCAAGGGACGCGCGGGAGACATGGAGCCGCGCCCCTCGCGGGCAGCAGCCGCTTCGGACACCTTTTGACCCCGGCAGACAGCTTTTGCACGGAAAAAGGCCGCCACCCTCGCTTCTCGCATGCGGGGACGGCGGCCTTTGAACGATCTAAACGCAAAGATGCCCCGGGAGGCAGGCGACCGATGCCGTCCCGGAGCCTGTTGGAGCGCTTTGCCTTTGAAAAAGGCAGAGCGCTCTACCCTTTCTTCTTGGCCCCGGCCATCTGATAGCGCTTCTGGGCGGAGAGTTCCGTCTTGCGCAGGCGGATGGACTGCGGCGTCACCTCCACGAGCTCGTCTTCCCGCACGAAATGCAGGGCATGTTCGAGGGTCATCTTCTTGACCGGGGTCAGGATGACGTTCTCATCCTTGCCCGCGGCGCGCAGGTTGGTGAGCTTCTTTTCCTTGGTGGCGTTGACGTCGATGTCGTTATCCCGGTTGTGCTCGCCCACGATCATGCCTTCATAGACCGGGTCGCCCGGCTCCACGAACAGCGTTCCGCGCGGCTCCAGATTGAAGAGGGCGTAGGCCACGGCGCTGCCGGGACGGTCGGCCACGATGGAGCCGGTGAAGCGGGTGGGAAAGTCGCCGCGCCATTCCTCGTAGCCGTCAAGGTAGGAATTCATGATGCCGGTGCCCTTGGTGTCGGTGAGGAACTCGTCACGGTAGCCGATGAGCCCGCGCGAGGGCACGGTGAACTCCAGACGGACGCGGCCGGTGCCGTTGTTGATGCAGTTGAGCATGCGGCCCTTGCGCTGATTGAGCTTGTCCGTCACCACGCCCATGAAATACTCGTCGCAATCGACATAGAGGTGCTCGATGGGCTCCAGGGTCTTGCCGTTCTCGTCCTTCTTGAGGATGACCTCCGGGCGGCCCACGGAGAGCTCGAAACCTTCGCGGCGCATGGTCTCGATGAGGATGGCCATCTGGAACTCGCCGCGCCCCTTGACGAGGAAGGCGTCCTTGTCCGCCGTGTCTTCCAGACGCACGGCCACGTTGCGCAGGCATTCCTTTTCCAGACGGTCGCGGATGGCGCGGCTCTGCACGATCTTGCCCTCACGCCCGGCCAGCGGAGACGTATTGATGCCGAAGCGCATGGCCACGGTGGGCTCGTCCACCCGGATGCGGGGCAGGGCGCGCGGCTTCTCGCGCGTGCAGATGGTGTCGCCGATGGTCACGTTCTCGATGCCGGCCAGCACCACGATGTCCCCGGGGCCGGCGGATTCCACCTCGGCGAGCTGGAGCCCGTCGTAGACTTGCAGCTTGGTGGCCCGCAGGGGACTGGGCTGCCCATCCTCGCCCATGCAGACCAGCGCCTCCTTGGCAAAGACGGTGCCGTGCATGATGCGCCCCACGGCCAGACGGCCCAGATAATCCGAATAATCGAGGTCGGCCACCAGCATCTGGAAGGGTTCGTCGGGATCGTGCGCCGGGCCGGGGATGTGCTTGAGGATGGTCTCGAACAGCGGGGAAAGGTCCACCCGCTCGTCCTCCAGACCGTACATGGCCACGCCGTCGCGGCCGATGGCGTAGAGCACGGGGAACTCGAGCTGTTCGTCATTGGCCCCGAGGTCGATGAAGAGATCGTAGACCTCGTTGAGCACTTCATCCGGGCGGGCGTCCTTGCGGTCGATCTTGTTGACCACGACCACCACGGGCAGCCCGGCCTCCAGCGTCTTCTTGAGCACGAAACGCGTCTGCGGCAGCGGCCCTTCCGACGCGTCCACCAGCAGGATGGCCCCGCTGGCCATGGACAGCGAGCGCTCCACCTCGCCGCCGAAGTCGGCATGGCCGGGCGTGTCGATGATGTTGATCTTTACGCCCTTCCAATGCACGGCGCAGTTTTTGGCGGCAATGGTGATGCCGCGCTCGCGTTCCAGATCCATCTTGTCCATGACGCGGTCGTCCACCTGCTGATCGGCGCGAAACACGCCGCTCTGGCGAAAGAGGGCGTCCACCAGCGTGGTCTTGCCGTGGTCGACGTGGGCGATGATGGCCACATTGCGAAGGGAGGAGTTCTGTTCCATGAAAGAGACCTTTGCCTGCCGTTGCGTGAAAAGCGCGCCCCCCGAGGACGCAGACCGCCCCGCAGACGGACGGGGCAGGCCGGCCGTCCCGCAGGGCGGGCAGAAGATGTATGCGTTTTTCAGAATTTTGTCACCATGTCCAGCAGGAGGCGCTCCAGCTGGCGGCCGGCCTTCCCGGCCACCTCGATGACTTCCTCGATGGGCACGGGGCTCATGCAATCCGGCAGGTTCTTGTTGCTGAGGCAGGAGATGCCCAGCACCCGCAGGCCCAGATGCCGCGCGGCCAGCACTTCCAGCACGGTGCTCATGCCGACGGCGTCCGCGCCCCACTGGCGGTACATGCGCGTCTCGGCCGGACTTTCCATCTGCGGGCCGTGCACGCCGATGTAGACGCCGCGCTCCAGCCGGATGCCCAGCATGGCGGCGCTCTCCAGCGCCAGCGCGCGCAGCTCCGGGTCGAAGATGCAGCTCATGTCCGGGAAGCGCGGCCCCCACTGTTCCACATTGGGACCGGCCAGCGGCGTGGCGCCGGTAAAGTTGATCTGATCGGTCATGAGCATGAGCGAACCGGCGTCGAACTGGGGATTGAGCGCCCCGGCGGCGTTGGTGACGACAAGGGAACCGATGCCCAGACCGGCCATGACCCGCACGCCCATGCAGACCTGCGCCGGGCTGTAGCCTTCGTACAAATGACAGCGGCCCTGCTGGGCGAGCACGGGGATGCCCGCCACGTCCCCCAGCACGAAGGCCCCGCTGTGCGAGTCCACCGTGGAGACGGGGAAGCCCGGCAGATCGCCGTAGGGCACGCGTACCGGGTCGCGCATGGCCGCCACCAGTCCGGAAAGCCCGGTGCCCAGCACCATGCCCACACGCGGCTTGGCGGCCCGCCCCGTGCGTCCCGCCTCGGAAAGCTTTTGTTTCAGCGCTGTTACGGCAAGCTGGACTTCTGGCAGATTTTGCATAAAATACCCTCGTATTCGTCAGTTTCTCGTGTATGCGCCCTCCTGCCGCCGGCAGGCGGTCGCATTTGCGCGCATCATATCCCGGCCTGTCTCGCAGTTCAAGCGAAGCTTCCGGCCGGCAGGAGTGTATCTTGCTGAACCTACAGGATCTCTATGCCATGCCGCTGGAAAGCCACAAAGTCCTTGTGGCCAATCGCGGCGAAATCGCCATGCGCATCATGCGGGCCTGCCGCAAGCTGGGAGTGGCCTTCACGGCCATCTATACCGCGGAGGACGCCGCGTCCGGCCATGTGCGGCTTGCCCGCGAGACCGGCGGGGAGAAAAGCCTCTACCGCGTCTCCTCCTACCATGACGCCAACGAGCTCATGTCCGTGGCGGACGAGGCGGGCTGCACCGCCGTGCATCCCGGCTACGGTTTCTTTGCCGAGGACTTCCGCTTTGCCCGCCGGGTCATGAAGCGCGACCGCAAGATGATCTTCATCGGTCCCTCGTGGAAGATCATCCGGGAACTGGGCGACAAGATCAACACCAAGCGCCTGGCGCGCAGCCTGGGCGTGCCCACGGTGCCCGGTTCCGACCGGCCCATCTATGACGAGATGGAAGCCGAACGCATCGCCCGCAGCGTCTTCGAATTCCAGGAACAGCAGGGCATCCGGCGGCCGCTCGTGCTGGTCAAGGCCTCGGCCGGCGGCGGCGGCATGGGCATCGAGGAAGTGTACGACATCGACGTCTTCCGCTCCGTCTACCGCCGCATCCGCAACTACGCCCTGCGGCAGTTCAAGGACGAGGGCGTGCTCATCGAGCAGCGCATCACCGATTTCAACCATCTGGAAGTGCAGGTGGTGTCCGACCGCACGGGGCGCAATCCCGTGCATTTCGGCACGCGCAACTGCTCCATCCAGTCCACGGGCCTGCAAAAGCGCGTGGAGGTGGCCCCCGGCTTCGCCCCCGGCCCCATCACCTATTCTTTCGATGCCTCCAAGGTGCTCACGGACATCGTGGACTATTCCCTCACCATGGCCCGCAAGGTGGGCTATGACAACGTGGGCACCTGGGAATGGATCGTCACCCGCAAGGGCGAGCCCTTCCTCATGGAAGTGAACACCCGCATCCAGGTGGAGAACGGCGTGTCGGCCCGGATATCCCGCATCAACAAGGACGGGCACTACATCGACGACGTGGACCTGCTGGCCGAACAGGTGCGCATCGGCCTCGGCCAGCCGCTCGGCTACACGCAGGACGACATCAGCTTTGACGGCGTGGGCGTGGAGTACCGCCTCATCGCCGAAGACCCGGACAATCGCTTCACGCCCTGGGTGGGCCGCATCGAGCGCTTCCAGTGGAAACCGCAGCCGTGGCTGACCATGCTGACCCATGTGCCCACGGACGAGCCCTACGAGATCCCTACGGAATTCGACCCCAACCTCGCCCTGGCCATCATCTGGGGCAAGGATCTGGAGGAAGCCAAGGCGCGCGGCCTTTCCTTCCTGGACGATCTGCGCCTCGAAGGCAGGAACAATGCCGGTGAGGAGCTGAAATCCAACGTCAACTTCCTCAGGGCCAATACGGAACGGATCCTGCGCTTCTAGCGCCGGATGCCGCGCCAGGGCGCGGCGCCCCCATACGACAAACAGAGCGCTTTGCGGCGTGTGCGGAACAAGATGGACAACAATATTGAAAAACGCATCCAGGGGCTGACGGACAGGCTCACCTACGCCCGTGACATTTTTGCCGGCAAGCATGAGGAAGACATCCGGCTGCTGGAAGAGAAGCTGGCGGTCTTCGTGGGACGCGCCCAGCGCGGCGAGCTGGCAGACCCCTACAATGACGTGGTGGCGCTGGAAGAGCTCTTCGGCTTTGTGGAAAAACGGCTGGAAAACGCCGTGACCCCCATGGACAAGGTGCGCATCGTGCGGCATCCGCAACGCATCTGCCTGCGGGACATCCTCGAAAACGTCTATGACAACTTCACCGAGGTCGGCGGGCAGGACGAACACAGCCTCGACCCCAGCATGCTCATCGCGCGTGCCGTCATCACCCGGCGGCGCGGCAAGAAGACCTACACCCAGTCGGTCATGGTCATCGGGCAGGAAAAGGGCCACGGGGCGGAATTCCGCAACGGCGGTTCGGTGAAGCCCTGGGGCAACGCCAAGGCCCTGCACTACATGAACGTCGCCGAGACCGAAGGCATCCCCATCCACACCTACATTTTCACGCCCGGCTCCTATCCCATCGAGGATTATCCCGGCGCGGCCCAGCAGATCGCCCGCAACATCTACGGCATGGCGGGGCTGCGGGTGCCCATCGTGGCCGTCATCTCCGAAGGCGGTTCCGGCGGGGCCGAGGCCATCGGCCTTGCGGACAAGCGCCTCATGCTCTCCCACGGCTACTATTCGGTCATCTCGCCCGAAGGGGCCGCGGCCATCGAAGGCCGCCTCAAGGCCGGACAGCGCGCCACGCCCGAACTCATCGAGCATTGCGCCGGCAGCCTCAAGATCACCGCGCAGGACAACCTTGCCTTCGGCTATATCGACCGTGTGGTGCAGGAGCCGCCGCTGGGCGCCCGTCCCTATCATTTCGACTTTTTCCGCTCCCTGCGGCAGGAAGTGCTGCGCGCCACGGACGAGGTGGTGCTGAGCCACCGCAAGTGGCCGGGCTTCCGCGGGCTTGCCGTGGCCCGCGTGCGCAATCCTGAGGCCAATCTCGACGAGATGCACACCCGCTGGGGCCTCAGCGCGGCCGCCAAGGACCGCATGGTGGAGCACCGGCAGCAGAAATTCCTGCGCCTCTCGCGGGAAGCGGCCATCGACAACCGGCCCTTCATGGCCAAGAACATGGCCGCGCTGCAAGACTGGCTGAGCGAACCGTGGATGCACGTCAAGTACGACTTCTTCCGCAAGCATCAGCGCAAGATCAGCACCTTCATGGAAGAAGTGGGCAACGAGGTGGAGATGTTCAAGAACCGCCTCCTCAGCCCGTGGTACAAGATGACCCGCCGCCTGCCCGGCCGTCAGGCGGAAGACAAGGTGCAGGAGCTGACCGCGCTGTCCACCTGGACGGACGACTCCCGCCGCAGCCGCTGGAACTATCTCTCCCCGCGCTACAAGATCGACCGTACCCTGACCTGCCCCAACAGCGAATCTTACGGCTGTCTGGACCTCTGGGGGCCCGACCTCTTCGCGGAATTCGCGGGCGTGTGCAGCCATTGCGGCCACCATTTCCCGATGGAGCCGGAATGGTACGTCAAGAACGTCTTTGACCTGGGCTCGGTCTACGAGTTCAACAGCGAGATCGAGGCGGGCAATCCGCTGGCGTTCCCCGGCTTTGAAGAACGCATCGCCGAAGCGCAGAAAAAGAACAGCACCAAGAGCGGCTGCATGACCTTCGAGGCCCGCATCGACGGCATCAAGATGGTGGTGGCCATGCTCATGGGCACGTTCCGCGGCGGTTCCGTGGGCGCGGCCGAGGGCTACAAGTTCGTGGAGGCCGCCCAGCGGGCCCAGAAGAAGCGCTATCCCTTCCTGGCCTACGTGCACGGCACGGCAGGCATACGCATCCAGGAGGGCACCAACGGCGTCATCCAGATGCCGCGCTGCACGGTGGCCGTGCGCCGCTATGTGGAGTCCGGCGGTCTCTACATGGTGCTTTACGACACCAATTCCTTTGCCGGACCGGTGGCCAGCTTCCTCGGCTGCTCGCCGTATCAGTTCGCGGTGCGCTCTTCCAACATCGGCTTTGCCGGGCCGGGCGTCATCAAGGAGACCACGGGCATGGACATCCCGCCCAAGTACCATCGCTCCTACCACGCCCTTTCTCGCGGTCACATCCAGGGCATCTGGGATCGCCGCCAGATCCGTGCCAACCTCAAGCAGGCCCTGCTCACCATCGGCGGGCGCAATCTGTACTACCGCTAGCGCGCGGCAGGAAAGCATATGATCAACATCTCCGAATTGCTGGAAGAAATTAAGGCATCTCCCTACCGGGAGATCACGGTCAGGACGCCGCATACCGGCCGGGTGACCTTTGCCGGTTTGCAACCGGGCCAGGAAGTGCTCGGCCCGCAGGGCCAGTGGAAGGAGCGCCCCGGCACCCTGCTGGCCACTCTGGAGCGCGAACGCAACCCCAAACCCATCTGCGCCACGGAAAAGGGCATCATCGACAGCATCCATAGCGACCTGGAAGGTCAGTTCGTGGAGGCCGGCACGCCCCTTATGGTCATCCGCCACATGCTGACCAAGGAGGAGGTGGAATACCTCATCCTCAAGAAGACGCTCCATCTTTTCCTGGCGCCGGAACGGGCAAAGTACTATTTCACGCCGGAAGTGGACAAGAAGATCCGCGCCGCGGACGCCCACTCGGTCATGGTGCGCGACGGCATGGAACTCATGATCATGTCCCGCATGAAGCGTGAGGTCCCCCTGCATTACAGCGGTCCGGAAGGGGTCATCTACGCGGTTTATTTCAAATACAACGAAAATATCGACGCGGGCGCGCCGCTCATCGGCGTCTGCCCGCAGGACCAGCTCCCGGCCATCCAGGACGTGATCATGCGCGTCAGGACGGAATGGACGGAAAAATAAGGACAGCATCGTATGGGTAAGGCGCTGCAAATCCGCCTGATGGCCGTCACGCCGGATGTCGACAAGGTATCGGCGCGCTGGCCGCAGCTTTCCCAACGCATTTGTGATGCCATTACGGACGACGATCTGCCGAAGCTCCCGGCCTGCCGCAGCGTGCTGGATCTGGCCCGGGCTCTGCCGCAGACCCTGCGTCTGTCGTTGAACGAGGCCGAGCCCGTGGTGCGTGCCGTGTCGCGCCTTGAGGACGCCCTGGGCATGTGGCAGGTGGACGCCGCCACGCGCGCCGCCCGCGAACTGGAAAGCCGGCTGGATATCCACGAGGAAAAGCTGGCCGCCCTCCAGGGCATCGTGCAGCAGCCGCCCGTGGATCTGGCCGTCCTGCAACTCCGCACCCAGGCCGACAGCTGGAACCCCTCCCTGTTGCCCAAGCTCTGGCCGACCCTGTTCACCCGGCTGTTTGACCGCAGCGGCGAGACAGGGCAGGGGGTGGCCGAAATGGTGCAGGCCCTGCGCAGCCTGGGGCAGCGCCACGGCTGGACGGCGGAGAGCCACCCGGCCATCGGCCGTCTGCTGGAAGAGCTTGGGGCCCGCTGGCATGCGCTGGAGACCGCCTGCAGCATGAACGATCCGCGCACGGCCAACCGGCTCAGCGACCAGATCGAAGAGCTGCTGACCCGGCTGGAACAGGCCATGCCCTACGGCAGCGGCGCGACCCCTCAACCCAAGCGCAGCCTCTGGGCCATCTTCGGCCGCAAGCTGCGAGACTGATCCCCGACTGATCCCCTCTTATGCCGCCCTTTGCGCGGCCAAACGTCCGAGGTTATCCCATGCTCAATAAAGTCATGCTCATCGGCCGCCTGGGTCGAGACCCCGAACTGCGGTACACCCAGACCGGTTCCCCCATCGCCAGCCTGAACATCGCCACTGACGAGTCCTATGTGGACCGCGACGGCAACAAGGTGGAACGCACCGAATGGCACCGCGTTTCCGTTTTCCAGCGGCAGGCGGAAAATTGCGCCAACTATCTCGCCAAGGGCAGCCTTGTCTACGTCGAAGGCAGCTTGCAGACCCGCAAGTGGCAGGATCAGAACGGGCAGGATCGCTACACCACCGAGATCAAGGCCCAGCGCGTGCAGTTCCTCGACCGGCGCGGCGACGGCCCGCGCGGAGGCGACGGCGGGCCCTCCGGCGGCTATGAGGACGATTACGCCCCCGCGCCGCAGCGGCAGTCCTACCGCAATGCTCCGCAGGGGCAGGGCGGTGGACAGCGCCCGGCTCCCCGGCGGCAGCCCCAACCCGCGCCGCATGATGACGACCTCGGCCCGGCTTTCCCGTCCGAAGCGACGGCCGGCATGGACGAAGTGCCGTTCTAGGGCTTGCCGCAGCCAAGACAAGTCCACCGTACACGCTTCGCTTTCGTCCAGGGGCGGGCTGCTCCGCGTGCCGTGAAAAGCCTGCGTGCCATCCGGCTTTGTGTTTTGTCTGGCAGGATCACCAAAATTGAGCAGGCATACGTGTAAACGTATGCCTGCTCTTGTTTTCTTCACTCGTCTTGCGGAGTCCCGCTTTGCCCGGGGATGACGCGGAGCCTACGCGCCGGTCCCTGCCGGATGCGGATGGCTGGGGCATAAACGCGGCAGGAGGTCTCGTGTCGTCCGCAGGGGACTGCTGCGCTCATCCGCTGGCGCAGGGCGCGCCTAGCTCCCGATCACATCCCAGAGCATCTTGGCGCCCACCACGATGAGCAGCACGGCAAAGCAGCGCTTGAGGCGCGGCACGTCCAGGCTGTGGGAGATGCGCACGCCCAGCGGGGCCGTGATCATGCTGCAGATGACCAGACTGAACAGCGCCGGAAGATAGACGTAGCCCAGCGAGCCCGCGGGCAGGCCCGCCGCCCCCCAGCCCGCCACCAGATAGCCGAGGAAACCCGATACGGCAATGGGGAAGCCGATGGCCGCCGAAGTGCCGATGGCGCGGTGCATCTCCACATTATGCCAGATGAGGAAGGGCACGGAGAGCGTGCCGCCGCCTATGCCCACCAGACTCGATATGACCCCGATGATCCCGCCCGCGCAGCTCATGCCCGCCATGCCCGGCAGCTCGCGGCTGGCCTTGGGCTTTTTGCCCAGCAGCATCTGGCTGACCACATAGGCCAGAAAGCAGACGAAAAAGATCTGCAAGCCCTTCTTGGGCAGCAGGGCGGCCAGGTGCGAGCCGCAGAAGGTGCCCACCATGATGCCCGGCGTGATGCGCACCACGGCGCGCCAGTCCACCGCACCCCTGCGGCTGTGGGAAAGGGCGCTGGAGACCGAGGTGAACATGATGCTGCCCAGGGAAGTCCCCAGCGCGAGCAGCATGATGTACTGCGGCGGAAAGTCCTGCCAGCCGAAGGCAAAGACCAGCATGGGCACGATGACGATGCCGCCGCCCACGCCCAACAATCCGGCAAGGATGCCCGCGAATGCTCCAAGACAACAATACGTAATGATGGCGCTCAACATATCTCTGCCTGCTCCTCTGTGCGTCGTTGCTGCGTCACGCGGCCTTGCGAGGCCAGGCGCTATGATGGTCTCGACCGGGCGGCGCAGCACTGGTGTGTAACAAATTGTCTCCTCGGTCAACTCGAAGAGCAGGGCGGCCGTCAGGAGCTCTTGATATGATGCGCTCCACGTTTGGCAAAAAGAGGAGCGCCTCCCGCGCTGGCGGAGGGGGGCCCTTTCCCTCAAATACGCAAGGGAAAGTGCCCATGAGTCTTAGGGTCAGGACTCATTAAAGGTAAAAAATGACAATGGCAGCAATATGGATTGCCGAAAGGAATGTATGGGCACAGCGATCATAGCGCATGGCTATGCGGCGCCAGTCTTTCAATCGAGCAAACATAT
>DWYJ01000061.1 GCA_019118745.1 Candidatus Desulfovibrio gallistercoris | reverse complement strand
TTTGCAAAGCTCAAGTCATTTCGACGCATTGCAACCCGCTATGATAAATTGGCCGCGACATTTCGGGCAAACGTCATGTTAGCGGCCTGTTTGATTTGGCTGCAATAAACTTTTTAGAAACAGCCCCTAGCGCCAGTCATGTTCCCAGCCGCCCTGCGCAAGGCGGCTCTCGTAAGCGTGCAGATCATCCTGATCGTCCACTTCGCACCAGCGCCCCGCGACGGGGACGGCCGCCACAGGTATCCGGCGGCTCAGGAGCAGCCGGAGGAAGGTGGTCATGTCGGTGCGATCCACCGCCTCGCCGAGCTCGCGGCAGACGGCGGAGATGGTCTGCCAGCCTTGCGCGGTCAGCCGCAAAAGGCCCATGTACTGCCCGTGGATATCGTCCAGACCGCAGGGTTTGCGGCCGATGTCGCACAGCAGGCCGTCCCGGCAGGCGAAGCTTTCGGCATCCGACAAGGGATCGGCGAAACGGATGCGCCAGAGGGCCTCCCACTGCGTATCGTAGGTGAGGGCCACGGGACGGCTGCCGCCCTGGGCGCACAGGGCGCGCACGTGCTCCGCCGGGTAGACGATGTCCGCATAGCTGACGACCACCTCCGTCTCGCCGCCGGCAAAGGCCGCGTCCAGCCAGGGGCCGGCGCAGAGCAGGGACGCCAGCATGTTGCACTGTGCCCAGCGCGGATTGTCCACCGTGGCAAAGGCGCCGGACGGCAGCCCGGCGGCCTCGGGCACGAGGCGCTCCGCCAGATAGCCGCGCACCACCAGCACCTGCCGCGCGCCGGCGGCCCGCAAGGCGTCGTATTGCCAGCGCAAAAGGGGCTTGCCCGCAAGGGGGACGAGACACTTGGGCCTGTCGTCGGTCAGTTCACGCAGCCGGGACCCGCGTCCGGCGGCAAGGATCAACGCTTGCATTCATACCTCGGCATGCAGGGGGGTTATACGTTTTCCGGCGCAATCCAGCAACAGCAGACCGGCCTTGCCGGCGCGCTCGTAGAGGATGCCGCCGCAACCGATGGCGGCGGGCAGGCCGTATTCGGCGCAGCGGATGGCCATGTGGGAATTGGCCCCGCCGTAGCAGGTGACGAGCCCCGCGATGTTGCGGGTGAACAGCCAGTCATAGCCGGGGTCCGCGCTCTCGATGCAGACGATGTGCCCTTCCAGCGCCCCGGCCTGCGCCTCGCCGCCGTCCAGCACCGTCACCGGCGCTTCCACGCGGCAGCGGGTGATGAAATTGGGCTCGCTGCGCTGCTGGGCCGCCACATAGACGTCCCGCTCCGAACGGATGAGGGGCGCGAGCCGCAGCGAACGGGCCAGCTCGTGCTGGCGTCGCTGCTCCGCGATGACGGAAAGATAGTAGGGGCGGGCCTCGTCCGGCAGAACTGGGGGAGTGATGATATTGGCAGTGAAAAAGGCGGGGGGTGGCGTGGTGTAACACCGCGAAGAGCAAAGAATTTTTCTTGTCGAAGCCCCAAAATGGAAAACGCGCGAAAGTGCACTGTTTTGCACAGATTCGCGCGTTTTTTGCGTGTTTTTTGGCAGTAAATCGTCAGATTTCTAAACGTATTCGCGACCGCTCCAGAGGACTTGTCCGATAACACGAAAGCTGTCGCCCTGCTGATCGCGGATATCCAGCTCTACAGGTGGATAAGCCGGGTTGGCGCTTTTGAGAATGACCTTGCCAGGCAGCATATCTATCCGCTTGAGGTAGATAGCCTCCTCGAATCCCACTGCATAGATACGACCAGGTAAAATGTCTCTTTTCGACTGGTCTATCAGCACGACGTCATTATTCAGTATGTCCGGTTGCATAGAATCACCGGACACACGCATAAGCACCATATTGTCCGGGTTTCCCTTACGATACAGGAAGTCCGAGCGAAAGGCATAGGTGCGTTCGCAGTTGCCGCCCGTTAACAGGCTCCCTTGGCCAGCTGAGAGGCGAGCTTCAACCATCGGGATCATAATCAAATCCACATCGCAGCTGGCTGCGTCGGAGGGATGCTGCAAGCGTTCTTTTTTGTCTCCCGTCCCAAAAAGAAGCCATTCCACGTTTATTTCAAAACGAGAGCAAACTTGCTTTATGAATTCAAAACGGGGTTCGTTCCTGCCTCTTTCATAATTCCCCAAAGTTACTTGCGGAATGCCTAAGAGAGACGCGAATTCGGCTTGTGTTAGCTCTCCTCGAACGATTTTTAAGCGCTCGCCAAAGCTGCTCATAGGTAAAACTTCCCCTTGGGAACTTTTACCCTACGACTTGTTGTCATGCCATTTGTAAGCCATTAAGAAATATTGATATTTCAAAAAGAGCTTAAAAGAAAGCTTTTCTTTCATTTTGGCTTGACATTTCTTTCAAAAAGAAAGAAAAAGGCCGTGGGTAGAGTTATGTTTAGTCGCACAAAAAGAACTAACGCCCCACGGCCTCTTGGTCAACGTCCCGAAGGCCGACGAAAATGGACCGAACTCTTTCATCTCAAGCCCGTCATAGACGGGAAAGGAAACTGTCATGGCATTGAATCCGCAATCCCTCGCCAACGGCCAGGAGCAGTACGAAACCTTTACGTCCAGAATGTTCAGAAGAAACCCCACTCGGGTTCAGTACGACTACCGGCACACGAATGGGAAGCTCTTCTCCTGTGTCGCCAAGACGCTCGAAGAGGCCAGGGCCAGACGAGACCAATGGCTAGTCGAAAATTACGCCTGACCACCCACGCCCATCTTAAGCCGTTTTTGTATGCGTATACGTTGATTGACCTGTTTTCCCACTGGCGGCCAGTGGCTGCGCTGGCCGACGGGAATGAAAACGGATCACACGAGGACAGCATGAAACAAGCATCCCTTTTTGATGGCTATGCCGCGCTGGCGGGGATCATCCCGGCCATCAAGGCCGCCATGCGCGAGGCCGCCAAGGCTCCGGTCTGCGACGGCCGCAAGGCGTTGCCGGACATGATGAACGAGCTGGCCGTGCTGGCGGGCGTGAAGCTGACAAAGGGCAACGCCGCGTCCTTCTCCAAGGCGACGCTGGACAAGATGCTCTCCCCCTCGGACACCTCGCACCCGCCGTCCATCCTGGCCTTGCTGGCCTTTTGCGCGGCGGCCCGCAATGCGGAGCCGTTGCGGGTCATGCTGCGCAGCGTGGGCATGGACATCATGACGGAAGAGGACCGCAAGCTGGCCGAATATGCCCGCACGCTGATCCGGCAAAAGAAGATGAAAAAGCAGCTGCGCAAGCTGGAGGACGAACTATGAGTCTGACCTATGCCCGGAAAATGGCCCTTGGGGCCGAGCGTGCCCGCTATCGCCGCCGCCTGCAGGAAGTGCTGGACGCGCAGGGCATGAGCGGAGCCGCGCTGGCGCGGGAACTGGGCATCTCCGGCGTGGCTGTGTACCGGACACTGTCCGGGCAGATCCACAGTCCCAAGGTGCTGGACTGGCTGCGCGCTCACGGCGCGCCGGAAAAATACCTCTGCGATCCGCGAAACGACAGGCCGTAAAAATGTTCTAATGACAGGGAGAACCGCCGTGGCCCCCATCGAAACCACATACAGCACACAGAAGCTGGCAAAATATTTAGGCGTCAGCGTCAAAAGTGTGCATGCCCGCGCCAAGCGTGAGGGCTGGCAGTCCCTGCCCCGCGCGGGCCGGGGGGGCGGCAACTTGTGGGTGGTGTCCTCCATGTCCGCGGAGATCCGGGACAGGCTGGCCTCGGCCCTGCTGCGCGCCGGCCGGGCCGCTACGCCGGAAGACGGCGCGGCCTGCCCGGCAGGACAGCTCCCGCTGACGCCAGACGGCGCAAGCGGCGGACTTCGCGCGGCAAATGGCAGCGCGTCTCCCCTTGTGCCGCTGGATGACAGAACGGACAAGGAACGCCGGACGACCATAGCCCGGCTGGCCTTCTGTGCGGAGATAGAGCGCCTGACGCCGCTGGTGGGGAAGACACGGGCCGTCAGCCATCTGGTGAACCTTTCACGGCTCGGCGAACTGGACGAGCGTCTGGCGGCGCTGCTGCCGCAGGCTCTGCCGCGCATGCGGCGACCGCACCTTTCGGAGCGGACGCTGTGGCGCTGGTGCATAGAGCTGGCGGAAGGCGGCGCGGCCGCCCTGACGCCGCGCATACGACGGGGATACGCCGTACCGGCCTGGGGCGAGGACTTCCTGGCATTCTATCAGATGCCGCAACATCCTTCGGTGGTCATGGCGCATGAGGCCCTGTGCCGGGCCATGCGGGAGCGAGGCGAGGAGCCGCCGAGCATCCATGCCTGCCGCCGCCTGCTGGGCAAGATGGGCCGCCCCGAGCGCGAGGCGGGCCGGGCCACGGGCAATGCGTTGCTCAGGCTGCGGCCGCACCAGCGCCGCGACACTTCCGAACTGTGGCCCACCGACGTGTATACGGCCGACGGCACCACCTTCGATGCGGAAGTGCTGCACCCTGACCACGGTCAGCCCTTCAAGCCGGAGATCACAGTCATCCTCGATGTGGCCACCCGGCGCTGCGTGGGCGTGTCCGTCGCCCTGGCCGAAAACGCCCTGACCGTGCTGGATGCCCTGCGCATGGCCTGCTGTTTCGGCGGCATCCCGGCCCTGTTCTACAGCGACAACGGGCCGGGCTACGTCAACGCGCAACTGCGGGACGACCGCACGGGCATGCTGGTGCGTCTGGGCATCACCCCCACCACCTCGCTGCCGGGACGGCCGCAGGGAAAGGGGCTCATGGAACGGGCCATCAAGAGCATCTGCGTCCGGGCCGCCCAGGAGCTCCCCAGCTATACCGGCGCGCTCATGGACAGGGACGCGGCAAAGCGGAATTTCAAGCTCTCGCGGGCTGCCATCCGCGAAGGCGGGCGGGCCATGCTGCCCACATGGGACGAGTTCAAGCGGCACATCCTTGCCTGCGTGGAGCGCTACAACGCCGCGCCGCACCGGGGCCTGCCCCGGTACCGGGATGCGGAGGGCCGCCTGCGCCACTACAGCCCGGAGGAATACTGGCGGACCTTCACGGCGCGGGGATTCGAGCCGGTGAGCGTGCCGCGGGACATGGCGTCCGAACTGTTCATGCCGGCAGTGCGGCGCATCACGCGCAACGGCTGGCTGCAATTCTCCTCCGGGCGCTACTTTGCGCCGGAGCTGGCGGACTTCCACGGGGAAGCCGTGGAGGTGCGGTACGACATCTGGGACGCCGGGCGCGTCTGGTGCTGGACCGCCGACGGACGCCGCATCTGCGAGGCGGCGCTGGAAGGCAATACGCGCCCCTATTTCGAGCGGAGCCGCGTCGAGGCCGCGCGCGAAAAGCGGGCGCGGGCACAGGTCAGACGGCTGGACGCCAGACTGCAAAAGATAGCGCCCGGCGCGGCCATCAGCCTGCCGCCGGTGGCGGAAGCGCCGGCCGTGGACGCCTCCGTCGTCCGGGCCGCCGTCGTAGAGACGGCCCCGCCGTCCCGCCCTGCGGCGGATGGCGCGGCCCCGGCAGCCGCCCGTCCCGTCTTTGCGACGACATACGACCGCTTCCGCTGGCTCATGGCCCATGCGGAGCAGCGGACGGATGCGGACAGGGAATGGCTGGCCGCCTACCGGCAGGGCGAGGAATACGCGGATCTGCGCGAACTCTACGCCGCGCAGGGCATCGCATGAGCGGCCGGTGAAAAGCTGGATGCGAGGCGGCGGCACAGCGCCGCCCGGCCCGGACCAAGCGGAAAACCCGCGTTCTTTCCGCGAGACGACAGGCCGTATGGCTGGGAACGCCAAGCGTCCCAAACGAAACAGTTCGCGGGATCTCAGGAGGGAGAAATGAAAAAAGCCTTTGTCAAAACAGAGAATTACGCTCGCTTTGCCGCCGGCGTGAAGGCCGTGGAGCGGCGCGGGGCCGCCGAGGCGGGCATGATGCTGGTGCATGGCCAGCCGGGCTACGGCAAGAGCCACGTCGTCTACCGCTGGGCCGAAGAGGTCGGGGCCGTCTATCTGCGGGCCAATATAGACATGACCCCCAAGTATTTTCTGGTGGAGCTGTGCAAGGCCCTGAACATCGACGGACGCGGCACGGCGCAGCAGCTTTTCGAGCGTTGCCTGCGCGTGCTGGTGGAACGGCAGTGCCCGATTATCATCGACGAGGCCGAGTTCACCCTGTCCGCCAATGCCGCCGTGCTGGAAAAGATCCGGGATTTCTCCGACCGGGCCGAGGTGACGGTGGTGCTCATCGGCATGGAGCAGATACAGCGCTCCATCGCCCGCCACAAGCAGATCTCGAGCCGCATCGCGCAGGTGGTGGAATTCGGCCCCTGTTCGGCGGCGGATGTGACGCTGGCCTGCAAGCAGCTCTGCGAATACGAACTGACCCCGGCCATGAGCGCGGAAGTGCTGCGTCTTTCCGGCGGCCGCATGCGGGAGGTCCTCAACGTGCTTGCCAATGTGGAGCGTGTCGCGTCCACCAACGGCCTTTCCGGGCCGCTGGACGTGCCGCAGTTCGCGGGCGTGGCGCTGGCCCACGACTGGCAGAGCCGCACGGCCAAGAGCGTGCGGGCATGAGGGGGGCGCGTATGCAGCTTGCGGAAAGGATAGTGCGCATCCTGGCGGACGGTCCGCGCTTCACCCGGCAGATCGCCGCGGAGCTGGGCGTGCGCGGGGAAAGCGTGGCCGCGGTCTGCCGCTGTCTGCGGCACAAGGGCTGGGTATGCGGCGAGGGCGGCCTGCACGGGCTGACCCGCCACGGGAGGGAAGAACTGGAGCGCGGCGGCTTCATGCCCTGCCAGCGCAAGGGCCGCGGCGCGGCCAGCGCCGGACGCACCCTGCGGCAGCGGGCATGGGCGGTCATGCGCATGGCCGATCATTTTTCCGTGGACTCCCTGCTCCAGACGGTGAGCGACGGGGAGGAACGCGACGCGGAAAACAACCTGACCAACTACTGCCGCGCCCTGTACCGGGCGGGCTTCCTGGGCCGGACGGCCCGCACCCGCGCCTTTTTCCTGCTGCCGGAGGCAGACAGCGGCCCGCTGGCCCCGTCCTACAACCGGGCGGAAAAGTGCGTCACGGACCGCAACACGGGCCGGACGATCTTTCTGGGAGGCGGCCATGCGTGAGGAAGCGCGCGAACTGCTGCATGCCGCCGTCAAGGCGGACGGGGTGGCGGCCACGGCGCGCCGCCTGGGCGTGGCCCGCACGTCCCTTTCCCTCGTCTACCACGACCGCTATCCGGGCGGCACGGGCCGCATGGAGGAGCGCATCCTGCGCGTGCTGGCGCGGCCCTGCCCGGTCTACGGCGGCCCCTGGGGCCGGGACGTCTGCACGGCCCGGCGCGCGGCCCCCATGCCCACCTCGAACCCCTATGCGCTCCGCCAGTGGCGGGAGTGCCGGAACTGCAACCAATGGAGGGAATCATGCTGAGTCAGGATCTGCAATCGTGCGCGGCCAGCGTGGGCGCGCTGGCCGGGGAAGTAAGCGAGGAGCAGTGGCGCTTTTTGCGCCTGCTGCGGGAAAACCTGCTGGCCCATGCCGACCAGGCGCGGGCGCTGGAAGAGTGGACGGGATACGGCACGGAAACGGCGGACGCGGCGGCCCGCGCCTGAAACGGAGGAAGAGAAGATGGACGAAAGAACGATGCCGGAAGGCTATATGGAAGACGCGCAGGGGCGGCTGGTGCCCCTGAGCAAGGTGGACCCCATCGACCGCGCCCGTGACGAGCTGGTGCGCGAGCTGGTGGAACGTGCCCGCGCCACGCGGGAGAGCCTGCGGCGCACCAAGGCCGGCATGATGGGCGACATAGCCGCCTTCGTGTCCCTGTCGGCGGAGGAGCACGGCGTCCGCTACGGCGGCCAGAAGGGCAATGTCTCCCTGCTGTCCTACGACGGCCGCTACAAGGTCGTGCGCAGCATGGCGGACGCCATCACCTTCGACGAGCGCATCCACGCGGCGCGGGAGCTGATCAACGAATGCCTGCGGGACTGGACGGAGGGCAGCTCGGAGAACCTGCGGGCCGTGGTGGATGCGGCCTTTGATCTGGACAGGGAGGGGCGGATGTCCGCCGGGCGCATCCTGGGCCTGCGCCGCATCAAGGTGGACGATCCGCGCTGGCGCGCGGCGATGGAGGCCATCAGCGACAGCGTGCAGATCGTGGGCAACAAGCCCTATGTGCGGGTGTACGAACGGGGCGAGGACGGCAAGTTCGCCGCCATTTCGATGGACATGGCGGCGGTGTGAGCGAGCCCTGCGAAACGGCCCCCGCGCGGGGCCGTCGCCGGGGCGTGGCGGCCCCGGCCTGACGAGCAGCCAAAGGAGGACGACATGGGAGCCGTCGAGATGAAATTGGGCATAACGGGAGCGCCCGTTGATGTGAGCGTGTCGATGCAGATCAACCTTGCGGCCATGCTGGAAGACCCCGCGCGTAGCTTCCCGGCAATGGCAAGGATCCTTGGGGCACTTCTTGTCGAGGAGTACCGCCTGGCAACGCCCGACATGCCCGAAAATGACACAAACTAACTGCGAAACGGCCCCGCGCGGGGCCGTCGCCGGGGCGTGGCGGCCCCGGCCTGACGAGCAGCCAAAGGAGGACCACATGCCGAACAATGTTCAACGCTTCATCCTCGTGCGCACGCGGGCCGACGCCTGGAACATCCGGGACATGTCGGACGGCAGCGTGGTCTGCTTCATTCTCCGGGGCGGGCGTGCGCCGGAAAAGACGCAGGCTATGGTGAAGACCATGCTGGACGCGCTCAACGAAAAGGCCGCGCGCTTCCGGGCGAACAGCGAGAAGGCCGGGCGCGCCCGGGCGCTTGGAGAGGAGGCCGCGCATGCCTGCCGCTGACCGCCTGCGCAAGGGCCTCATCGCCTCGGTGCATATGGCCAGGGCGGACATGGGGCTGGATGAGGAGACCTACCGGGGGCTGCTGTCGTCCGTGACCGGCAGGGACAGCGCCGCCCGCTGCGGCGTGCCGCAGCTCAAGGCCGTGCTGGCCGAGTTCCGGGCGCGGGGCTGGACGCCCCGTCCGCGTCCGGCAAAAAGCCTTTCCCCGGCCGTCGCCCCGGAGCTGCGGCCGCGCCACCGCAAGATTCTTGCGCTCTGCCTGTCGCAAGGCCGTGATCTGGACTATGCCGAGGCCGTCATCCGGCGCATGAGCCGGGGGACGGAAACGCTGGCCAGTGCCCCGGCGGCCCGGCTGGACGCCTGCATAGCCGCCCTTGCCCGTCAGGCGAGACGAGAACAGGAGGACAGATGATGACCATATACCTTTCCGGCCCCATGAGCGGCCTGCCGGAGAACAATTATCCGGCCTTCCACGCGGCGGCGGCCCGCTTGCGCCGCCTCGGCTTGCGGGTGGAGAACCCCGCGGAGAACGCGCCCCCGGCCTGCGGCAGCTGGCAGGGCTACATGCGGCTGGCCCTCGTCCAGCTGGCCCGCTGTGACGGTGTGGCCCTTTTGCCGGGCTGGCGGCAGTCGCGCGGGGCGCGGCTGGAGAACTGCATAGCGCGCCGGCTGGGGCTGGATGTCCGGCCGCTGGAGGCCTTTCTTGTCCCCGGCCTGCCCGGAGGCACGGCATGAACGCCGCCCGCAAGCCCCGCGGGGCCGAGTACTTTGCCGCCATGCGTGCCGCCGAGGCGCACCTGCCCTCGTTGCGGGAGCTTTCCGCCGCGCACCTGCCGCGCAGCGTGCAGCATATCGCGGGCAGGATAGGCCTGCCCGCCACGCTGCGGCTGGTGGAGAACTTCGGCGGGCTGACCCTGCGTCTGCCTGTGGGGGCGCGGGCGCAGGGACGGGCGCTGCTGGACGAGCTGGCGCGCTGCATCGGCGAGGAGGCGGCGCGCACCCTTGCCGCCATGTACGCCGTCTATCCGCTCTATGTCCCCAACTGCAAGCCGGCGCTGCTCAGGGCCCGCAACGCGCTCCTGCTGGGCGACCGGCGCGAGCTGGCCCGGCAGGGCCTGTCCGAACGGCAGATCGCGCAATGCCTTGCCCTGCGCTACGGCCTGAGCGAGCGCACTGTCTGGGACATCTTCAAAAAACCCCTTGCTCCGGCCCCGCAGCAGGCCAGCCTGCTGGACACCGCCTAAGGCCTGTTAGCACAAGTTTTGCAAATAATTTCTATAAATAAGCCCAATAATTCGTACACGCGCCGTCTGTCTTTTGGGGGTGCCTCGTGTCCCTGATTCTTCCCCCGGTAAAAGCGCGCTGGGGAAGGGATGAGGGGCTTGGGGGGGGAAGGGGAACCCCTCTCGCGCCGGCAGCGACCCGACGGGCGGCCCGCAGGGCCGTGCCTGTTAGGCGACGCAGGAGCCTTACAGGCATCGACAGCAGAGCGAGGGGTTCCCCTTCCCCCCAAACAGTCAACGAATAGTGTTGACAGGCCTTAAACGCTGAAGCCCCGCAGCCTGTTTTTTGCCCCCGTTCCGTCACAAAGTGACGGGGCGGGGGCGTTTTTTTTGCCGCCCGCAAAGGAGTTGCCATGAGTGAAGACATGTTCCGGCGCGCCCATGCCTTTACGGCGAAGTGGGAGGGCGGGCTTTCGGATCATCCCGCCGATACGGGCGGGCTGACGGCATACGGGGCGTCCCTGACGTTCGTGCAGGGCATCGCCGCCACGCGGGACGGCAGGGAATTCCTGCGGAGCATCGGCGTCCATCCGCCTGTCACCCCGCTGGTCCTGCGGGAGGAGGTCACGCCGGAGCGGGCGCGGGCCATGTTCAAGCGCGAATTCTGGGACAGCCTGCGGCTGGACGAATACCCCTTCGGCGTGGCGCTGGTGCTCTATGACGCGGCGGTGAATTGCGGCTGCGTGCAGTCCGTGAAGTTCGCCCAGCGCGGCTACAATGCCTGTGTGGGGCCCAACGGCGTGCGGCTGACGGTGGACGGCCAGGCCGGGCCGCTGACCCGCAAGGCGCTGTGCACCCATGCCACGCCCGCCGTGCTGTCGGCCCTGCTGGACGCCCGGCAGGCGTTCTACAACGATCTTGCGGCGCGCAGGCCATCGCAGGCCGTATTTCTGGGCGGCTGGACCAACCGCGTCAAGGATCTGCGGGCCTTCCTGCGCCGGGAAGGGGCGCTCTGATGACGTCCCGGACCGGCCGGCTGGCCGTGGGGCTGTGCTGCCTGCTGTGTGTGGCCGTGGGCCTGCTGGCGCGCGAGTGCGTGCGCCGGGGCGAGGAGATGGAACGCCTGCGGGCCGGGCTGGCCCTGCTTGAGGCGGCACGGGCCGCCGACGGCGCGGCCGGCGCTCTGCGGGACGAACTGGCGCGGGAGGCGCACGATGAAGCGGAACGAAAGACACAACGTCTCGATGACGTGGCGCGGCGGGGCGGCGGGCTTGATGACGGCGCTTTTCTTGATGGCCTGCGCGGGGTGCTCGGCCTCACGGGAGGCGGTCATCCCGCCGCCGCAAAGCCTGTTGGCGGACTGCCCGCATCCGGCGACGCCGGACGAACTGGCGCGGGGCAGTGACGTGCGGGCCTATGCCCTGGGCATCACCCGGCTGGTGGTGGCCTACGGCGAGGCCCTCGACCGCTGCAATGCGGACAAGGCCGGGCTGCGGGCCTGGTATGCGGCCATGCGGGAGGGAAAGGAGGCGCACCATGACTGACATCAACTGGCTGCACGCGGTGCAGCACTACGGCAACCGCCTGGCGGACATGTGGCCGGGCAAGCTGGCCGTGGGCACGGGCTTTTCGGCTCTGCTCAGCCTGCTTGGGGTGGATCATGTGATCTTCGGCATCATGCTGGCCGCCCTGACCGGCGAGATGCTGTCCCGCATAGCGGTGGGCTGCAAGCGCGGCCGTTCGCTGTGCCGGGGCCTGCAGCGGGGCCTCGTGCGCTATACCTGTTACGGGCTCTTCCTGCTCATGGCCGTGGGGGTGGACATCTCCCTGCGCCGGGCGCTGGGCTTTTCCCTGCCGGTGACGGACATCTTCATGCTCTACCTCATCCTGACGGACTGCGCCTCCATCATCGGGCATCTGACCTGGCTTGGCGTGAACGTGCCCCGCCCGCTGCGCGTCCTCGTCATGGGGAGCAGGGAGCGGATGGAAAAGACGCTGGAAAGCGTGGTGGACGATCCCTCCGCCCCCGGCCCGCGCGGCAAGGAGTAGATATGGCCCATGACGCCGCCCTGCGCGCCGCCTGCCGCGCGGACTACATCAACAACCTGCCGCTGGCGCGCATAGCCGCCGCGCGCGGCGTGCCGCCGGGCACGTTGCGCGGCTGGAAGCGCCGGGCCGCCGAAAAGGGCGATGACTGGGACAAGCTGCGCGCGGCCAGCCTGCTGGCGGGCGAAGGCATGGAAGCCGTGGCCCGTCAGACCCTGAGCGATTATGTGCAGCAGCACAAGGCGCTCATGGGCGAGATCATCGAGGCCGGAGACATGACGGCGGCGGAGAAGACGCGGGCGCTGGCCAGCCTGGCCGACAGCTTCAACAAGATGGTCTCCGCCAGCCGCCGCGTGCTGCCGGAGACCAGCGAACTGGCCACGGCCCTGCGGGTCATCCAGCTGCTGACCGAATTCGTGCGGCGGGAGTTCCCCCAGCACGCGGCGGCCCTGCTGGAAGTGCTGGAGCCCTTTGCCGGGGAAGTGACGGAAAAACTGGGGGGGCGGCATGTCTGAACGTCTTTCGGCGGCGGAGTTCCGGGCGCAGCTTACCGCGCTGGCCGGTTCCCTGCGCCGGAGCATAGAGGCCTCCTGCGCCGCCTTCCCCGTGGACGGCCCGGCGTCCGCCGCCCGTGTGGCGCGGGCGCGGGAGGACTTCCCCTTTTTCCGGCGGACGTACTTCCCGCACTACACGCGCCGCAAGGACGGCTCGCCCACCGGGGACAGCGCCCTGCATCTCTGGCTGGACGGCGCGCTGCCCGCGGCCGTGGACGCGCCGGAGGGCGTCCGGCTGGCCTGCGCGGCCCCGCGCGGCGAAGCCAAGACCACCTTTGTGGACGTGTTCTTCCTGCTCTGGTGCGTGATGACGGAGCGCAAGCGGTATATCCTGCTGGTGGCCGACGCCTTCGAGCAGGCGGCCAGCTTCCTGGAGGCGGTCAAGGCCGAACTGGAGAGCAACCCCCGCCTTGCGGCGGACTTTCCCGGCCACTGCGGGCAGGGCCGCGTCTGGAACGTGGGCGCCGTCATCACGGCCCGCAACGTGAAGATACAGGCCTTCGGCGCGGGCAAGCGCATGCGCGGCCTGCGGCACGGGCCGCACCGGCCCGACCTGGCCCTGCTGGACGATCTGGAGAACGACGAGAACGTGCGCAGCCCGGAACAGCGGGACAAGCTGGAAAGCTGGCTCATGCGCACCGTGCTTTCCCTGGGCCCGGCGGACGACAGCATGGACGTGGTCTACATAGGCACCATCCTGCATTACGACAGCGTGCTGGCCCGCACCCTCAAAAAACCGCAGTGGCGCGGCCGCACCTTCCGGGCGCTTTCGCGCATGCCGGACAGGCTCGACCTGTGGGACACATGGGAAGCCCTCTACGCCACGCCGCCGG
This sequence comes from Candidatus Desulfovibrio gallistercoris, assembly GCA_019118745.1. Taxonomy (GTDB): domain Bacteria; phylum Desulfobacterota; class Desulfovibrionia; order Desulfovibrionales; family Desulfovibrionaceae; genus Desulfovibrio; species Desulfovibrio gallistercoris. Next base: position 22,767 of record DWYJ01000061.1, on the reverse strand, counting down.
ACGGGCCGGAGCGGGCGCGCGCCTTCTACGAGGCCCGGCGGGAGGCGATGGACGCCGGGGCCGTGACGAGCTGGCCGGATTTCCGGCCCCTGTATACGCTCATGTGCAAGCGCGCGGAAGACCGCGCCGCCTTTGACGCCGAACAGCAGAACGACCCGCTTTCCGGCGACGCCTCGCCCTTCGCGGGCGCGCTGCGGTTCTGGTCGGAGCTGCCGCCCGGCCTGCTGCATTTCGGGGCCTGCGATCCCTCGCTGGGCAAGGCCGGGGCCGGGCGCGATCCGTCGGCCCTGCTCATCGGCGGGCTGGACCGGGAGAATATGCGGCTCCATGTGCTGGTGGCCGACATCCGCAAGCGCCATCCCGACCGCATCATACAGGACATGATCGCCCTGCAGCGGCAATGGCGCTGCGCGCTCTGGGCCGTGGAGACGGTGCAGTTCCAGGAGTTCTTTGCCGAGGTGCTGGTGCGCGAGGCCGCGCGGCAGGGCCTGCCCCTGCCTGTCCTGCCGCTGAAGAACCATACGGACAAGCAATTGCGCATCGAGAGCCTGCAACCCTACGTCAGCCAGGGCCGCATCCTCTTCCATCCCGAGCAGCGCGCCCTGGTGGACCAGCTGCGCCACTTCCCGCTGGCCGATCACGACGACGGGCCGGACGCGCTGGAGATGCTCTGGCGGGCGGCCACGCAGGGCTTCGTCTCCCTGCGGGACGCCTTCGTGCGCGTGCCGCGCGCCGCGTCCCCCTTCGATCTTCCCCACGACGGCGGACCGGACGGCTGGCCGGACACCTGGCCGGACGGCGGCGACCCGTCAGAAACCCCCTGGATATGACGCCATGCCACACGCCCCCACACGCCCCCCGCGCGCCGCGCGGCCCGCTCCGGCGGCCCTGCGCGGGGCCATGCAGACCGAGAGCGGCGCATCCGCCCCCCTCCTGTACCTGGAACAGCTGCCCAACCTCACCCACGGCCTGACGCCGGGCAGGCTGCGGCGCATCCTGGCTGACGCCGAACAGGGCGACATCATGGAGCAGCACGCGCTTTTTGCCGATATGGAGGACCGCTGCGAGCATCTGGCCTGCGAGATAGGCAAGCGCAAGCGCGCCCTGCTGACCCTGGAATGGGACATCATCCCCGGCAGCGAGGATGCCCGGGCGCGGGAGCTGGCCCGCAGGACGCGGGAACTCGTGGACATGCTGCCCAATGTGGAGGACATGATCCTGGACATGGCCGACGCCATCGGCCACGGCTTCGCGGCCCTGGAGCTGGAGTGGGGGCATGTGGACGGCCGCCATGTGCCGCGCGCCCTGACCTTCCGCCCGCAAAGCTGGTTCCGCTGCCTGTGGACGGACCGCAACGAGCTGCGCCTGCGCGACGGCAGCGCCGAAGGCGCGGCGCTCTGGCCCTGCGGCTGGATAGTCCACACCCACAAGAGCAAGTCCGGCTGGCTGCCGCGCGCGGGCCTGTTCCGCACCGTGGCCTGGGCCTACCTCATCCGGGCCTATGCCCTCAATGCCGCCATCGCCTACACCCAGATCCACGGCCTGCCCCTGCGCCTGGGCAAGTACCCGCCCGGGGCCACGCGGGAGGACAAGTCCGCGCTCCTGCACGCTTTGCGCTGCCTGGGGCAGGACGCGGCGGGCATCATCCCCACCGGCATGGAAGTGCTCTTCCAGACGCCAGCGGCCAGCCCGCAGGACATCCCCGGCCAGCTGGTGACCCGCTGCGAGCAGGGCATGAGCAAGGCCATCCTGGGCGGCACCCTGACCACGCAGGCCGACGGCAAGACCAGCACCCACGCCCTGGGCAGCATCCATAATGAAGTGCGGCACGATCTGCTGGCCGCCGACGCCATGCAGATAGCCTCCACCCTGAGCGCGCAACTGCTGGCCCCGCTCTGCCTGCTCAATTTCGGCGTCAGCGACCAGCGCCTTTTGCCGTACTGGCGCTTCGACACCCAGCCCGCGGCGGATCTGTCCCTCTACGCCGATGCCCTGCCCAAGCTGGCCCCGTACATGAAGATCAGCCGCCGTTTCGTGCATGAGCGGCTCAAGCTGCCCGAAGCGTCCGGCGAGGACGACGTGTTCCAGCCCCTGGGAGGGGCCGCGCCGGGCCGGGATGCGAACGGCCCGCGCCCGGCGGCAACGGCCCGAAGGCCGGAAGGGACCACGGCCCGCCTGGCCCGCGCCACGGCGCAAGCCCCGGACGATGCGGACGGCCCGGACGAAAGCGGGGCCGGGCAGGACGCGCTGGACGCCCTGTGCGGCGGGGCGGACGCGGCCCTGCGGGACGCTGGGGAGGCGCTGCTCGCGCCGCTGCTGGCGGAGCTGGAGGCGGGCCTGTCCCCCGCCGAACTGGAGGGCAGGCTTGCCGGGCTGTATCCCCTCATGGATGAAACGCAGCTGGCGGACATCCTCGCGCGGGCGCTGTTCGTGGCGGAGATTTGGGGGCGTTGCCATGCCGGACGTTGACCTTTCCCACGCCATCGGCCTGCCGCCGCGCGAGGCCATCCAGTATTTCGAGAGCAAAGGGCTGAAAATATCCTTTCGCTGGCAGGAGAGATGGCGGGAGGCGCATGCCCGTGCCTTCACCGTGGCGGGCGTCGCCCGGCTCGATCTGCTGGCGGACATCCGCGCCGCGGTGGCTGACGCCGTGGCCGGGGAGGTGTCGCAGCGGGAGTTCCTCAACCGTCTTGCGCCTGTCCTGCGCAAAAAGGGCTGGTGGGGGCCGGGCGAGATGACCGACCCCCGCACGGGAGAGGTGCGCGTGGGGCCGCGCGGCTGTCCCGCACGCCTCAACCTCATCTACCGTCAGAACGTGCAGGGGGCGTTCAATGCCGGCCGCTACCGCGAACAGATGGACATGGCGGGAAGCGCCCCCTACCTGCGCTATGTGGCCATTCGGGACCAGAAGACGCGCCCCTCCCATGCGGCCCTGCACGGGCGCATCTACCGGGCGGACGATCCCGTCTGGGACGTCATCTATCCGCCCAACGGCTGGAACTGCCGCTGCCGGGTGGAAAGCCTTTCGGAGCGGGCGCTCGAACGACGCGGGCTCACGGTGGAGAGCGGGAAGGGCACGCTGCGGGAAAAACTCGTGCCCGTGCGCGATCCCCGGACCGGCGAGCAGGAGATGCGCGCCGTCAAGGGCTGCCGCCTCGGCCCGGACGGCCCGGACTTTTTCCCTGACGCGGGCTTTGACTACAACCCCGGCCGGACGTTCCTGCGGGACATGCTGGCGGATATGCCCTCACCGCCCCAGACGGCGGGGACGAACTGGCGGGAGCTCGGCCTGCCGTCCTTTCGGGACATGCCGGACGCGGACAAACTGCCCGCACCGGGGGAGCTCCCCATGTCGGAGAGCCGGGAGGCCGCGGAAAAGCTTCTGGCGGAAGCCCTGGGCTTCTCCGGCGGGGAACGTCTGCGCGTGGTGACGACGCCCCTGGGCCGGCGCACCATCTGGCGCGATCTGCTGCCGCACATGGTGGAGAAGGAAAGGGACGCGCGGGAACGCTTCGCGCGCCATGTCCTGCCCACGCTCGAGCAGCCCCACGAGATATGGCTGAAGATGCACGCGGACGGCAAGCTGCGGGAAAACTATCTGGCCGTGTTCAGGGGGAGCCGGTACAGCCTGCTGGTGGTGGTGCGCATCAACCGGGACGGCTCGCTCGTCTGGAACATGATGCAGCGGGAGCCGAAAGGGGCGGACAAATGGCGTGAAGGCTGGCTCGTCTACAGCGCACCGGCCTGGGCGAAGAAGGAAGAAGGGAAAAACTGAAAGGGTGGTCTCGCCGAGCGCAGGCCGCGGCGGCGGCATGCGGGCCCCTAACGACAGGCACTGTCCCGCCGGACGCCTGTTTTCGCGCACCCTTTCAGCTCATGGAGGAAGAATGTCCCATGATACGGATGCTTGTCAATCTTGACGGCCTCGACGAGGCCATGCGGTCCCTTGCCGCGGCCGGGCGGGAGACGACGCCGCTCATGCGCGATCTGGGACAGCTCATGCGGGAAGCCACGCAGGACGCTTTCGAGGAGGAGCGGGACCCCGTCACCGGCGCGAAATGGGCCCCGCTTTCCCCAGCCTACCGGCGGCAGCGCATGGAGGCCGGCCACGACGGGAAGATCCTCCAGCTCTCCGGGGAGCTCGCCACATCCATCACCCTGCAGTACGGAAACGGCTTTGCCCGCGTGGGGACGAACCGGCCCCATGCCGCGGCGCACCAGTTCGGGGCACGGACGCGGGCGCACGTCATCCGGGCCCGTTTCAAGCGCTCCCTCCGTTTCATGGGCAGCGGCGGCAAGCCGGTGTTCCGGCGCGAGGTCTCCCACCCCGGCAGCGTCATCCCGGCCCGGCCCTTCCTCGGCGTGGGGGAGGCGGAACGGGAGGAGATGCGCGAGCTGGTGGCCCGGCATGTGAAACAGTTCTTCGTTTAGGGCGTATCAACACAATTTTTATAAATAATTTCGACAGATAAAATAAGCAAGCTGTACATGTTCCGCTTACCTTCTGAGGCGGGGATGCCATGTGTTCCTACTCTTCCCCCGGTAAAAGCGCGCTGGGGAAGGGATGGGGGGCTTGGGGGGAAGGGAAACCGCTCCCGCGCTGGCGGAGGGGTTTCCCTTCCCCCCACCAGGCAACGAACCTAAAGCGCTTTAGCTTTGAAAAAGGGAGCACGCGAGGCGGCGGCACAGCGCCACCCGGCACGTCCGGGGAGCCCCCCGGCAAGATGCCGCGCCTGCGCCCCGTTTCCCTCTCCGCGCGGGGCATCCCCCGCGTTTTTCCGTTCGGACGATTCTAACGCCCCTCTAACGGCCTTCACGCGGGCGTGAGGCGGGCGCGGGCAAGCAACCGGGAGCGGGCGCGCCCGGAAGGCGGGGAAACGCTGAAGCCCCGCGGCCTTTTTTCCGGCCGTCCTCGTGGCAGGATGGCCGCATGGAACACGAACCGACTCCCTTCCTTATGCAGGCGGCCCTGGCCGCCCCCCTTGCCCCCGCCCCCGGCGGGGACGAGGGGCCTGCCGGAGAGATACAGCTTTTCCCGGCGGGGCGCTTCGCCGCGCTCGACGGCCGCCCCGCGACGCTCGAGGGGCTTTCCCTCTCGCACTGGCGGCTGGACGCGGGAGATGCCGCGGCCCTCGTGGCCGAATGGCGATCCCGCGCCACGCCGCTGGTGGTGGATTACGAGCACCAGACCCAGCTTGCCGCGCACAACGGCCAGCCCGCCCCGGCGGCCGGCTGGCTGACCTCCCTGCGCTGGGAGGACGGACGCGGCCTGTTCGCCTCGGTGGACTGGACGGACAGGGCCCGCGCCCACATCCGCGCGGGGGAATACCGTTACATAAGCCCCGTCTTTTGTTTCGACCCGCAAAGCGGGGCCGTGCTGCGCCTTGTCTGCGCGGCCCTTACCAACCATCCCGCCCTGGACGGCATGGCCGCCGCCAGGGCCACCCTCAGCCCCCGGGAGGAATCCCCCATGAAACAAATGCTTGCCGCCCTCGGCCTGCCGGAAACGGCGGACGAGGCCGCCGCCCTGGCCGCCCTGAACGGCCTGCAACGGGAACGGGACGACGCCGTGGCCCGTGCCGGGGCCGCGCCCGATCCGCGGCGCTTCGTGGCCATGTCCACCTTTTCCGCCGTCCAGCGGGAGGCCGCCCAGCTGCGTGAAGAGCTGGAGGAGCTGCGGGCCGAGGCCCGCGCCGCGGCCCTGAAGGACGACATCGAGGCCGCCCTGAAGGACGGCCGCCTGACCGCCGCCACGAAGGCCTGGGCCGAGGAGCTGGCCCGGACGTCCCCCGAAGCCCTGAAAGCCTATCTGGCCGCCCAGCCGCCCGTGCAGGCCCTCACGCGCACCCAGACCGGCGGCACGCCCCCGGCGGACGGCACGGATACGGCGGGCCTGACCGATGAAGAACGCCATATCTGCGCGAGCCTGGGCCTGACCCCTGAGGAATTTGCCCAGGCCAGGGAGGAAAAGTAGATGCCCATCATCACCGACAGCACCCTGTCCGGCCTGCGTACCGGCTTCAATGCCGCCTTCCGGCGCGGGGCGGGCCGCGCGCCCGGCTACTGGCGGCAGGCGGCCACCCACATGTCCAGCACCAGCGCCAGCACCACCTACGGCTGGCTGGGCCAGTTCCCCAAGCTGGCCGAATGGGTGGGCGACCGCGCCGTGAAGGACATGAAGGAACACGGCTACGCCATCGAGAACAAGACCTATGAAGGCACGGTGGGCGTCAAGCGCACGGACATGGAGGACGACAACCTCGGCATCTATGCGCCGCTCTTCGAGGAGATGGGCTATGCCGCGGCCACCCATCCCGACGAGCTGGTCTTCGGCCTGCTGGGCAAGGGCTTCTCCACCAACTGTTACGACGGGCAGTTCTTCTTCGACACGGATCACCCGGTGGCCGTCAACGTGGACGGCACAGGCGGCAACGCTACGGCGTCCAACCTCATCGACGCCGCCGAAAGCCCGGAAAGCAAGACCCCCTGGTACCTGCTGGACGTCTCCCGTCCGCTCAAGCCCCTTATCTTCCAGGAGCGCACCCGCCCGGAACTGCAAGCCATCACCGACGCCCGCAACGACAGCGTGTTCATGAAGGACCAGTACCTCTACGGCGTGCGCTACCGCTGCAATGTGGGCTTCGGCTTCTGGCAGCAGGCCGTAGCCGTGCGGGACGAGCTCTCCGCCGCCAATTTCGAGAAGGCGCTGGGCCTGATGCAGTCCTTCCAGGCCGACGGTGGCAGGCCGCTGGGCCTGGGCATGGGCGGCAAGGCGGGCACCCTGCTGGTGGTGCCGCCCTCCCTCTTTGCCGCGGCCCGCAGGCTCATTGCCGTGGAGCTGGTCAACAACGGCGAATCCAACCCCTGGTACGACGCGGCCACCATCATCAGCGTGCCCTGGCTGCTGCCGCCCGTGGTGGGCGGTTAGGGAGGCGGCCCATGCGACTGCGTATCGCCGCCCGTCCTCCTCTGGCCCGGCGCTGCCGGGCCGGGCGCTGTTTCGGCCCCGTCCCCCGCGAGCTGGATGTGGACGAGGCCACAGCCTGCCGTCTGAAGGCTGACCCCTTCCTGCTGGTCTCGCCGCCTGAAGAACAGGACCGGCCGCCCGCGGACAGGGAGACGGCCCCCGTCACCCCGAACGCCCCCCTGGCCGCCGCCGGGGAGGGCGGCGCGGAGGATGCCCCTCCGGCCCCCGGTACGGAGGCGGCCCATGCCTGACGGCGCGGGCTGGCCGCCCGTCCTCTACGCCGGCCCGGCGGACATGGCCGCCCGCTTCGGCCTGCAGGAGCTCATAGCCCTTGCGCCCCTGCCGGACAGCGAGGCCCTGCCCGCCAATGGCCCGCCGGTCTTTGCGGACCGCTGGCCGGAAAGCGGCACGGAAAACCAGCGGGAGGAAGGCGAGGGAAGCGGCGGCCCCCTCCCGCCCTATGACGCGGCCCGCGTGAACGACGCGCTGGAGCGGGCCAGCCGCGAGGCCGACAGCTACCTGGCCGTGCGCCTGCCCGTGCCGCTGGATACGGCGGGCGGCATCCCCCAGCCGCTGGGGGCCGCCGTCTGCGATATGGCCCGCTATCACCTCTGCGCGGGCTTCGGCATGCAGGACAGCGAGGCCGTGGAACGCCGCTACCGCGAGGCGCTGGCCTGGCTCAGGGAAGTGGCGCGGGGCGCGGCGGCCATCGTCGTGCCCGCACCGCCCGAAGCGCCGTTGCCGCAGGCCCCGGAGACGGAGGTCATCTTCCGCCCGGGCAGACACGAACGCTTTTTCTGAGGGAGCCCCCATGTACCCGATCCTTGCCGTGGAGAACGCCATCATCCGCCGCATCCACGCGGCCCGCCTGCCGTACCTGCGTTTCGTGGGCAGTTACGGCGGCGAGCTCATGGGCGAATGGCAGGCGGTCTACCGGGCCATCCCGGCCGTGTGGGTGGCCTTTGACGGGGCGGACGCGGGCAAGCCCCTCGATACGGCCCGCACCCGCTGGGAAAGCGTGCTGCGCTTCAGCACCGTCTGCGCGGCCCACAGCCCGCGCGCCGAGGCGGCCCGTACCGGCGGCCCGGCATCGGTGGGGGCCTGCGACATGCTGGCGGACGTGGCCGCCCTGACGGCCCTGTACGACTGCGGGCTGGACGGCGTGGACTACCTGCTGCCCGGCCGCATCCGCTCCCTTTTTTCCGCCAGAGGGCAAGGGGCCTCTCTGGCGGTCTTCGCGCAGGACTGGAGCTGCCGCGTGCAGGTACGCTTTCGAGCGCCCTGCGAGCGCCCGCTGCCCGCGCCCGGCTGTCCCGTCCCGCCCCCCGGCGGCTACCTGCCGCCGGAGGGCGTGCGCCTGCCCGGCCTGGCCCATGCGGAGGACGCCACGTCGCTGCCGCCGCTGGCCGGGCTGGGCCTGCGCTACTGGTGCAAACCCCCGCAGGACCCGGCCACGGACGCCCCCCTGCTGGAAGACCGTCTCACCCTCAACATCAGCCTGTGAGGTCAGCATGCCCATGCTCCATGTCCAGGCCGCCCCCGGCCTGCGCGTCCCCCGCGAGGACAATCCCCGTGCCCACATCACCGACAGCGCGCCCGTGTCCGTCCCCGCCACGCCGTATTACCTGCGCCGCCTGCACAACGGGGAGCTGATCAGCGCCCCCCGCCCGGCGGCCCCGTCCCCTGATCCCCTCTATCCGTAAAAGGGAGCCCACATGGCCAGCGCCAACATCTCGTTTGCCCAGATCCCGTCCAGCCTCCGCAAGCCGGGGAAGTATTTCGAATTCAACACTACCAACGCCGTGCGCACCCTGGCCGCCAACGGACAGCGCATGCTCATCGTCGCCCAGAAGGCCGAGGACAGCGACGCGCCCCTTGCGCCGGTGCAGATCTACGACGACGCCACGGCGGGCGCGCTCTTCGGCTACGGCTCCCAGGCCCACCGCATGGCCCGGGCCGCCATCCGCGCCAATGCCTATCTGGACCTCTCCGTGCTGCCCGTGCCGCCTGATCCGGCCGGGCTGGCCGCCACCGGCAAGCTGGAGCTCACCGGCACGGCCACCGGCGCGGGCGTGGTGGAACTGGGCATGGCCGACAGCAGCGTGGCCGTGGCCGCCGCCTCGCAGGAGACGGCCCAAAGCGTGCTGGAAGCCCTGGCCGCGGCCGTCAATGCCGAGGACAGCCTGCCCCTGTCCGCCGCCGTGGTCAGCCCGGAAGATCCGGACGGCGAAGGGGAGCAGCCCGCCCCGCCGCCGTATCTGGCCCTGACCGCCAGGGACAAGGGCACGGCGGGCAACGCCATAGCCCTGTCCGTCACCTGCACGGCCCCCGGCCTCACGGCCACGGCGGGCAGCATGAGCGGCGGCCAGCAGGACCCGGACATAGCCGAGGCCCTGGCCGCCGTTTTCGGCGCGGATTATACCCTGTATTGCCTGCCCTGGGCCGCGCAGGAACAGCTTGCCGCCCTGCGCGAGCATCTGGACGCCGTCTCCGGCCCGCTGGAACAGCGCCGGGCCACGGCCTGGCTGGGCAGCACGGCCACGCTCTCGGCCTGCACCACCCTGGCCGGGCAGATCAACAGCGAGCGCATCTCCCTGGCCTGCCTGCCCGGCAGCCCCACCCCGGCGGACTGCCTGTCCGCCGCGTACTGCGCCGTGGCCGCCGGCGAGGAAGACCCGGCCCGCCCCCTCAATACCCTGGCCCTCACCGGCATAGCCGCGCCGCCGGACACGGCCCGCCTGTCCCGCACCGAGCAGGAGGCCGCGCTCAAAAACGGCGTCACCCCGCTGGAGGTGGGGCCGGGCGAGGTGGTGCAGATAGTGCGGGCCATCTCCACCTATACCCGCAACGCCGCGGGCGTGGCCGACATCTCCCTGCTGGACATGACCACCATCCGCACGATGGATTATGTGGCCAAGGCCGTGCGCGAACGGGTGGAACTGCGCTTCCCGCGCGAAAAGCTCTCCGCCCGCACCCCGCCCAAGGTGCGCAGCGAGGTGCTGGACGTGCTGCGCCAACTGGAACAGCTGGAGATCGTGGAAGAGGTAGAAGCCAATGCCGCGGGCGTCCTCTGCGAACGGGATCTGCAGGACCCCAACCGCCTCAACGTGCGCATCCCCACGGACGTGGTCAACGGCCTGCACGTCTTCGCGGGAGTCATTGATTTGTTGCTGTAGGGGAAAGACTCCTTGCCGGAATACGTTTTTTCTATAATAATGAGAAAAATTTTTCGGCAAGGAGGTTATTATGCCGAATAGTCCTGAACCTTATTGGCGTGAAGAACTTGTAGTCGATATTGAAGGCGGCGAAGCGGATAGGCATGAACTTGATGCTGAAGTTTTAGGAAATTCTTTATTGTCCATATCTAAACTTGTCACAAAGACAAGTTACTTTGTTTATGGGAGAAATTGCAATGTCTCCGTAAAAATTCAGGGAGGATTCCGCGAAGGATCGTTTGATTTTAAGGTCATTTTTGATTTCTTTGGTGGATTTGCCCCGGTTGCACCTCAACTTGTAAAGGCTTTATTCCAATTGCTTGAGCTACGAAAGTTTCTTGGCGGGAAAAAACCAAGATCCACGGAAAGGATGGGTAATGATATAAGCGTTATCAATGAAAATGGCGAGACACACATTTTTGCCCCTGTTATTATCAACATGAATAATAATGCCTCTATAAGTACGGCGCTCAACGGAATGTACCAGCCTCTTGATGGAGGGGCGACAAGGATGACGGTACGGGGAAAAATTGATTATCCTTCCGATGGAACGCCCCCCATTGAAGCGGAATCTTCCATTGATTCAACGCAAAAAGAGCTTGTTTTGACGATGGAATCAGGGATTCTTTCTCAGGAAGAACAACAGCGACACCTTGAAGTGCTGACCCCACACACAGATGGCAAGGCCACAAGCTGGCGGTTTTATGACATGGAAGACGACACAGAATATTTGGCAAATATTGAAGATCCCGAATTCCTGGAGAGCGTAAGGGAAGGAAGGCAAAGTTTTCTTCATGGGACGAAGATAGCGGCAACTGTGCGCGTAACGAAAAGGCTTGTTAATGAGAGAAAGCGTACTGAGCGCATCGTTACCAATATCACTGTTCTTCCTGATGAAGCCGCATAGTTGCTGAGCCCCGCCCCCGCGCGGGGCTTTGCTTTTTATGCGTCATGCTGTACAAGCAGGCCGATGCGCGGCCGCAGCCGCGCGGACCTTTCGCCCCCGGCATCCCGAAAGGAGGGAAGCATGAAAAGCCTTTTCCTTGCGCTCGCGCTGCTGTGCTGCGCCGTCCCGGCTCTGGCCGCCGGGCAGATCCACGATCTGACCCTGGAAAACATCGAAGAAAAACTTGCCGCCTGCAATGCGCGGCATCGCGGGGCCTGGTCGCCCCGGCTTGCCCGCGAGGAGCCCGCTGCCGCCTGGTACGATTTGCGCCCCACCACCGCCTTTGTGGCCGGGCATGAACACGCATCGCAAAAAATCAACCGTATCCAATTCTTCATCAGCACGGATGAGCGCATCCCCAGCGAGGACGGCCGCAGGATGCAGTATATCAGCGACATGTCCTTTGCCGTGCAGGCGGCGGCCGCGTTGTGCCTGCCCGGTTTCGACAAGGATGCGGAGCAGGTGGAGGCACTGGAAGACGCCCTGACCTACATGAACAGCGCCCTGTCCAAAGGGGAAAAGTGCGTCTTCACTTCCGGCGACTACCGCTTCACGGCCATGATCGTGGACGGCGTGTACACCGTCTGGGTGGAAAGGATATAAGCCTCGCACAAGCCCCGCCCCCGCGCGGGGCTTTGCTTATGCCAGCACCGTAAAGTCTTCTGGATGAAGGAAGGGGCAGCCGCCATAGCCGGTTGCTACAGTTTCTGCCTGAAAGAGGTCCTGCAGGGTGCTCGGATGTCCCGCATACTGCTCAGGAAAGAAGCGTATCATTCTGCAAGGGATAAGATAACGGCGAGGCGCGATTTCGATTTCTGGAGCATTTTTTATCTTGCCCTCATCGGCAAGGCAAATATGAATATGCATATCATGATGGATAGGTTTATTTTCACTGTATATAGTATGGCAGTAGGCCCTGTAGTCATTACAGCTCATGGCTTTATGGTAGCAATGTAACCAGGGTAAAATATAAAGATTTTCAACCCTACGTCCTCTTATGAAATAGAGGGCGGTTTTCCATTCGCGTGTAATGTCTCCAATGGCAAAAACATATTGCATCCGTGGAGAAAATTCCCTGAAACAGGCCGCAGTATATCCAGACTGCTCATAGAATAAATCAGCTTTTTTGCAGTATTGCCGCACTAACGGCCAGGTTTTTGATTTTGGCTGCATAAATAAAACGACTATATGAAATTCTTCTGAAAGGACAAGATCAACGCATGGTTGTGGGTAATTTTCCATCATACGGACATTCACCTGTCACAAAGTTCGCGGTTTCGGCTGCTGATGCCATTTTCTGAGGGGTTTTTCTTCCTCCCATATTAAAACAGATTCTCCATTGACTGCCAATAGAGGCGCAAACTCTGCGCGCTTAAAAAATACTCGACGGCTATATCTTCGAGGACATCTACAGCGCCATAACCGAGGCCGTGCGCCTGCTGGACACCGCCTAAACGCTGAAGTGCCGCTACCTGTTTTATGCCCCCGTTCCGTCACAGAGTGACGGGGCGGGGGCATTCGCATCCTCCGCGCAAGGCAACAGCAAGGAGCACATATGGCCATCCAGGAATACGTGGGCGCGGTCGTCATGGAGATAGACGGCAAGGAGATCGAATGCGTGTCCGTCAACGTCAGCAGCAATACGGGCTATCTGCCCGTGAAGACCATGCGGCGCAAGCGCGTCATCAGTGGCTACTGCTTAGGCGTGGCCACCTTTGAGCTGTCCGTCACCGTGCCCATCAAGGTGGACGGGGAGGAATACGACTGGTGGAACGTCTTTGACGCCAAGGTGGTCATCTACCCCATTTCCGGCAACGGCAACCGCGTGGCCTTCACCGGCTGCTGCGTGCAGGAGGTGGGCGATGCCTACGAGACGGAAGGCGAAGCCAAGCGGGATCTCAAGATGTTCGCCGTGGAGCGTGTGGAGGAGTAAGCTATGGAGATAAAAGGACAGTTTCTTTACGGCCTGACCCATGAGGGCAGGACATACAGGGAGTTCAGCCTGCGCGTGCCCACCCTGGCGGACGTGGAGGATGCCATCGAGGCCGCGCAGGCCGAAGCCGGGGAGGCCGCCGGGGCCGCCCGCATCGAGCGGCACAAATGGGCGGCCTGCCTGAGCGTGGAGGGCCTGCCGCCCGGGGCGCTCACGGCCGATCTGCTGGGCACGCTGCCCGCGCGGGAATGGTCCACGCTGCGGGATGCGGAGGAAGCACTGCTAAAAAAGCTCGCCGCCGGGACAGCCCCGGCGGCCGGTTGAGGCATGGCCTGCGGCTGGCCCGCGCGGCCCTCCTGCGGCACGGCTTTTCCCTGAGCGAGGCCAACAGCCTTTCCCTGCCGGAACTGGAGGCCTGGCTGGATCTGCTGGCCCCGCGCCGCCCGGCCCCGCAGGTGGGCGGGAGCGGCAAGGTCTACGTCAGCAAACGCATGGACTGGAGAAGGTGGAAACGTGGCGGAAATGGACGTAAGCGTTGAGCTGCGGCTGCTGGACAGCCTGAGCGGCCCGGCCCGGCAGGCGTTCGGGCGATTCCGGGCCGCGGCCCGCCAGGCCGGGGCCGCCTTTGGCGGCCTGGGGCGGGAGGCTGCCGCCGCCGGGCAGGCCGTGGACCGGCTGGACGCATCCGCCCGCGCCGCGGGCGAGGCCACGGCGGACATGGGGCGGGACGGCTCCCTGCGCCGGACGGCCGGGGACGCGCACGACGCGGCGCGCGGCATGGACGCCGTTTCCCGCTCCGGGCGGCGGGCCGGGGACGCCCTGCGGCAGGCCGAGGCACAGGCGGGCCGCCTGCGCCGCACTCTGGACGGCGTGGGCCGGGGCCTGCAAAGCGCCGGGCGTATGGCCGGGGGCCTGCGGGACGCCGGAGCCGCCGCGACGGCCGCCGGTATGGTGGGGGCCGCGGCCCTGGCCGCGCCGGTCAAACGGGAGGGCGGCTACCTCTACGACGCCACAGTGGCCTTCAACGACCGCGACAAGGAAGGCATCCTTGCCGGAGTGGCCGAACTGCGAGCGCTGGACCAGCGCATCGCGGCCGACGGCGGCGGCACGCTGGACAGCGCGCGGGCCACACGCGGGGCCTTCATGGCGGGCGGCGTGGCGTTTGAGGACGTGTCCCGTCTGGCTCCGCTGACCCAGCGGGCCGCCACCGCCGCCGGGGCCGAGGGGGCGGACTTCGCCAATACCCTCATGGCCGGTGCCAAGTCCGGCCAGTTCGCCTATGCGGATGCGGAAAAAGTCTTCGGCATGCTGCTCACCGCCGGGGCCTCCGGCGGCTTCGAGACGCGGGACATGGCCCAGTACCTGCCCGGCATCTTCAATGCCACGGGCGACATGCGCGGCCTGGGCGGCACGGCCCGGCATCTGGCCGGGCTGGAGACCATCCGCGACGCCACGGGCGACAGCGCCGAGGCCGCCAACCGCTATCAAAACCTGCTCTCCTTCCGCAACAGCAAGGAGGCCTACGGCAACCTGTCGAAAAGGGGCGTCAATCTGGCGCATGTCTACCGTGACGCCGCAAAGAAGGGCGAGGACATGAACCTGGCCTTCGTGCGGGCCATCCAGAGCCTGGTGGAGCGCAACAAGGCCTACACGCGCCTCAAGAAAGAGCTGGCGGGGGCCACGGGCGAACGGGCCAACGAGATACGCAACCAGATGGGGGCCATCCAGAACCGCATCTTCTCCGAGATCATCGGCGACATGCAGGCCCGGCAGGGGGCCATTGCCCTTGTCAACGGCCAGAGCCGCTATGACGAGATCCTCGGCGACATCACACGTGACCCTGAAACCATGATCGACAAGCTGTTTTCGGTCATGACCAGTTCCACGCAGGCGAACCTCGACCGCCTGGCCAATGAATGGGAAAAAGGCATGGACCGCGTGCTGGAGGCGGTCAAAGGCCCGCTTGCCGGGGCGCTGGACGGGCTGACCGGCCTCATGGCCGACCATCCGGGCCTGACGGCGGCCGCGGGAGGGCTGGCAGCCGCGGGCGGGGCCGTGGCGGCGGGCAAGGGAGCGCTGGGCCTGCTGCGCATGGCGCGGGGCGGCGCGCCCCGTGTGCCTGCCGCCGCCGTGCCGCAGGCCGCCGTACAGGCCGGGACGGCCGCCGTCCCTCGCGCGGGACAGGCGGGCGCGAGCGGGGCCGGTATGGCCGCGGCAGGCAGGCAAGGCGTGCTGTCCGCCGGGAAGAAGGCCGCCGGGGCCCTGCCGAAGGCCCTGAACGGGACGGGCGCGCTCACTACCGCTCTGACGCTCTGGCAGGCGTATGATACGGAGACGGACGGCAGCCTGTCCCGCGAACAGAAGAACGAGGCCCACGCCGGGGAGCTGGGCTCACTGGCGGGCGGCCTGGCCGGGGGCAAGGCGGGCGCGCTGGCCGGTTCCGCGCTGGGGCCCGTGGGCACGGCCGTGGGCGGCGTCATCGGCGCGGCGGGCGGCAGCCTGCTGGGCAGCGAGCTGGGCCGGCAATGGTACGCCAAAACCATGATCGAGGCCCCGGCCGCCTTGTCGCGCCTCTCCTATGATGCCGGCGATCCCGAGGCCATGCAGGACCGCTTCCGGCAGCTTGCCGTTCAGGCCGAAGCGGGCAAGGGGCCCGTACAACGGCCGGACGCCGTCACGGAGTTTTTTGCCGGCCTTCGGGACGGAGCCGGCAGCTACTGGGACGCGCTCTTCGGCGGCGGGCAGACCCGCCCCGCCTTCGCCGATACGGGCGAAGGGCTGGAAGAACGGCTGGCCGCCCTGGCGCAACGGGATGCGGAGCCGCGGCGGCAGGACAGCCCGGAGGAATGGCAGGCCCGCCTGGAGCAGGCCGTGCAGGCCGCCGCCCAGGCCGCGGCGCAGGCCCAGCCCCTGCGGGTGGAGCTGCACAGCACGCTGGAGCTGGACGGCAGCGTGCTGGCCAGCACGGTGGAAGAACGCATGATCCGCGAAGCCGCGCGGCGTTAGAGCCTGTTGATGCTCTTCGCTGGTTATTTGGGGGGAAGGGGAACCCCTCCGCCGGCGCGGGAGGGCCCAGCCTTTTCGCAGCGAAGCGAGAAAAGGCGTTCCCGTAATCCTTCCCCCCAAGCCCCCCATCCCTTCCCCAGCGCGCTTTTACCAGAGGGAGGGAGGTAAGATTGGTGTCAGCAGGCCTTGGGCGACGCGTGAGCCTTACGGGCATCGACAGCAGAGCGCGACCGAAAGGCGGCCCTCAGGGCCGTGCCCGTTAGGCGACGGAGGAGCCTTACGGGCATCGACAGCAGAGCGGGAGGGGGTCCCCTTACCCCCAAAACAAAAAGAGCGGCAACGATCCCCTGACGGAGGAGACATGGCCTGGAACCTTACCCTGCAAAACGCCAGTTTTCGCGGCGTGCCCTTTGAGGTGGAAGCCGTCGAAGACAGGGGGGACAACGCGCTGGTGCTGCATGAATACCCCTGGCGCTCCGGCGCGGAAGTGGAAAACATGGGCCGCAAGGCGCGGGCCATCCCCATCACCGCCCTTTTTTGGGGCGTGGCCTATGAGGCGAAGCTCAAGGCCCTTGTGGCCGCCTTTGAGGAGGAAGGGCCCGGCGAGCTCATCCATCCCGTGTTCGGCAGCGTCAGCGTGGCCGTGCGGAGCTGGCGCATCCGGCACAGCGCGGAGCGGCACGATTACGCCGAACTCAGCTTCGAGGCCGTGGAAGCGGCGACGGACGCTCCCTTTTTCGGCGCGGAGTCCAGCCGCAGCCTGGCCGAACAGGCGCTGGACGCCGTAACGTCCGGCCTTGAGGAGGCGCTGGGCCTGGCCGGGGGCGAGCTGGGCAAGACCCTGGGCCGGTGGGCGCAGGAGGCCGCCCGCCTCAAGGCGCGGGTGGATCTGGAATTGCAAGGCGTCATCAACGTGCTGGACGCGGGGCGGGAGGCCGTGCGCTCCGTCCTCTCCTACACGGACACGCCGTCCGCCTTCATGGCTGATGCGCTGGCCGTGGTGCGCGGCGCGCGGGCGGACGCGCAAAGCGCCTCCTCGTCCGTGCTTTCCGCCTTTTCGGCCCTTTCCCGCGCGCTGCCCCTGCCGTCCCTGACGGCGGCGGAGGCGGCCCGGCAGTACGCCGTGGGGGCAAACGCCTACGGCCCCTCGTGGGTAAGCGGCCCGCAAAGCGCGCTGGCCGGCCGGGCGGAGGCCCGCCGCGCCCTGCGCGTGCCCCGGCCCGCGCCCGTCTCCCCTGAGCCTCCGGCGGCGGGCAGCGCCCGCACGCCGCGCGGGCAGGCCGTGCTCTATGTGGTCCTGCTTTGCCTGCGGGAGCTGGCGGACGCCGCGGGCACCGCCCTCAAGGACGACATGGCCGCACCGGCCCTGACCCCCAACGAGATCGAGAGCCTGGCCGGCAACGTGCGGGCACGGCTGGACGACGCCTTGCCGTATGCCGCGGCGGCCCTGCCGTCCGGGGCCGTCCACGCCGTCACGGACGCGCTGCGCTCGGCGGCGCGCGGCATCCAGCAGCTGGCCGAGGCCGCGCTCAATGCCCGGCCGCCGCTGGCGACGCATGTTGCCGAAAAGGCCTGCAACTTCCACGCGCTGGCCCACCGGCTGTACGGGGACTTTTCCCGCGCGGACGAATTGCGGCGCATCAATCCGCAAGTGAAGAATCCCAATTTCATAGCAAAAGGACAGGAGCTGCTCGTCTATGCCCGCTGACGCGCGCGACGCCGTGACCCTTGCCGTGGCCGGGCGGGAGCACCGCGACTGGGAGAGCTACAGCATCGACAGCGATCTGTTCACCCCGGCGGACGCCTGGCAGGTCTCGCTGGGCATCCCCGCCGGGGAGGTGCCCGCCTCCCTCCACCCCTGGGCGGAGGTGGAGCTGCGCCTGGGGACGGATACCGTGCTCACCGGGCGCATCGACGTGCTGCGGCGCAGGATCGCCAGAGGGGCGCACAGCCTGACCCTGCACGGCCGCGACCGGGCCGCCGTGCTGCTGGACTGCTCGGCCCCCGTCCTTGCCCGGCGGGAGCTGAGCCTTGCCGAAGTCTGCGCCACCTGGCTGCGCCCGCTGGGCATCGACCGCATGGACATACAGGGCGGCGACACGAGCAAGAAAGTCACGGTGGAGCCGGGCATGAGCGCCTGGGAGGTGCTGGAACGCGCGGCCGAGGCATCCGGCCTCTGGCCGTGGTTCGCGCCGGACGGCGTGTTGCATGTGGCCGCCCCGGACTACGGACGCGCCACGGACGCCGAGCTCATTTTGCGGGACAACGGGCAGGACGGCTGGCAAAACGGCGGGCAGGACGGCGGCAGCGCGAAAAACAATATCCTCGACCTCTCCTATGAGGACGACATCCGCCGCCGCTGGTCCGAGGTCACCGTGCTGGGGCAGGGTACGGGCGACGAGACGGACGGCGCGCGCCCGCACATCAAGGCCGTGGCGCGCGATCAGGCCGCCGCCTTCCACCGGCCGCTCATCCGCGACGCCGCCTATCTGGAAAGCGACGGACAGGCGCAGGCCCGCGCCAACAAGCTGCTGGCCGATTCCATCTTCGAGAGCGTCCTCACCACGGCCCGCGTGCGCGGACACCGCACGGCGGGCGGGGCCGTCTGGGAGCCGGGCATGCGCGTGCGCCTCGTCGTGCCGCCGCTGGGGCTGGACGTGGACACCCTGCTGGCCCGCCGCACCCTTGCCTGCGACCGCCGTAACGGCACGACCACGACCTTGTACCTGCGCCCCTGGGGCCTCTGGCTGCCCGATACCGCGCCCAAGGCCAGAAAAAAGCACAGGAAGAAGGGCGGCGACTGCTGCGACTGCGATCTTTGCGCGGGATAGGGCGTAAGGCTACGCGCTTCTTGTTTGGGGGGAAGGGGAACCCCTCCGCCTGCGCTGGAGGTGTTCCCCTTCCCCCCAAGCCCCCCATCCCTTCCCCAGCGCGCTTTTATCAGGGGAAAAAGCGGGGACGCGGGGCACGCCCCTCAGGGCAGACGAAGCATGTATAGACAATTTACTGTATATGCTGAAATAATTAGAAAAATTTGTGTTAACAGGCCCTAGGGCGTAAGGCTGCGCCTCACCAGCCCCCAGGAGGACATATGGGATGGGTACAGGAGATGGACGAACGGATACGGCGCGCTCTGCGGGCCATCCGCCTGCCGTACCGGGCGCGGCTGACCGCGCGTGACGACGCGCCGGGCCTTCAGCTCGCCCAGGCCGAAGGACTGGCCGGGGAACAGGCGCAGGCCGTGGAGATCCTCCAGCTTTTCGGCCTCACCAGCGGCACGCCCGCGGGCAGCGACTGCATCGTCCTGCCGCTGGCCGGGCGCACGTCGGCCAGCGTCATCATCGCCACGGAGCACGCGGCCTGCCGCCTCAAAGTGGGGCCGGGCGAGGTGCGCATGTACAGTCAGGAAGGCGCGTATATCCATATCAAGTCCGGGCGCGTGGTGGAGGTGGAATGCGACGAGCTGGCCATCAACGTCAAAAACGGCGTGCGCCTGACGGCCGGACAGGGCGTGGAGATCAGCGCGGGCGGCGGCATCCGGCTGGATACGCCGCAGACCACCGTCACCGGCAACCTCACCGCCACGGGCGAGCGCGGCGGACAGGTGGAGATGAGCGCGGACATGCGCCTGCGCGGCAGTCTGGAGCAGACGGGCGGCATCGTCTCCACCGGCGATCATGTGGCGGGCGGCGTCAGCCTCAGCGCGCACCGTCATACGGGCGTGGAGCCCGGCGGCGGCTCCACCGGCACGCCGGAACGCTGAAGCCCCGCGGCCTTTTTTGCCGGGCGCGGCGCGCTATGCTCGCCGCATGGATACTTACATCGATCCCCGCAGCGGCGATTATACCGGCGAGCGCATAAGCCGCCTGCAGAATGCCGTCTATCTGCGGCTCATGACCCCGCGCGGCTCCTGGTGGGCCGATCCGGAGCTGGGCAGCCGCCTGCATGAGCTGGAACGGGAAAAGGATCTGCCCCGCATAGCCCTGCTGGCGCGGCAATACGCCGAACAGGCCCTGCGTCCGCTCATCGACGACGGGCGGGCGCGCGCCGTCGCCGTGACGGCGGAACAGCCGCACGACGGGCGTTGCCTGCTGCATGTGGAGGTCACGGACGCCGCGGGCGAGCCGTACCGTTACGAGCATTTCGTGCGGGTGGGGGGCTAGCATGGGCTACGACATCCCCGGCTTTGCCGCCATCCGGTCCCGCATGCTGCGGGACGCCGCCAACCTTGATCCCACCGCCCCGCAGGACGGGGACAGCGACCTTTTCATCCGCTCCAGCGTCACCGCCTCCGCCGTTGCCGGTCTGTACGACTTCCTGGCCTGGCAGGCCCGCCAGCTTTTGCCGGACACGGCAGACCCCGAATATCTGGAACAGCACTGCGCCTTGCGCGGGCTGACCCGCAAGCCCGCCACACGGGCCACGGGCACGCTCGCCCTGACGGGCCGGGACGGGGCGGCCGTCCCCGTGGGGACGCAATGCCGGGACGCGGCGGGCATCCTCTACCAGACCACGGAAAGCGCCGTCCTCAGCGGCGGGGAGGAGGACGCCTCAGCCCGCGCCACCTGCGAGGCCGTGACGGCCGGGGCCCTGCCGGACGTGGACGACGCCCCCGTGACCCTGCTTTCCGCGCCGTCCGGCGTGCTGTCGTCCGCACGGCTGACCCTTGCGGGCGGCACGGACGCCGAGGACGACGCCGCGCTGCTGGCCCGCCTGCTGGAGTACATGCGCAACCCGCCTTCCGGCGGCACGGCGGCGGATTACCGGCGCTGGGCGCGGGAGGTCCCCGGCGTGGCCGACGCCCAGGTCTACCCCCTGCGGCAGGGGCCGGGCACGGTGGATGTGGTCATCAGCGGGCCGGACGGCATCCCCGGAACGGACGTGCTGGAAGCCTGCCGCGCCCATATCGACAGCCTCCGGCCCGTGACCGCATGGGTCAACGTCTACGTGCCCTCGGCCCTGCCGGTGGACATGACGCTGGCCCTGAGCGTGAGCGGATCGGCCAGCCTCGCCGGCCTGCGGCCGGACGTGCTGGCCGCCCTGGCCGCCGAATTCGCCGCGCTGCGCCCCGGCGAGCCGCTCATCCTCTCCCGCTGCGCCGCCGCCGTGTCCGGCCTTGCCGGCGTGGCGGACGTGGCCGTGCGCCTGCCGCAGGCCAATGTCCGCCCCACGGCCCTGCAATGGTGCCGCCCCGGCGGCCTGACGCTGGAGGCGCTGTGATGCGTCTGCGGCAAGCGACAGCGAGTGCCGCACAGGACGTGCGGCCGGGCGTCATCCCGTGGGAGGTAGTGTGATGTTCTCCCGGCAAAACAATATGGCCGCCAGGACGGCGGCCTGCCGCGCAGCGGGAGCGCAGCCGCAACCGCGTTTGCGGCAAGCGACGGCGAGTGCCGCACAGGACGTGCGGCCGAGCGTCATCCCGTGGGAGGTAGCGTAATGCCGCACGCCGATCTGCTGGCGGCCCTGCTGCCGCCGCGCAGCTACGACGCGGCCGGGCCGCATGTGGCTGCCTCCCTGACGATGGAAGGCCGGGAGCTGGACCGCGTGCAGGCCGACGCCGCGCAGGCCGTGGGCGGCCTGCGGCCCTTCACCTGGCAGCAATGGATAGAGGATTATGAGCGCGTCTACGGCCTGCCCGGCCCCTGCGCCAAAGAGGGGCAACTCCGGCAGGAACGCTTTGCCCTGCTGGCCGTGGCTCTGCAGGAGCGCGGCGGCATCTCCCTTGCCTGGCTCAAACGCTATGCCGCGCTGGCCGGGTACGAGGTGGACATCATCGAATACCGGACTTTTCGGGCCGGGCACAGCCGCGCCGGGGACGCCCTGACCAACGGGGACTGGATCTACGCCTTCCTCGTGGTGGCCGGCGCGGGAACGCAGCTCGCCTTCCGGGCCGGACAGTCCGTTGCGGGCGAGGCCCTGCGGACGTGGGGCGACTCTCTTCTGGAATGCATCATCAACTGGCGCAAGCCCGCGCATACCGTGGGCCTTGTGGCCTACAGGGAGGCGTAATGCACCGTATCGACACCGCGACGGCCACGCCGGACAACCGCTTCACCGAAGGCGATCCCACCATACCCGTGGCGGCCACCGTCGTCTCGGCGGACTGGCTCAATGCCGTGCAGGAAGAGCTGGCCGCCGTCATCACCGGGGCCGGTCTGGAGCTGGACAAGGCGGATAATGCCCAGCTCCGGCAGGCCATCAGCCAGGCCATCACCGCCGCCAAACCCGGCCTGGCCACCACCACGGCCCCCGGCCTCGTGCAGATAGGCGGCGGCCTGGCCGTCACCCCGGAGGGGTTGCTTTCCGTACTGCTGGCCAGCGTCTCACAGGCGGGCATCGTCCAGCTGGCGGCCACCCTGTCCGACTCCATGACGCAGGCCCCCACCTGCAATGCCGTCAAGGCGGCCATCGAGAGCCGGCTTGCCGCCGTCAATGTGCCCGTGGGCGGCATCATCGCCTTTTCCGGTTCCTTCGGCGGCGCGGGCAGCCGCTTCCCCGTCCCGCTGGACGGGGCGGAGCCGGACACGAGCTGGTGCCTGTGCGACGGCACGACCACCAACGGCCTGCCTGTGCCGGACCTGCGCGGCCGCATGATCATGGGAGCGTCGGATGCCTATGCGGCCGGCTCCACCGGCGGCACGGCTGAGCATACGCATCCTCTTTCCGGTTCTGTTGGGGCCACGACGCTGACGGAAGCGCA
>DWYJ01000060.1 GCA_019118745.1 Candidatus Desulfovibrio gallistercoris | reverse complement strand
GTCGCATGGCTGGTCATCCTTTCTGGTAAAGCGCGCTGGGGGAGGGATGGGGGGTGCGGGGGGAAGGGAGGCCCTCCCGCGCGAGGCGAGGGCCTCCCTTCCCCCCGCAAGCAGCAGCTACCTTTCCTCCTCAAACAGGGCGGCGAGGCTGTCGGCCAGGCGCAGTTCCAGGTCGTGGATTTCGACGGCGAGCTCGGCGGCGGGTCGCGGGGGGGTGTATTCGTAGAAATAGCGGGTGAAGGGGATCTCGTAGCCGACCTTGCTCTTGCTGTGGTCTATCCAGGCATCGGGGGCAAAGGGGAGGACCTCACGGGCGAAGTAGTCCTCTATATCTTCCTTGAGGGGGACATTCTCGGCATCGCGGCGGGCGGCATCGGCCTTGCGCTTGCCGGGCTTGCGGCCGCGCTTTTTGGGGGCGTCCGCATCGGCTGCCGCGGCCGGGGCGGTGGTGGCGTCCGATTCGGGCGCGGCGGGATCGGCGGGGCGTTCGATGGTTATCTTGGTATAGCCGAAGTCGGCCACGTCAAAGATCTTGCTGCGCGGGCCTTCGGCGAAGTCCGTATAGAGGCGGCAAATCTCGTCAATGGCGGACTGGGGGATGTCGTTGCGCTTGTTGCCGAGGGACTTGCGGCGTTTTTCGTAGAGGCCGGCGGCGTTGATGAGCTGCACCTTGCCGCGCCGGGCCGCGGGTTTGCTTTTGCAGAGCAGCCAGATGTAGGTGGCGATGCCGGTGTTGTAAAAGATGTCGTTGGGCAGGGCTATGATGGCATCGAGGTAGTCGTTTTCTAGGATGTGGCGGCGGATCTCGGAGGGGCCGCTGCCCGCGTCGCCGGTGAAGAGGGGGGAGCCGTTCTGGATGATGGCCGCCCTGCCCTGCGGCTTGAGGTGGGCAAGGGCCGTCTGGAGAAAGAGCATCTGACTGTCGGAGATGCTGGGCAGCCCGGCGGAGAAGCGCCCGCCGGAGCGCGCGGCCTCGGCCTCCACCGCGGCTTTCTCGTTTTTCCATTCGCGGCCGAAGGGCGGATTGGAAAGGACGTAATCGAAGGTCTGGCCGGGGAACTGGTCGTCGGAGAGGGTGTTGCCGTTCTTGATGAAGTCGGCCTCATTGCCCTTGATGAGCATGTCCGCCTGACAGACGGCAAAGGTCTCGTCGTTGATCTCCTGCCCGCAAAGCACGAGGCCGGCGCGGGGGGCGCGCTTGTGGATGTGCTCCTCCGCCACGGAGAGCATGCCGCCGGTGCCGCAGGCCGGGTCATAGATGGTCGTGGTGCTGCCGCCGGAGGGGGCCGCGCCGTCAGGGGCGAAGACGAGGTTCACCATGAGCTCGATGACCTCGCGCGGGGTGTAGTGCTGCCCGGCGTCCTCGTTGTGGGCTTCGGAAAAGCGGCGGATGAGCTCCTCAAAGATATAGCCCATCTCCAGATTGGAGACCTTGTCCGGATGGAGGTCGGCCTTGCTGGTGGTGAATTCCTTGAGCACCATATAGAGGATGTTCTTTTCCGCCATCGTGGCGAGGTGCGGCCAGAAGGGTTTGAATTTTTCCAGTATCTGCCGGACGTTGGGTGAAAAGGCGTTGCAGTAGGCGCGGAAGTTGTCCGCCAGACCGGCGGGGTCGTCCAGCAGGCGCGCAAAGGTGAAGGCGCTGGTATTGTAGAACTCGAGGCCGCCGGTGGCGGTGCGCAGCTTTGCGGCCAGCAGGGGCGTGCCCTCGTGCTCCCTGAATGCGGCCAGCACGGCGGGCTTGGTGGGCTCCAGCACGCTGTCGAAACGGCGGATGACGGTCAGGGGGAGGATGACCTCGCCATACTGATGCGGCTTGAACGAGCCGGTCAGCTTGTCGGCAATGGCCCAGATGAGATTGGCTTTTTGGGAAACGGCGGCGGCAAGGGACATGGTACATCCTCGGCAAAGGGTGACGGACGGCGCGGCAGGCTGCGGAGAGCGCCTGCGGCACATGCGGCGCATGGGACAACGGCAACGCGGGCAACGCGGACGGCGAACGGGGCCGACAGGGCGAAGAACGACACGCCGCCCTACGGCAAGAGTATATCGGCCGGGCGGCAGGCAGGCAAGGCGGGGGCCTGAAAACACCCCGGAACGAAAAAGCCCTTACAATCTCTCGCAAGGGCTTGCTTTGTTTGGGTCAGGCTCGTTGAAGGCTTCTGTTTTCCATGCGGGAATTTTTTTCCATGAACATACGCCTGTCGGCGAGCTCCAAAAAGAACTCGGCCGCGCTCATGTGAGCAGGCTTTTCCACGAGCATTTCCGTACAGGGGGAAAGGGCCCCCATACTGACGGTCACCTTCAAATCTTCCTTGCCTATGCGGTAAGTGAACTCAAGGCGGCTTTTCATCTCCCGAATGCGCTGGGGGACATCCATGCCGTCAGTCAGGGGGCAATAGAGTACGGCGATAAATTCATCTCCGCCGAATCTGACGGCAAACTCATTGTAATCCAGTTCTTGCAGAAGCTTTTGCGAAAATTCGATAAGTATCTGATCGCCTGTCATATGCCCATAGCTGTCATTTATATGTTTGAAATTGTTTAGATCAAAGACGCAGAGAAAGAGGTTCGTATTTCGCGTGTCGTAGCTGTTCAGATACTTCTCGAGCTGAGGTTCGAATGTATCCCAAAAAAATTTTTTATTATGCAGCCCTGTGAGGCTGTCAAGCAATACTTCTTTTTTTATGTCTTTGTATTTGGCGATGAGTTTTACGAAATAGACGACCAAAAAAGATACTGCGGTACAGATGATGAGTGAAACGGATACAAGGATAGCTATCCTTTCGAAATTGAGGAAACCATTTCGAGGCGAGATATCTATATGCCATGTGGCATTTTGCAGTTCTATCTCATAGGTGAAAAAATCATCCAGGATCTCCCCGGAATGCAGTAAAACGACTTTCTTTCCATCGGTAGGGTCTATCCGCCAAAGCCGCCAGCTGAATTCCGCCTGCGTCAGGATCTCAAAGTTCACCCTCGAAAGGAGCACCTCAGGAAAACGGTATATGATGACCGCGAATCCCCAAAAATCGTTTTCTTCCTTGCTTGAGGAGAAATAGATCGGCTGCCGGAACGCAAGGCCAATACCGCCCTGGCGAAGATGGAACGGGCCTGACAGCGTTATTTTTTGCGTTTCTTTGGCAAGCTCGGCTTCTTGCCGCCTTTGTTCATCTTTCAGGAGGTCATGCCCCAGCGTATTTTTGTTCGCTTCAAAAGGGAAGATGTGCGTCACTATCCCATTGGGGGCAAGGTTTATGGCGATGATTTCAGGGCGGCTCTTGGCAATCTCTTGCGCTGTGGTGTTGAAATCCTCAACACCCCAATTATCGACGCTTGCAAGCGTGTAAAGCGGGATCAGATCCGTCGATAGATCGTAAAGCTGTCGGGATATTCTGTCCGCAAAAAGATAGCCATAGAATCGTGTTAATCTTTCTTTTTCCTTGTAGTCATCACGAAAAAAATAAAGACGCAGAAGAATATGATTACCGCAGAGTAGAGGAATGCTCCAATATATACAGCTAATGTGCCAGATTCTCTTTCGTTTTTCTTCCAATGGTGCAGAGTCATGGCAGGACCTTTATAGCTGGCGGCAGATTTCTATACGGTACAGGCTCACCGCACGGGCGCACATGCGCCAAGCGGCAACGCTGCGTAGCCCATTTTGTCTTGATGCGTAGCCCCTTACGCGGAGGCGTCCGACAAGATCATTGAAACAAGAAGTGATTTAGCCCAAAAATCACGGCCAGGCCGCTTTGCAGCGGTGTGGCCGAAGAGCGGCAACGCAGATCGTGCCGGCGAGTTGCGCGCCCCGCATGCCGGCTGACATATCTTGACAGTCCAAATAGTTCATGGGCAAGCCTGCTCGGTTTTACGAGGATCAGAAAACATGTCAGACGTTCTTTTTTACGGCTGCCAAGATCGAACTCAGGCATTGGTTGTCAGCCCCGGCAGATCATCCACGATTTTTTACCATCTCCACATTACTCGTTATCAGGCTCAGGAGCAAGTCGAGGGTGTACAGCGGCTTGCCCTGCTCCCCTGCTCAGGCTCTGAATCCGCTGGCGGAGCCGCGGGCCGTGTGCGCTTCCGGCGGATAGGCCAGTGCCCGCACGGCCAGAACGTTTTGCCGTTGAAGGAGACACAACAGGAAACGGCAGTACTGCGCCTCCCGGCTCGAAGCGAACGAGAAGAGAGCGAGAAAACCGCGTTTTTTTCGCGAAACGACAGAGCGCATCACTTGAAACTCCAAGCATTTCAAACAAAAAATGCGTAGTGGCCCCCTGTGTGGGGCCGGCCGTTTCAGGTGTGGACGTGATGACAGCTTCGAAGGCGGGAAAATGTGGCTTCCTGCGCTGAAGGCGACGCGACAGAACGCCAAGACATTTTCCTCCCCCCTGACGGCGACGAAATGAGGCTGCCCGTATCTGGGGCACGACGGCCTCAATCAGGCCCGGACAGACGGCAGAAAGACGTTGGCATGCGGGAATGGCCGGCGAAAGCTTTTCCAGTAGGCGTTTCCCAACGAAAAAAGGGTCACACCTTTCGATGTGACCCTTTGCTCTCTTTTTGGCGTCCCCAAGGGGATTTGAACCCCTGTCGCCTGCCGATTCCGCGGCTTGCCCGCGTCCGGATGACCGGCACCCCCAGCGTCTGGGACAGTGCCTCCACATCCACATGGATGCCGCGCTTTTCGGCCACATCCGTCATATTCAGGGCCGCCATGAGAGGACGCTGCATCTCCAGCAGCTGCAAGCAGAGATAGAGGCTCTTTTCCAGCGTAGACGCATCCAGTACGGCGACAATCAAATCCGGATTTTCGTCGAGAATGAACTGCCGTGCGGCCATTTCTTCCGGTGACCAGGACGCAAGGCTGTAGGTACCGGGCAGATCCACCAGCTCCACACGAGTTTCTCCGCACACGAAACTTCCCGACTTTTTTTCCACGGTAACGCCGGGGTAGTTGGCCACATGCTGCCGTGCCCCGGTGAGCATGTTGAAAATGGTCGATTTTCCGCAGTTGGGCTGTCCGGCAAGCGCGGTCAGAAGCGTAGCCATTGCATGTTCCTCATTCATTGACAGGCATGGAAAAAGTCAGCTCGACAAAGCGGGCCTCATTCCTTCTCAATGCCACATGATACGTGCCGATCTGGACATGAATCGGGTCTTGAAGCGGCGCACGCCGTACAAAGAGGATATCGGTCCCCGGGCAAAATCCCATGTCGTTGAGACGCTGCCCCAGCATGCCACCGGCCGTCACGCGCGATACGCGACACCGGGAAGTCTTCCGTACGTCATTGAGCGTCATCACACTCCTCCGTCACTTTTTTGAAGTGGTATTGAATTTGAAATTCATTGTCAATAAATTGAAAAAAAATTGTCGCTCTGTCGCAAAAAAAGAATCACGAGCCCAGGAGAGCATGCCTCTCGCAGGAGGAGTGCGTACCTATGACTAATATTATGATTAAATAACAATTAGTTATGTTTTCGTCAGTCCATGTTGCCAATTGCATGGGGAATGGGGGTATGCCACAAACGCATCACGACTGATAGAAAAAATCTATTTTCACAATCGTAGGGAGTATGGCATAAGCCAGCTGGAAATGAAATTAACTTCCAAATTCTACAAAGGATGTGCAATGAAAACAAGTCGTTTCTGGAAAGAAGCTCTCGTTGCAACCGTTCTGACGGGCAGCCTCTGCGTAGGCGGTGTCGCTCTGGCGGCCGAGCAAAAATCCGACACGCTCAACTTCGTCAACTACCGCGATGTGCGTGATCTCAACCCCCATCTCTACGCCGGCGAGATGTACGCACAGGAAATGCTGTATGAGACCCTCGTGGACATCACGGCGGACGGCTACAAGCCCTGCCTGGCCGAAAGCTGGGACATCTCGCCGGACGGCAAGGTTTATACCTTCCATATCCGCAAGGGCGTTACCTTTACCGACGGCACGCCCTGCGATGCCTACGCCATCAAGGCCAACTTCGACGCCATCCTGGAAAACCGCGCCCGCCACACCTGGCTGGAAATGATGCACCTGCTGGAAAAGGTGGACGCGCCTGATGCCCATACCTTCCGCATCTTCATGAAGGCACCGTACTGGCCCATGCTCACCGAGCTGGGCGTCACTCGTCCCTTTGCCATGATCTCCCCGGCGGCCATGAAGGACGGCTCCACCAAGGACGGCGTCAAGGCCTACATCGGCACCGGCCCCTACAAGCTGACCAAGGTGGTCACGGACGAATACGCCGTTTTTGAGGCCAACGAAAATTACTGGGGCGAACAGCCGAAGATCAAGCGCATCGTGGTCAAGGTCATTCCCGACAACCAGACCCGCATCCTGGCTCTGGAAAAGGGAGAGATCGACCTCATCTGGGGCAAGAACATGCTGGATGCCGACGCCCTGAACAAGTACCGCGACAACAAGGACTTCGGAATCGCCATGTCCGCGCCCACCTCCACCCGGCATATCGTGCTCAACGGGCAGAATCCCGTGCTGGCGGATATCGCCGTGCGCAAGGCGCTGCAACATGCCACCAACCGGGTCGCCATCGCCAAGGGGGTATTCCACAATACCGAACTGCCCGCCGATACGTTGTATGCCCGCAGCGTTCCGTACTGCGACATAGACCTTCCCCCCTATGAGTATGACATGGAGAAGGCCGCGCGGATCCTGGACGAGGCCGGCTGGAAGCCCGGCAGCGACGGTGTGCGCGAAAAGGACGGCAAGCGCATGGAGCTGGGCCTGCTTTACAACAGCAACAGCGTAACGGAAAAGACCATCGCCGAATATCTCCAGCACGAATACGGCAAGCTGGGCATCCGCGTCAGCCTGCGCGGCGAGGAGGAGCAGTCCTACCGGGACAACATGAAGAACGGCCTCTTTGACATGATCTTCAACATCTGCTGGGGCATGCCCTATGACCCGCAATCTTCCATGGCCGCCATGCGCCAGCGGGTCTACGGAGACTATGCCGCCCAGCTTGCCCTGCCGGACAAGAAGGAGATCGACGCGGCCATCACCGAGATCATGTCCTCCACCGATCCGGCCCGCCGTCAGGAGCTGTTCACTTTTGCCCTGACCCATCTGCATGAGGACGCCATCTACATCCCCCTGACCTACGAAACCAACAAGGCGCTGTTCTCCTCCCGCCTCAAGGGGGTGGGCTTTACCCAGACCCAGTATGAAGTGCCCTTCGTGAAAATGTCCTTCGAGGCGGCAAAGCCCTAACCCTTACCCCAACCCTGCGCGGCGTTCGGACTTCTCCTTCATCCGGACGCCGCGTACATGACATGGCTGGAACACGGCATGAAAAACTACATCATCATGCGCCTGCTGGCGACCATCCCCTTGTTGCTGGGCATTTCCTTTCTCTGTTTTGTCTTTATCAACCTCATTCCGTCCGATCCGGCGGAAGTTGCTCTGCGCATCCGGCAGACGCCCATCATCACTGAGGAACTCATTGCCCAGACCCGCGCCGAGCTGGGGCTGGATCAGCCCTTTCTTGTTCGCTATTTTGTCTGGCTCTGGGACTGTCTGCACTTTGATCTCGGCTTCAGCTACACCAATCCCGCTCGAACGGTATTGGGCGAGATCGGCCGCTGTCTGCCCGCTACGCTGGAGCTGGCCGGGCTGTCTCTGGTTTATGTCATTGTCCTGAGCCTGCCCATCGGTTTTTTGAGCGCCGTCTACAAGGATACGCTGTTTGACCGCATCATGCGCGGCGTGGTCTTTGCCACCACGGCCATGCCCGTGTACTGGGTGGGGCTGCTGCTCATCTGGCTCATCAGCATCAAGTGTGACCTGCTGCCCACCAGCGGCTACGGGGGCTTTTCCAGCCTCATCCTGCCGGCCTTCACCGTGGCGCTCAGCTACATCTCCACCTACATCCGCCTGATCCGCAACAACATGCTGGAAAACATGCGCGAGGATTATGTGCTGTACGCCCAGGCCCGCGGCCTGAAGCAGCGTGCCATCCTGGTGCGGCATATCCTCAAGAATTCCCTCCAGTCCTGCGTGACGGCCATCGGCATGAGCATCCCGCAGCTCATCGCCGGGACCATCGTGGTGGAAAACGTCTTTGCCTGGCCGGGCGTGGGCCGGCTGTGCATCGCCTCCATCTTCAACCGGGATTATCCGGTCATACAGGCCTATGTCCTGCTGGTGGGCGTGCTCTTTGTCTTTTTCAATCTGGCCTTCGACATCCTTCAATATGTGGCCGACCCGCGCCTGCGCGAAAGGAAATCCTAGATGTTGCAGCAACTTTTCAAAAATCCCGTGGCGCTGTTGTGCATGGGTATCGTGCTGCTCACGGCGCTGCTGGGCATCTTTGCCCCGCTCGTGGCCCCCAACGATCCCTATGCCAACGACATCCTTAACAAGTTTGCCGGGCCGTCCTGGCAATTCCCGCTGGGTACGGATCAGCTGGGGCGCTGCGTCTTTTCGCGCATGCTCTACGGCATCCGGCCCACCTTGTTCCTTTCCCTGCTGACCATGCTCGGCACCATCGGTCTTGGCGTCGTCATGGGCATCACCGCCGGCTATTTTCGCGGCACGGTGGATGAGATCATCATGCGTGTGGTGGACGTCATGCTTTCCTTCCCCAGCCAGATCATCATCCTTGCCGTGGTGGCCCTGCTGGGCGTGGACATCCGCAATGTGGTCATTGCCTCCATCTTCATCAAATGGGCCTGGTACGCGCGCATGATCCGCACGGCCACCATCAAGTATACGAACATGAACTTCGTCCTTTTCTCGCGCAGCATCGGTTCCGGGAACTTCTACATCCTCACGCGCCACATGCTTCCCTGCATCGCGGCGGAGCTGGCGGTGCTGGCCTCGCTGGATACCGGCTGGGCCATCCTCAACATTTCCACCCTCTCCTTCCTCGGCCTGGGCGTGCAGGCTCCGACCCCGGAATGGGGGGCCATGCTCAACGAAGCAAAGAACGTCATGGTGTCCAATCCCGAACAGATGATCGTGCCCGGCATCGCCGTGGTGGTGCTGGTGGGGGCATTCAACATGCTGGGGGACTGCCTGCGTGACGCTCTTGACCCCAAGGCGGTGCGGCAATGAGCGCCATCCTCGATGTCAATGATCTCTGCGTCTCCTTCCGGCAGGGGAAGCGCCGTATCCCGCTGGTGGAAAACGTTTCCTTCCGCGTGGAAAAGGGGCGTTGTCTCGGTATTCTTGGCGAATCCGGCAGCGGAAAAAGCATGACCTGCAAGGCCCTGCTGGGCCTGCTGGACGACAATTTCGAGGTGACGGGCAGCTCCGCCTTCGAGGGCATGCCCCTGCTGGGAGCCAGTCCGGAAAAACTGAGAAGGCTGCGGGGCGGACGGATCGGCATGGTGCTGCAAAACCCCATGTCCTGCTTTGACCCGCTCTATCGCATCGGGGAACAGATGGCCGAGACGCTGGCCGAGCATACTCGTCTCGGCCGTAGAGCCATGCGGGAAAAGATGGTGGATATCCTGAATCTTATGCGCATCAGGACACCGGAAGACGTTTTGCGCAAATATCCGCATCAGCTCAGCGGCGGCATGCTGCAACGAGTGATGATCGGGCTGGCCATGAGCCTCAATCCTTCCCTGATCATTGCTGATGAGCCGACGACCGCCATCGACAGCATAAGCCAGTTTGCCATCATGCAGGAATTTGTACGCATCAAGCGGCAGGGGGAGGTTTCCCTGATCTTCATTTCCCATGATCTGGGGGTGCTGTCGCTCATCGCGGACGAGGTCATGGTCATGCATCAGGGCAGAGCCGTGGAAAGCGGTACCGCCCGGCATGTGTTCGACAATGCCCGAGATGCCTATACCCGGCATCTTATCGATCAGCACAAGGCCGTCATGTCGCGTTTTCTGGCGGCCATACATGCGGGTAAAACCCCGCGGGAGGGCAGCGCGGCATGAAGGGTCCCATTTTGACAGCCACGGACATACGAGTTTCCTTCCGCAAGGAGAACCAGCGGCGACTTTTCGGCCGCGAGCGCCAGCAGGTGCTGCGCGGCATAAGCCTGGCGCTGGAGGAAGGAGAATGTCTCGGCATCATCGGTGAATCCGGCAGTGGAAAAAGCACGCTCGGCCGTGTCCTCTGCGGACTGCTCAAACCGGAAGCCGGAACGGTGCGCATCAACGGGCTGGATATCTACGGCAGGCACAACCATAGGGAAAATGCCCAACTGCATCACAGCCTGTCCGTCGTCTTTCAGGACTACACCTCCTCGGCCAATCCCCGTTTTCGGGTGCGGCATATCATCGGCGAGTCTCTGCGGGTGCTGGAACGCATCGTGGGCAGCAAGCTCGACCGCGAACGTCGTACGGCCGAGGTGCTGGAACAGGTGGGACTGCCATCCTCCTTTGCCGCGCGCTATCCGCACGAACTGAGCGGCGGCCAGTTGCAACGGGTCTGCATCGCCCGTGCGCTGGCCATCCGTCCGCGCATCATCCTTCTGGACGAGGCCATCAGTTCGCTGGACGCTTCCACCCAGGTGCAGATCATGGATCTGCTGCTGGAGCTGCGGCGCTCGCTGGGGCTTTCCTATTTGTTCATCACCCATGATCTGACCAGCATCACCTATCTCTGCGATCGGGTGGCCTTCATGAACAACGGCGAAATAGTGGAGCGCGTGGACGACATACGCCATATTGCGGAGATTCGGCATCCCTATGCCCGGCTTCTGCTGGAATCGGTCATGGGAATCGGCGTGGAATACGGTAGCGGCGATAACGCGCAAGCGCAATGGGCAGCGGCGGCCGCCTGCTGACGACATCAGGACAAAGGGCAGAGAGCATGCTCCTCACACGCAATAACAACGAGGCAGAGCCGCATCGTCGCACGCCGCTGCCGCCGGGCGGCGCAGCCTATGCCCGCCTTCTTCTGCCCTTTGTCCTGTCCACCCTGACCCAGCCGCTGCTGGGCGCCGTAGACACGGCGGTCATGGGCAGGCTCCCTGATCCATCCTATATTGCCGGGGTGTCGGTAGGGGCGGTCATCTTCAGCACCATTTACTGGCTGCTGGGCTTTCTGCGCGTGGGATCAACGGGCTTCAGCGCTCAAGCCGCCGCCGAACCGGCGGATCAGGCCCCACATGCCCTTGCGCGAGCTCTCTGGCAGCCGATGTTCATGGCGCTGGGCCTGGGGCTGCTCATCCTCTGCGTGCATGTGCCCATCTTCTGGGCCGCCATGCTCCTGCTGGAACTGGATGCCCCCAGCCGGGCTGTAGCCCACACCTACTATACCATTCTCGTATGGTGCGCGCCGCTGGTGCTGATGAATTACGTCATGCTGGGCTGGCTCATGGGGCTTTCCCGCATACGGGCCACGCTTTTCATGCAGATCGGCGGCAACCTCCTCCATATGGCGCTGGACATCCTCTTCGTGCTGCACTGGGGCTGGGGGGTGGAAGGCGTGGCCGTTGCCTCCTGCCTTGCGCATGTATTTTCCTTTGCGGCGGGCTGCCTTGCCGTCCGGCGCATCCTGCCGCCTGCCTACGCGGCACATGCCCATCTTGGTCAGAAGATCGCCTCCTTGCTTGGTTTGCTGCGCCTAGAGGATATGCGGCGCATGCTTGCCGTCAATGGACACCTCTTTCTCCGTACCGTTTGCCTGCTTGCCCAGACCAATGCCTTCATGGCCACGGCCTCACGCTTCGGCACCCTGACACTGGCCGCCGATGCCATCATCATCCAGATGATGCTGATCTTTTCCTATGCCTTTGAAGGGATAGCCAATGCGTCCAGCGTCTTTGCCGGAAGTGCCGCAGGATCGGGAAACAGAGGCATACTGAAAGCCTGTCTGTGGCAGACGCTTGTCTGGACGCTCGGGAGCGCTCTGATCATGGGGCTTATCTACGGGCTCTGGCGAGAACCGCTGCTGGGGTTGTTTACCGAACTTCCCGACGTTCGGGCCGAGGCCCTGCGTTACGCTGCATGGGGATTGGGCTTTCCTCTGCTGGCCGGGATTGGGCTCAGTTTCTACGGCGTGTTTACCGGCATGTCCCATACTCGTCCGGTTTTTCTTTCCACCCTGCTGGCGCTGCTGCTTTTTGCGCTTGTCTGGGGTATGGCCGTTCCCCGCTTTGGCAATGACGGACTGTGGGCGGCCTATCTGGCCTTTTATCTGGGGCGCAGTCTCTTTTTGCTGCCCTTTGTAAGGCGTCTGTTCCATTTGCCATGTTTTGCTCATGCGGGACATGCTCCGCGCTCCGCCTGACCTCCTTGCTTCCCAAATCCAAAGGATATTCTGCCATGTCGAACACCTTACCTAGCTTATGGAAACAATTGGCCCCCGGACAAAAGATCTCAGTCACGCCGACACGTGACGGCGTCCCCCTCTCCGCCACCTTTTTACGCGGGACACGTCCCGGCAAAAGGGTACTGCTGACGGCGGGCATACACGGTTGCGAATATTGCAGCATACAGGCGGCCATCGAACTGGCGGCACAGTGGCGGCCGGAGGAGATCTGCGGCTCGCTCGCCATCGTGCCCATCGCCAATCCGTCAGGCTTTGCGGAACGCCTGCCCGCCGTGGTGGCTGAGGACGGCAAAAACCTGAATCGCGTTTTTCCGGGCAAAGCGGATGGCAGTTCCGCCGAACGCTTGGCCCATATCCTTACCGAGCTTCAGGATATGGCGGATTTCTATATCGATATGCACGGCGGCGACCTGCATGAAAGCATGCATCCCTTCGTCTACATCCCCGGCGTTGCCGCCGAGGCTGTGACCGAGGCCGCCCGCGCCGCGGCCAGAACGCTGGATGTAGAGGAGCGCGTGTTGTCCTCCGCGACGACGGGTGCCTACAACGCGGCGGCCCTGCGCGGCGTGCCGTCCCTGCTCATTGAGCGCGGCGGCAATGGCCGCTGGAGCCGGGAAGAGGTCGAGGCCTACAAGCGTGACATCCGCTCCCTGCTCCGACATCTGGGCCTGCTGGAGGCCGGGGACGCAACGCCGCCCGCTGACCGGCAGCGGGAGATACGCGATCCCGTCTATCTGGAAGCGGAACAGCACGGCTGCTGGTATCCGACAGTGACGGCCGGAGCGCATGTTCGGGCAGGCGACCTGCTCGGAGAGCTGCGGGATGCCTTCGGTTCCCCTCTCAGGCCGTATCATGCGGAACGAAACGGCCGCGTTCTCTATTTCACCGTCTCGTTGGCCGTCAAGGCCGGAACGCCCCTCGTGGCCTATGGTTAAATTCAGGACGCGTGGCCGCCACGGGCGCGCTCCCCGAAACGCGCTGGAAAACGCTTTGTGAACCTACGCCCCAAGGTCAAAGGGAAAAAGGAAACGCATATGGAATTCCGCCAACTGGAATGCTTCATCAAAACCGCTGAACTGGGCAGCACCCGCCGGGCGGCGGAGGCGCTCTACACGTCGCAATCCAGCGTCAGCAAGTATATCGCCATGCTGGAGGACGAACTGGGCCTGACGCTCTTTGTCCGCACCAACAAGGGGGTGCATCTGACCGATGCCGGGCGGGAGTGCTATCAGCAGGCCTGCGGCATCCTGCAACGTACCCGCCTTATGAAGGAGATGAGCAGGCCCCGGCGTGAACGGCGCATCAGCATCGCCTGCTATCCATCCACCATGATCTCCCATCTCTTCTGCCTGCTGTATAATGACAGGGCCTTGGACAAATGCCGCATGGTCTTTCTGGAAGGGACCGTGAGGGAGATCGTCGGCTATGTGGATGACGGCACGGCGGATATGGGCATTGTCTACATCGCCCGGGATCAGCGAAAAATCTTCGACCATGTTTTGGGCCATAAGGAACTTGTTTATACGGAAATATCACAGCACGAGCCCTGCATCTATGTGGGGCCGAAAAGCCCCCTGTACGATCGGCAGTCCATCACGTTTGCCGAACTGGAGGAATTGCCCTTCATCCAGCCCATGCACGACTTCTTCTCCATAGAACATCACCTGGACACCATCAGCGTGGGCATGGCCAAGGCCAGCCGCTTCAAAAGTCTTTTTTTCACCAACAGCGATAATCAGATCATCGAAATGCTGCTGCATACCGATATCTGCAATTTCGGCATCCGTCTGATGAACCAGCAGTTCGGCAAGTACCCCATTCGGGACATTCCTCTTGAGGGCTGCGGAAAATGCCTGAGTTTCGGCTACATCAAGCGCAAGCAGCATGAAATTTCCGAAGAATATGATCTGTTTCTCGGCATGCTGCGCGATCACCTCTGCGCGGTGCAGAATGCTTCCTCCCTTTCGTGCAACAAATCCTCATAGCAAGGAGCAACCCATGAAAAAACATCTTGTCATACCTTTGCTGGCGGCCCTATGCGCTGTCCCCGCTGCTGAAAGCCATGCTATTGAGTTCAAAGCCAAGGGCGTCTGGATCAACATGCTGGAATATGGCGACGGGGGCAGCTTCGTCAGAAAGGACCGGCACGGCAATAGCGTGACCGGCTGGGGCCGCTGGGGGGAGGACGACTTCGAGGCCAAGACTCGTGTCCGCTTGCAACTGGACGCCGTGGCTTCCGAGGCCCTTTCCGGCTCCATTTATTTTGAAATCGGAGCTGCTACCTGGGGACGTGCCGGCAAAGGCGGCGCGCTGGGCACGGACGGCAGCAACATCACCAAGGTCAAGCACGCCTACCTGGACTGGCTTATCCCCGGCACGGACATCCGCACCCGCATGGGGCTGCAACGCATCTTCCTGCCGGATTACGCCTCCGAAGCCTCACAGGTCTTTGATGCCGACGTGGCCGGAATCAGCGTGTCCGTACCGTTCAATGAGACCGTGGGCCTGACCGCCTTCTGGGCGCGCCCTTTCAACGACAACTGGACGGATGACGGCACGGGCTATGCGCCGGACAATTATCTGGACAATGTGGATATTTTCGGTCTGGTGCTGCCGCTGACCTTTGACGGACTGCGCCTGACGCCCTGGGCCATGCTGGGCATGGTAGGCGACAATGCCTTTCGTGCGGGAAACGATTATTACGGAAGCGGATACGGCACGGGCATAAGCCCGGCCTGGTATGCCCTGCGCAACGACAAGGTTGGACGGCATGCGACGTACGCCTACGGTACGGCCTTCTGGGCGGGGCTGACCGGCGACATCACGGCGGCTGATCCCTTCCGTCTGGCCTGGAGCGCCAATTACGGCAGCTTCGACAGTGGCGTACAGGCGTTGAACCGCAGCGGCTGGTATGCTTCCCTGCTGGCAGAGTACAAGCTGGACTGGGGCACGCCGGGCATTTACGGCTGGTATTCCAGCGGCGACGACGGCAATCCCCGCAACGGTTCCGAGCGCCTGCCGTCTTTTGACTACAATAACGAAAGCACCAGCGGCTTTTCCGGCTTTGGCACGCTCGGCACTTGGACCATCGGCCGGGACGCCGTGCTGGGCTACACTCTGGCCGGAACCTGGGGCATCGGGGCGCGCATCCGGGATCTGAGTTTCATGGACAAACTCAGCCACACTATCCGCGTCAACTTCTACAACGGCACCAACGCGCCGCGCATGGCCCGCTACATCAAGGGCGAGCTGGATGTGCCGGGGCGTACGGGCTTCAGCTACGGCACGGATTTCTACGATCTCAACACCAACGGCGGAATTTATCTGACGCAGAAGGACTATGCCGCGGAATTCGGCCTCATGTCCTCCTACCAGATATATGAC
Organism: Candidatus Desulfovibrio gallistercoris; assembly: GCA_019118745.1. GTDB lineage: Bacteria > Desulfobacterota > Desulfovibrionia > Desulfovibrionales > Desulfovibrionaceae > Desulfovibrio > Desulfovibrio gallistercoris. The sequence goes on along the minus strand of DWYJ01000060.1, from coordinate 5,477 downwards.
AATCTGCGCCTGCTGGTGGAAGCCAACTACATCGCCTTGTGGCTGGATCAGTCCTCCAAGGTCTGGGGCGGCTTCCACAAGAACGGAACCTATACTCCAGCCAACTCCCTTGAGGATGCGTGGAATGTGAACGTGAGCTTCATTTACAAGTTCTGATACCTGTAAACCCCACAGCCGCGATTATTCGGGCGCGATGGTTTCCCAATCGCGCCCATTTTTTATACGGATATTTTGGAGTTATACATGATCAGCTACAAGCTGTTGTACTCCGATAGATTGTTCCTCCTTTCTTTGTTCGGCAAGCAGGAAGTTCGCACGCAAGCCAGCAAGGGAGCTGGATAAAAGGGGTACAGTCATAAGAATGCCAAACTTGCGCCCAGGGCTTAGAGCAATTCCACATTGAAAATGTGGATTGCTTGGGTAGTCGCAATAGCGACTACCCGCAACCGAACACACGGAAAAACCACGCTTTTTCCGTAGTGTGAGGGCAGCGTCAGCATTGAAATTGGACACAATTTCAATGCGAATCCGCTCTAAGAAGAAGTTGTTCGGCGCCTGGACAACATACCCGCTGCTGTCGTAGCCGCAGGATTTTGCGTAAGCCTATATACTGCTAGGAAATGGAAAAGCCGCTACCGGCAAGGCGGCGTCGAGAATCTTGTGGAAAAAATCTCTCTTTCCTTGCGCTATTCGAGCTGTACTTCTTGCTTTTCATCGATGTAATACAACATGTTATAGATATTATAACAATAAACAGTATAGTCGAAATAGCAATATAGAAAATATGCTTGTCCGTTCAAAATACTGGTGTCACATAGTCATACACTACGATTTCTGCTCATATGTGTTTCTCTTAGACAGTGTCGTCAAATTATATTTGCCCACAAAGATATGCATCTAATTTGAACGGCGGCAAGAAAAGAGGCGCATCTTTTGACATACCGTGTAGCAATTCCTCGCCAGCGTTTGAGATGGAGAAAAGCATTCTCGACAAGATGCCTGACTTTGTAGAGCTCTCTGTCATAGTTGCGTGATATTTTACGACTTCTCTTTGGCGGGATGACAACCTGGAAACCGGATTCACCTGCTTTACGGAGAACACTCTCCGTATCGTAGCCTCTATCAGCCAAAAGTGCTCCGGCACTCAACCCGTCAATCAACGCACAGGCCTCTTTGCAATCAGCTCGGGTACCTTCTGTAACAATAACTCTGACCGGCATACCATGCGCATCCACGGCCAGATGTATTTTTGAGTTGAGCCCCCTTTTGTGCGGCTCATGGCCTCATTACCTCCCGCAGCGCCCGCCGCATGGGGATGTGCTTTGCAATGGCTGGCATCAATGATGAGCCATTCAAAATCAGGTTCGACAATGAGAGCTTCGAGTATTTTCTCCCAAACGCCCCGATCTCGCCATCGGCAGAAGCGGCGATGTGTATTTTTCCAGTCGCCAAGATCAGGGGGCAAATCCCGCCACGGAGCCCCGGTTCTCAGTATCCAGAAGACGGCGTTGATAAACAATCGGTTATCGGTGGAAGGACGACCGACACAGCCTTTGGAACCGGGAAGAAGTTTTTCAATATTTGCCCATACCTTGTCGGAAATATCATGCCTCCGATGTGCCGCCATATAGTCTCTCCTCATTGTAAGTGAAGAGATTATAACATACTATTTAATTTGACGACACCACCTAGTAATTTATATTTTGGCTATTGTTATCTTCCACTTTTAATGAGTCCTGAGCTGAGAAACGCCCAGAAAGGAAATAGTGGAAATATGTTCCCAACTATCCCTTTATACATCAGCCCGGCCCGAAACGCGGACGCCATTCGCACGCGGTTTCCTCTTCCGCTTCCATGTTATCGGAAACGGCAGGAGGACTTTCCGGCGGGCTGTCCTCGTTTGCGGGCAGGAAAGGCTCTTCCTGCGGCAAAGGTGCAGTCTGGGCGGCTGTGTCCGCAGGTCGTGGGGCGGGCTTCTGGAGAGATTCAGGCGGGGGATGACCGAGTATGGCCTCAACCAGGGTCTTGGGGCGCGTGGTCAGCTGCTCTGCCATTGCGGTCGGAGCGGGCATAGCCGCAGCTTCGGGAGCCGGTGAAGTGTCTTCCCGCACCGGCAGCGACACAAGGGACAGACCCCGTTTTTGGAGTCCGGCAATGGCGTAAGCCTTGCCCAACTGACTGCCCTTGAAGGGCAGCCCGCCATAGCTGAAGGATATACCGCAGACGCGGCCTGTGCTGGGGGACTGATTCAGCAAACAGCTTATGCCGTCAGCCGCCAGCCGTTCCTTGAAGTCGTCCCAAGCGACAGGGCCGACGGCAAGCACGGCGTCGATCCTGTCCTGCAACACCTCACGCGGCACGGCTTCACCGGTGCGCTGCCGCATGCCCTGTTCCCGGCGCGTGGGTCTGCGGCGCTGGCTGACGTGGGCATCCGGCCCCGGCGTCCGTTGCAGGCCGAAGCGTTTTTCCAGCTCGATCATAAGGCGGCTTGCCCGCAAATTCTCATTCTGTCCAAGATAGATCCGCCCGTCCATGCCGACCCGCGAAGCGGCTATGTGGATATGCTGTCCCTGCGGGTCATCGTGCAGCACCACGGCATACGGCTGCTGGGCCGTATCAAAACCCATTTCTTCCATGAAGACTTCCGCGATGCGACACCATGTGAGCGGAGGGAGGCGCTCTCCTTGCGGCAGGCGCAGGGCCTGATGCCAGACCGGTTTGATGATATCCGGGCGTTGTTGGGCGGCGGAGCGCAGTTCGCGGGCTATGTCTCGAGCCGTCGTGCCGCAGACCGTCCCCCCGATGGGCACGCCCGGCTGCTGTCTGTGCTCGGCGTCGCGCCGCAGGAGGTAGGTCATCAGGCCCAGAAAGCTTCTCCCCCGGCTGACGCGCCGCATGCTCTTCATCTGTCGTCCCCGTCTCGCTCCCCTGTCAGCCTGGCCCCCACGAGACTGGCTCGAAAGCAGGATAGCTCGGCGCGGATGTCAGCGACCAGGCTCAGCTCGTGCGCAGCCATGCCGGAGAGGTTGAGGTGGTGCGCGATTTGGTTGAGGTTGGACGCGGAACGGGAAAGTTCGCTCCACGCCTGACGATTGCACTCTGGCACGATGATTGTCTTCCGTTGCAAAAACGCTTCCCGCAAAAAGCGGCCTGCCGCTGTCCTGCCGCGCGCGGCATCAAGTTCTTCCTTTTCCTGGGCCGAAAACCGGACAGAGACACAATAGGTCCTCTGTTTTGATACTGTATCATTCATGTGTTTTCCTTTCATATGATTCCTCGTACATGATTTCATATTACCTTTCTCTTGCGGCGCAGCCGCAATCCCCCCGTAAGATGCCAGCGAAGCGCAGCATCGTGGGCAAGAGCCTAACAAAGCGAAGCGTATGTTAGCTCTTGCTTCGAGCATAAAACATATTAGAGAAGATGCAATGAAATTAAAAATGTAAAAATAATGTCGTAAAAAGTATGAAAAATGTTCCAAATTGCTATGAAAACTGTCGTAAAAATTATCAAAAAGCTCTGTTTTAGTTAAAAAAAGTTATGAAAATTGTCTGTAATATGTAGTAAAAGAGTCACGAAGCGTACCAGGCCATCATCAAAAAAATTTCGCTCTACAGGAAAAAGTAAAATTTATATATGTATTCATGTTTATTGCTGAAAAGATGCTGTGCGCCACTTTTACACGAGCGATTTAGAGGATTCAGAAACCATAAAAATATAAGTATATAAGAACATATTTTATGTAACTCGAGTTTTTTCTCGACGGGCTGTCCTCCGCTGCTATGATGAAAGAAATTTTGGAGGCACCATGACATATATCGAAAAAGAACTGGGACGATGCCTGACTGCTGACGACCTGTCCCGCATCTTCGGGATTGATAAGGACAGCATCCGGAGGTACTATAAAGCCTTCGGTGGGATACGGCCTACCGGCCCCAGTGGGCGGATCCTCTTTTTCGAGCGCAATGTCGTGGACGCCTTACGGAGTGCACATGCCCTCGAAGATCCAGAAAAATGGCCATCCCAAATGGAAAGGAAGAGTTCAGAAGAACGGGATCATCCGGCAAAAACTGTTCGACACCAAGGCGGAAGCCTTGGCGTGGGAGGCAGAGGAGAGGAAAAAGGACTGGAACAAGGAGATAGACACGGCCTGTTCCCTGCGGCAGTGGGCGGAAAAGTATCTGGATCACGCGGAAAAATACAGTCGCAAGACCTATAATGAGAAGCGGCAGGCGCTGCGTGAACTCTTTGCCGCGAAGCAGGGGACCGGCAAACGGCAGGTGGCTATCGTCGATCCTGACGCCCCGGTCGCCAGCCTGACGCCCGGCAAGGTGCTGGCCGCGCTGCGTATCCAGTATGAACTGCGATCCGGCAATGCGGCCAACAAGGACAGAAAGAATCTGGTGGCCGCCTGGAACTGGGGCATGAAATACCTTGGTATGCCCGGCCCCAACCCCTGCCTTGTGGAGAAGTTCCCCGAGGAACGCAGCCCGCGTTACATCCCGCCGGAAGCGGACTTCTGGAAGGTGTTCCAGCAGACACAGGGACAGGATCGCGTCCTGCTGCTGGCCTATCTGCATCTGGGTGCGCGGCGCAGCGAGCTTTTCCGCCTGTGCTGGGAAGATGTGGACTTCGGCAATCGCCGGATCCGCCTTGGTACCCGCAAGCGGGAGGGCGGCAGCCTGGAATATGACTGGCTGCCCATGACCGGAGAGCTTTTCGAGGCTCTGCGCTGGTGGCAGGAGCATCGGACGTTCCCCCGGCATACGCATGTCTTCGTCTGCGAGCAGGAAGGCGGCTTTTGCGCGGAACAGTACGGCAAGCCGTTCAAGGAGCGGATGCACTTCATGCGGACGCTGTGCGAACGGGCACGGGTACGGCCTTTCGGCTTCCATGCCATTCGCCATCTGACCGCGAGCATCCTGTACCGGCTGGGGCAGCCCGTGAGCGTGATCCAGGCTATCCTGCGGCACAAGTCCCCCAATACCACGGCCCTGTATTTGAAGTCGCTGGGCCTTGAGGAGACGCGGGGAGCACTGGAGAGCCTGAGCGCACGCCATGCGAACGTGACGCATTCCTTTGCGGCAACGGCAGCGGTGGGGCAGGGTGGCAAGGTCATCCCTTTCCCCTCTCCCGACGGCGAAAAGGCCGTTGTCCGCATCCGGCGCAAGACGGCCTGAGTCAGGCCCGAAGCTCTGGCAGAGGCACGGAAACGGGTGCTGAAAAACCGTTTCCGAAACCGTTCCCCAACGAAAAAAGGGTCACATCTTTCGATGTAACCCTTTGAAATCTTTGGCGTCCCCAAGGGGATTTGAACCCCTGTCGACGGCGTGAAAGGCCGTTGTCCTGGGCCGGCTAGACGATGGGGACGCACTATGAAGTTTTGTTGGCTGGGCTGCAAGGACTCGAACCTTGATTAGCGGAGCCAGAATCCGCCGTCCTGCCAATTGAACGACAGCCCAACGCGCAAGAGGCAA
>DWYJ01000059.1 GCA_019118745.1 Candidatus Desulfovibrio gallistercoris | reverse complement strand
GGGGACTTTTTGCAAAAAGTCCCCCCTTTCCCCCACAAAAAAGCTGTCCAGCCGGATTTCTACCCGCCCTTGGGCATGCGGTAACGGCCGGCCATGGGCACGGACCAGCCGGGGCCGAAGGGGACGCGGCTGACGAAGAGAGCGGGCGGGGACTGCCGCCGCTTGAATTCGGAGGTGAAGAGCCGCCGCCGGACTTCGCGGGTGAGTTCGCCTGCACCGTCGGGGTGGCTGTCCTTCTCGCCGAGGGCGGAGCTGGCGAGCAGGCCTTCCAGCACGGGGTCGAGCTGATCGTAGGGGGGGAGGCTGTCCTCGTCTTTCTGGCCGGGGCGGAGTTCCGCCGAGGGGGCCTTGTCGAAGATGGCGGTGGGGATGATCTCCTGCCCGCGGGAGGCATTGTACCAGCGGCCCACGGCGTAGACTTCGGTCTTGGTCAGGTCGCCGATGACGGCCAGCGCGCCCACGGCATCGCCGTAGAGGGTGCAGTAGCCCATGCCGCCTTCGCTCTTGTTGCCGGTATTGAGGATGAGCGCCCGTGCGCGGTTGGCCAGGGCGGCCAGCAGGCTGCCGCGGATGCGGGCCTGGATGTTCTCGAAGGTCAGCTCGCCCTCGTAGGGGGGGAAGCATTCCAGCCCCGGCGCGAGGCTCTGCCGGTAGCAGTCCATGAGCGGATCGATGGGCAGGGTGACGGTCTTGACGCCGAGATTGGCGGCCAGGGCCAGACTGTCGTCCACGGAGCCCTTGCTGCTGTAAGGCGAGGGCATGAGCACGCCGAAGACGTTTTCGGGGCCGAGGGCTTCGGCGGCCACGCTGCACACGAGCGCGGAGTCCATGCCGCCGGACAGGCCCACGATGACGCGTTCACCGCCGCATTTGCGCACGAAATCGCGCACGCCGAGGGTCAGCGCCCGCCAGACGGCCTCCTCGATGCAGGAAGCCAGCGGCTGGATGTCGTTGTTTTCAGGTGCAGCGGTGTCCACCACCAGCACGTCCTCGGCAAAGGCTTTGCCGCGGGCGAGAAGTTGGCCCGTGGGGTCGAAGGCCAGGCTCTGGCCGCTGAAGATGCGGTTATCGTAGCCGCCGGCGAGGTTGGCGGAAAAGAGGTGGATGTGGTGGCGGGCCGCCACATGGGAGAGCAGGCGCTCGGCCATTCCCTGCGAGCCGATGCTGAAGGGGGCCGCCGACAGATGCACGATGGCGTCCACGCCGCGCTGGATCAGCTCCATGAGGGGGCTGTGCCCGCTGGCGTACTGGATCTTCCAGAACGCGCCGTCCTCGGTGGAGGAGTCCTCGCAGAGGACGACGCCCACGCGCCAGCCGCCCACGGAGATGAGGCCGCAGGTCACGCCCCGGTCGAAATAGCGGGATTCCACATCTTGCCCGCTGCTCTGATAGACCTTGCGGGAAACGGGCTGCCACTGCCCCTTGTGCACCAGCACCCCGGCGTTGGAGAGCAGTTTTTCGTCGTAGGAGCTGGCCACGGGCGCACCCACCAGCAGCGGCGGGCCGTCCCGCAGGGCTTCGGCCAGACGGTCCAGCCCGGCCCGGCAGCCCTGGGCGAAATCGTCGGCGCGCAGGAAACTGCCCGGACCGGCCCCGCACAGGGCCAGTTCCGGCGTCACGCAGAGGTCGGCGCCGCGGGCGGCGGCATCGCAGGCGGCGGCCACAATGCGCTCCACATTGCCGGCCACGTCGCCGGTAACCACATTACATTGCAGCATGGCGATCTTCATGGGAACTATCCTTGGTCATCCTTAGTTGAGCAGGGGAACAGCCGGGCGTTGCGTCCTGCGGCGTGTTCCGGTGGGAAAAAGGGGCTGCGTTTTGAGCGCGTTTTGCCAGGGAAAAAGGCAAAGCGCGAAGCGGCGGCACAGCGCCGCCAGCCCAAAGCGAGCGGAAAAAGCGCATTTCTTCCGCGAAACGACAGGCCGTATGGTTTGAATCTGAAAAAGCTCCAAGCGGCTCAATACCCATTTTGCAAATAATTCCATAGGATAAAAATCATCTGTACATGCTGTTTGCGTTTGCGTGCGGGGGGCCTCGTGTCCCTGACTTTTTCCCCGGCAAAAGCGCGCTGGGGAAGGGGTGGGGGCTTGGGGGGAAGGTTTTCGGAAACGCCTTTTCTCGCTTAGCTGCGAAAAGGCTGGGCCCTCCAGCGCAAGGGGCGACCGAAAGGCGGCCGCAGGCCGTGCCCGTTAGGGGCTGTTAGCACTAATTTTAAAAATAGTTTCAACAGATAATCCACATCTTCCGTACATGCACCGCTTGCCTTGAAGGCGGGGTTGCCTCGTCTCCTTGACTTTTTCCCCGGCAAAAGCGCGCTGGGGAAGGGATGGGGGGCTTGGGGGGAAGGTTTTCGGAAACGCCTTTTCTCGCTTAGCTGCGAAAAGGCTGGGCCCTCCCGCGCTGGCGGCGACCGAAAGGCGGCCCGGAGGGCCGTGCCCGTTAGGCGACGCAGGAGCCTTACGGGCATCGACAGCAGCGCGAGGGGTTCCCCTTCCCCCCAAATAACCAGCGAACAGCACAACAAATATTTGGCGGCGCGTGTCAGCCCAGCAGGCCGTGCAGCGGGCCGCCCGGCCCGGCCAGCGCTTCCACCCGGCGGACGGTCTGCGGGTCCTCCTCCAGCGGTGGGGCGTGGAAGGGCTTCAGGCGGGCGTCCAGTATGAGCGGGGCCTCGCAGCTCCAGTGCCGGGCATGGGTGCGCCCGTGGGCGCCGTACGTATCCGTTGCCGGGTCGGAGCGGCTGAAGGTCGTCCACAGCCAGTTGGACGGCGAGGCCGCGCAGAAGGCCGCATCGTCGCAGACCGTGACGAGCGGGAAGGCCTCGCGCTGTGGCCAGCGGGCCAGGGCCTCGGCAAGCGCTTCCATGCGCGGGTCGGGCTCGTTGCGGCCGAGATCGTGGCGCGGGCCGCGCAGGACGAGCAGTCCGGGCCCGGCGCAACGCACGTCGCCGAAGCCCTCCGGCAGGGCGGGCAGGTCGCCCAGAGCGTCCGGGCCGTTGCCCAGGCTCCGCACAGGCTCGCCCGCCGACGCCCAGATGAGGCGCGACCCCTCGTTGAGGCCGAGGCCCGTATAGTCCAGGGTATCCGTGGTGGTGCGGGTGAGGAAATGCAGGTCCCGGTCAAAGTGGGTGCGTTCCAGCAGATGCCGCAGGAAGCCCATGACGTCCCGCGCCGAAAGGCCGGGCGCGTCCTCGTGCGCGGCCAGCAGCACGTATTTTGCCAGCGCGGTCTGGGTGGTTCCCAGCAGATGCAGGGCCGCGGTGAGCAGTTCGCGCGGCCGGCGCTGCGCCTCATAGGGGGTATAGCGTTCGCTGCCCACGGCCAGCAGGAGCGGATGTACCCCGGCCGCGTCCACGGCGTGCACTTCGCGGATGCCTTCGAAGACCTGCGGCACCAGCGCGCCGGTGAGCTCATGGATGAAGTCGCCGAATACGGTATCTTCCTGCGGGGGACGGCCCACCACCGTAAAGGGCCATATGGCGTCGGGGCGGTGATGCACGCCCGTCACCTTGAGCACGGGGAAATCATGTTGCAGGCTGTAGTAGCCGACGTGGTCGCCGAAGGGCCCTTCGGGCTTGCAGTGCGGGAGGATGTAGCCGCTGAGGCAGAAATCCGCTTCAGCCAGCACGGGCAGCGGCCGGCCGGGGGCGCAGGCCATGTCCACGCGGCGGCCGCCCAGCAGTCCGGCGAAGCGCAATTCGGAAAGGCCCTCCGGGAGCGGCATGACCGCCGCAACGGTCAGGGCGGGCGGCCCCCCGACGAAGACGTGCACCGGCAGGGCGTGGCCGCGCTCCAGCGCGGCGGCGTGATGGACGCCGATGCCCCGGTGGATCTGGTAATGCAGGCCCACTTCGTCTTCGGCGTAGGCGTTGCCGCCGAGCTGGACGCGGTACATGCCGAGATTGGAGGCGTCAAGGCCGGGACGGGCCGGATCTTCCGAATAGACCAGCGGCAGGGTGATGAAGGGGCCGCCGTCCTGCGGCCAGCTGACCAGCCGGGGCAGATCGGCCACCCGGCAGGCGTGGGACAGGACTGGTACCGGGCCGCTCCGGCGCAGGCGGGGCAGCATGTGCCGCAGGGCGGGGAGCAGCCGCAGCGAGCGCAGCGGATGCCGCAGAGCCGCGGCGGGGTCGGCCTTGGCGGCGAGCACGCCTTCCACGGCGCGCAGGCTGTGCCGGAAGATGAAGTGCAGGCGCTCGCGGGTGCCGAAAAGGTTGCTCAGCATGGGGAAGCGCGAGCCCTTGACCCGTGTGAAGAGCAGGGCGGGAGCCTGGGCGGCGAAGGCCCGGCGCTGGATGGCGGCCAGCTCGAGATGCGGGTCGATCTCCGCGTCGATGCGGACAAGCTGCCCCGCGCGTTCCAGATCGGCCACGCACTCCGCCAGGTTGCGGTAGCTCATGCCCTTTCTCCGCCGCCCGGCGCGACGGGCGCATCCGGCTGGATGGGGGCAAGGGCGCGGCGTCCGGCCAGCACCTCCCGGAAATGGGAAAGGATGATGCCGTGATCGAAACAGAGCGGCGCGGGCAGGGCGTCCAGCGGATACCAGGCGGCGCGGGCCGCGTCGTCTCCGGCGCAAAGCTGTTCGGGATGGGCGGCGCGTCCGACGAAGACCGTGCTCATGGTGTGGCGGCGGGGATCGCGCCAGGGGGCGGAGTAGACGCCCAGCAGGCCGGTCAGCTCCACGTCGAGGCTGGTCTCTTCCTTCATTTCCCGGCGGGCGGCGGCTTCGGCCTGTTCGCCGTCGTCGATGAAGCCGCCCGGCAAAGCGTAGCCCAGCGGCTCGTGGCCGCGCTCGATGATGACCACGCCGCGCTGCGGGTCGTGGATGATCACGTCCACCGTGGGCGCGGGATTGGCATAGATCTCATAGGACTGATGACACAGGGGGCAGGTGACCGACTTTTTCATGCTGACCTCGTGGCCAATGATGGTACGTCAGGGCGCGGCGGGCCGCAAGGGCTATTCCAGGCAGGCAAAGCCCGCCGCCCGCAGGGCCTGCGCGCTGACGGCTCCGGCGCGCAGCAGGCGCAGGCCGCCGTCCGGCAGCGGTTCCACGATGCTTGAGGGCAGGCCGCCCTGCGGTTCCGGCCCGGCGTCCAGCACGCCGTCGTGCGGGCCGTCCAGCGGGGCCAGCAGCTCCGGCGGCAGTTCATGCGCCAGCCGGGCGGCGGGGCGGCCGCTGAGATTGGCGCTGCTGCAGGTCAGGGGCGCGCCCATTTCCCGCGAGAGCCGGGCCGTGAGCGGATGGGGCGTCAGCCGCACGGCCAGCTTGCCCGTGGGGCCGCAGACCTGATCCGGCAGGCGGGAGGCCGTTCCCGGCAACGGGGAGAGCAGTACGGTGAGCGGGCCGGGCCAGAACTGTTCCAGCAGGCCGCGCGGGGCCTCGTCCAGCCGGACGAGCGCCGCAAGCTGCTCCATGCCGCCCGCCAGCACCGGCAGAGGGCGCTGGACGGGACGCCGTTTGAGCTGATACACCCGCCGCACCGCGTCCGCATCGAAGAGCGAACAGCCGAGCCCGTAAAAGGTCTCCGTGGGGAAGGCCCAGATGCCGCCGGACCGCAGTCCGGCCGCGGCCTCGAGCGGGTCGGCGCTGACGCGTGGGCCCCGGGACGGGACGGGCTGCGGAGCGGGATCAGATCGAAAAGAGGGAGACATGGCAGGCAAACCCTTGCGTATCCTGTGTGTGGGAAAGATCAAGACCGCTTTCTGGAAGGCGGCCGCCGAACATTACGGCCAGCGCATCCGCCGCTGGCGGCCGCTGGACGTGACCGAAGTACGCGACGGGGACGCCTCCCTGCCCGTGCCGCGCCGCAACGAACAGGAGGGCAAGCGCCTGCTGGAAGCGCTGACCCCGCAGGACATCCCCCTCATCCTCGACGAGCGCGGCGCGAGCCTGACCTCGCCGCAGTTCGCGGCCTTGCTGCAGGATCTCGACCGGCAGGCTGCCGGGAGGCCCTGCTTCATCATCGGCGGGCCCTTCGGGCTGGATGAACGCATCCGCGCCGCGGGCCGCCGCACCCTCTGCCTCGGCCCCATGACCCTGCCGCACGAGCTGGCCCGCGTCCTGCTGCTGGAACAGCTCTACCGGGCGGAGTGCATCGCCCGCAATATCCCCTATCATCACGAATGAGACGGAAGGCCGGGCCTACAGCACCTCGTAGATGCGGGCGAAGACATTGTCGTACACCAGCTTGAAGTAGGGGGAGAAGCGGGTGTCCTGCGGCGAGGCCAGCAGGAGCTGCACCATGAGGGAGTTGTAGATGCCGCTGTCGAGCACGAGTTTTTCGCCGGTGACGCGGTTGAAGAGGCAATGCACGTTGCGGCGGCTGCTCAGGAAGGCGCTTTGTTCTTCCAGGCTGGCCTGCGGGTGGGCGTCGGCCCATTCCTGCACGTAGTCGCGGGTGACGACCCCCGTTTCGTCAAAGACGCTGATGGTGGCCGTATAGATGGGCGACGGGCTGCCTTCGAGCTGCACGGCGCCTTCCTTGAGATTGTAGGCCAGCGCCCGCGTGACGATGGACATGGCCCCGCCTTCGCCCTCCTTGGTGCGGAAGTTCCAGCTGCCGAAATTGCTGATCCAGAAGCCCAGCCGCAGCATCTCGTAGCTCACCACGAGGTACTGCTTGCCGCGCGCCTCCACCAGCGGCGTGTCCGGCGAGCGCAGCTTGTCCATGAGGGCCTGGGCGGCCTCGCCGTCCAGCCCGCGGAAGACGTCGTCCGCCTCGCCGCCTTTTAGAGCCGTGTAGCGGATGAGCTGGCGGGCAAAGCGGGCATTGTCCGTGGCAAAGACCGCGGCGGGCAGATAGAGCCAGGGGCCGTTGTGCAGCGCGCCGTCGGCAATGGTGGCGCGGCGGGCGAAATGGTGGGCCGCGTAGCCCCAGTCCCACCAGAGCCAGAGGGTGCTGTCCTTGGGGGTCACGTCCCGCGCGCGGGTCAGGGCGTCGGCATGGCGGCGGTTGATCATGGGGCCCTGGGACATGGCCTGGATGATGTCGGCGAACGGGGCCACCAGCAGGCCGATGAGCAGGGCCGAGGTCACGAGGCCCGCCACGGCGCCGCGCAGGCTGTCCCGCAGGATGCGCTGGAGGAGCCAGTAGAGCGGCAGGGTCAGGCCCACGGCCACGATGGGCGCGCCGAACATGACCATGCGGCCGCCCATCTTGGTGCTGAGCAGGCCGAGCGCGGCAAGCGGCAGCAGGAAGAGCGCGCCGGGGCGGCGGATGAGCACCCAGACGAAGCCCACGAGCCCCAGCAGGGCGGCCTCCATCCAGGGGTGGAAGTAGGAAAGCAGGGCCATGAGGCTCAGGTCCTGCACTTCGGTGATGGACTGGGCCACCGAGGGGTAGACGAGCACCGTTCCGGCGGCCGTGGCGGCGGCGTCGCCCGCGCGCTTGGCGTAGGCCCCGAAGTGGTAGATCAGCGTGTTCAGGATGCCGCCGCCCAGCATGAGGGCGGCCACGCCCACCCAGATCAGGAGCAGGACGAGCGGACGGGTGAGCCCGGCGCGCAGGCTGCGGGCCCATTCCGTGCGGGCCATGCCCGCCACGAGCACCACGGCGCTGCCCGCCAGACCGGGCAGGCCGGCCAGCGCGGGCAGGGCATAGGCCAGCGAGCCGAGCAGGAGCAGGCCGCGCCGTCCCTGCGGGGCCATGACGAGGCTCATGAAGGCCAGCAGCCCCACATTGTAGCGGATGAGATAGGGGAAGACGGAATGCCACTCCTGCGACCACCAGGAGATGAGGCCGGAGAGGGTGAGCAGCAGCACCCAGCGCTTGCGCAGCGGATAGCCGAGGCGCACCTCCTGCGGGGCCTGCGAGCTCATGATCCGGCGGGCCATGACCCGGCCGGAAGTATGGATGAGGCGTTTCAGCAGGGTGTGCGGCAGGAGCATGTAGCGCATGGCCCAGCAGGCCGGGGCCAGCGTCATCAGCAGGGGGAAGAAGAGGGTGACGAGGTCGGTGTCATAATAGCCCAGCAGCGTCCGGGCCAGGAAGCCGGGCGCGATGGTGGTGATGAGCCCGGCCGCCATGCCGGCTTCCATGCTGCCCAGCGCCCAGACCCAGACGAAGACGATGAGCGCCACCAGCGTGGAGAGGATCATGGGGAACCAGAAGGCCACGGCGGCGGGGTAGGTGCCCAGCAGGGAGGCCATGCCCTGGAGCATCTCGGCCATGGGATGGCCCACGGCCAGACCGATGCCCTCGGCTCCGGCCACCCAGTGATAGGCGTCGTTGGTGGCCAGCAGCCATTCGCTGCCCAGGCGGTATTCGGGGTTCTGCCAGCAGGGCCATTCGAGCAGGCGCAGGGTGAAGGCCAGCCCCACGGTCAGGAGCGCCCAGAGGAGGCCGCGCAGCCAGAAGCGCGCCCGCTGCCGTTTCTGCAGCGCATCGCGCACGGCTTCCGAGGCGGCGACGCCCGCGGACAGGGGATCGGGAGAGGTCTCGATCACGGTCAAACCTCGCTGGAAGGGATATCGGTGGACGGGCCGGACGGGGAGAGGGCTCCCGCCTCATGGAGACGCACCGCCAGGAAGCAGCGCGTCTCTCCGGCGGCAGAGGCCGCGGAACTGCGGACGCTGTAGGCGCGGTGCCGGACGCGTTCCCAGCCCGGCGGCAGGGCGGCGGGCTGTCGGTTGCAGAGCAGGATGACCAGCCCTTGCGGCGCCAGATGCGGCGCGAGCAGCGGCAGCAGCGCCTCCGGCGGCATGAAGGCCCGGCTGATGACGCAGTCCGCCCCGCGCGGCTGCGTGCCGAAAAAGTGTTCCACGCGGCCCCGGTGGACATGCGTCCGGGGCAGGCGCAGGCTGCACAGCATGCGGGAGAGGAAGAGTGCGCGCTTTTCCCGCGCTTCCACAAGCCAGTAGTCTCCCCGTTCCCAGACCATGCGCAGGGGGATGCCCGGCAGGCCCGCCCCGGAACCGAGATCCCAGTGCAGGGGGGCCTCGGGCAGGGGGAGGTCGGCCAGGAAGGCGGCCAGATGGAAGCTGTCGCCCGCCAGATTGGCGAGGGCCTCGCGCCAGTCGTGCGCGCCCACCAGATTCATGACGCTGTTCCAGCGGATGAGTTCCGTCAGATAGATCCCCAGCGGCTGGAGGGCCTGCTCGGGGATGGTCAGGCCCGCCTGACGGGCGCAGCCGGCCAGGGCCTCGGGCGCGGGGGGGACGAGGACGGGGGCGGCCGCCGTGCGGGTCGAGCGTGCCGGTCGGGCCGCGGCTTCCCGGCCGCGGGGCCGTCCGTGCCGGTCGGAGGATCTCCTGTCGGGCCGGACGCCGGGGCTGCCGTGAGAAGAACGTTTCTGCATGCCGTCCTCTTATCCTTGAGCGGCGGGACTTGCAAGCCGGAGCCGGATAACGTAAAAAAACACCCTTCACATTTTTTTGCCGACAGGCATGGAGAAACAGCGATGAAGAACGCCATTGCTCTGCTCTTCCCCGGGCAGGGATCGCAGGAAGCCGGCATGGGGCGCGATCTGGCCGAGGCCGACAGCGCGGCCATGCAGCTCTGGAAACGCGCGGAGGCCATCAGCGGCCTGCCCCTGCGGGAGATCTTCTGGGAAGGTGACGACGCCGCCATGAGCGATACCCGCGCCCTGCAGCCGGCGCTGACCGTGGTGAACCTCAATCTGTGGCGGGCGCTTGCCGGGCGGGTGCATCCCGTGGCCGCCGCCGGGCACAGCCTGGGCGAATTCGCCGCGCTGGCGGCGGCGGGCGTGCTGGACGAGGAGAGCGTGCTGCAGATCGTGAGCCTGCGCGGACGCCTCATGGCCGAGGCCGATCCCGACGGGCGCGGCGGCATGGCGGCCATCCTCAAGCTGAGCCTCGAACAGGTGGAAGGCGTGGTGCGCGAGGCCGCCGAAGAGAGCGACCGGCCGCTCATCATCGCCAATTACAATACTCCCGGCCAGTACGTCATCAGCGGCGACAAGGAAGCGGTGGCCCTCGCCTGCGGCAAGGTCCGGCCGCTCAAGGGGCGCGCCGTGGAACTCAAGGTCAGCGGGGCTTTCCACAGCCCGCTGATGGAAAAGGCCAACCGGGAACTGGAGCCGCTGCTGCGCAAGGCGGTGTGGCGGCGTCCGCGTTTCGCCGTCTATGCCAACCTGCACGGCAGGGGCCTCACGGACGGGGAGAGCCTCAAGGAAAGCCTGCTGTTGCAGATGGTGTCCTCCGTGCGCTGGATCGAGACCGTCCGCCAACAGTATGCCGACGGCGTGCGCTGCTGGCTGGAGCTCGGCCCCAAGGCCGTGCTCGGCAAGATGGTGGGCCAGTGCCTCGACCAGCTGGACGAGGCCGCGCGTGCCGAATTGCGGGTCATGCTCGTCAATTCCTGTGAATCCCTGGAAAATTTCAACATCTAGCCCTCGCGGCGGGAGTTTTTTCATGCGTGCTGTCGAAGTGCTGCGTTCCGCTCTCATGAGCATGGTGGAGGAAATGGGGCTCTCCTGGCCTGTGAAGGCCGTCATCGAGCCGCCCCGCGACGCCCGTCACGGGGATCTGGCCGTCAATGTGGCCATGCTGCTGGCCAAGGAAGCCGGCAAGAATCCTCGCGAGCTGGCCCAGGCCTTTGCCGCCGGGCTGCCGGAACGCTGCGCGGATATCCTCAAGGCCGAAGTGGCCGGGCCGGGCTTCATCAATGTGACCTTCAGCCCCGATTTCTGGCGGCAGACCGTGCTGGACATCGAAGCCGCCGGGGCGGACTACGGCCGCAGCCCGGTGGGCGCGGGCCGCAGGACGCTGGTGGAGTACGTGTCGGCCAATCCCACCGGGCCGCTGCACGTGGGGCACGGGCGCGGGGCCGCCGTGGGCGACAGCCTGGCCCGGCTGCTGCGCCGCGCGGGCTTTGCCGTGGATACGGAATACTACATCAACGACGCGGGCCTGCAGATGCGCCTGCTGGGCCTTTCCGTCTGGCTGCGGGTGCAGGAGCTCAAGGGCCGTCCGGTGGAGTGGCCGGAATCCTACTATCGGGGCGAGTACATCATCGACATCGCCCGCGAGATGCTGGCCGAGGACGACAGCCTGGCCGACCTGCCGGAGGACGAAGGCAAGGAGCGCTGTTATGAGCGCGCCATGCGGGACATCCTCAACGGCATCAAGCAGGATCTTGCCGACTTCCGGGTGGAGCATCAGCAGTGGTTCTCGGAAAAGACGCTGGTGGAGGGCGGCAAGGTGGCTGAAGCCTTCGCCGCGCTGGACGAGGCGGGCTACACCTACCACAAGGATGACGCCTACTGGTTCGCCACGGAGAAGCTGGGCGACGACAAGGACCGCGTGCTGCGCAAGTCCGACGGCACGCTGACCTACTTCGCCTCGGACATCGCCTACCATCATGACAAATACCGCCGCGGCTATCAGTGGCTCATCGACATCTGGGGCGCGGACCACCACGGCTACGTGCCGCGCATGCGCGCCGCCATCGCGGCTATGGGCCAGCCCCGCGAGAGCTTCGACGTGGTGCTCATCCAGCTCGTGAACCTGCTGCAGAACGGTCAGCCCGTCAGCATGTCTACCCGCGCGGGCACCTTCGAGACGCTGGCGGACGTCATCAAGGAAGTGGGCACGGACGCCGCGCGCTTCATGTTCCTTTCCCGCAAGAGCGACAGCCCGCTGGATTTCGACCTGGAACTGGCCAAGCAGCGCAGTCTGGACAATCCGGTGTATTACGTGCAGTACGCCCATGCCCGCATCTGCGCCGTGCTGCGCCGGGCCGAAGAACGCGGCATGAACCTGCCCGGACGTTGTGAACCGGCCCTGCTGGCCGCGCTGGACACGCCGGAAGACATGGCCCTGCTGCGCAAGGCAGCGGGTATGGAAGACATGATCGCCAATGCGGCCCTGACGCTCTCCGTGCATCATGTGAGCCATTACCTTATGGATCTGGCGGGCATGCTGCACAGCTACTACGCCAAGCATCAGGTGCTGGACGCCGGAGACGGCGGGCGCAGCCTGGCGCGTCTGGCTCTGCTGCGGGCCGTCGGGCAGGTGCTGCGCAACGGGCTGGACATCCTGGGCGTGAGCGCGCCCGAAACCATGTAGCCTGCCGGACGCATCGCGGAGCGCCGTTCATTCATGCCCCAGCCCCTGCGAAAAGTTCGCCAGCGCATCCCCAAGGCGGAGATCCGCCCCCCCAGAGTCCTGCTGCATCTGCCGTTCCTGGGGGTGGCGGCCCTGCTGGTGGTCTTTGCCGTGGCCGTAGGCTGGGCCTTCTTCATGGGGGTCATCATCGGACAGGGGCAGAATCCCGCCGAACGGGTGAATGCCCTGCTGCATGAGCGGCCGCGGGAGACGCCTCCCGTCACCGTGGAGGACGACGGCGAGTCCGTGGCCGATCTGCTGGATCGTCCGCTGCCGTTGCGCAAAGACGCCCCCGACGCCGGCGCGGAAGCCGCCGGCGGCAGCGACGGGGCGGCTGCGTCTTCTCCCGACCAGCCGGCCCAGCCGGGGGAGCAGGGGGGGCAAGCCGCTCCCGCACAGGAAGCTCAGGGGAAGGACGCGCAGGGACAAACGGCGCAGGCCGCGCCTGAACAGCCGCAAGCCCCTGCCTACCCCTTTGCGCGTCCGCAGGGTGAGAGCCTGGCCGCCTGGGGCATCCAGCCTTCCGCGCCGCAGGATCGGGCAAAGGCCCAGCCCGCCGGGACGGACCGCGCGGGGCAGAAGGCCGAGGCCAAGACCGAGCAGAAGCCCGCGGCGAAAGCCGAACCCAAATTCGATTACGTCTATCAGGCCGCCGCCTTCCGCGACAAAGGCGACGGCGACGCCCTGCGGGCCCGGCTGGAAGAGAAGGGCCTGCGGACGCGCCTGCAGAAGAGCGGCAAGGTCTATCTCGTGCAGGTCCTTCTGCGGGGCAGCGAGCGGGAGGCGGAGAACGTCCGCGAGACCTTGCGTCGTATGGGGCTGGGCAAGCCCATACGTCTCTCCAAAAAGGCGGTCAAATAGAGCATTGAGTTTGAAACGCCGTGCGTTTCAAATCCACGGCCTGCCGTTTCGCGGAAAAACGCGGTTTTTCCGCCTGGTTTGGGCCAGACCCTTGCATCCGCCTTTTTCAAAGGCAAGATGCTTTACGACCGGATAGCACGCCGGACGGCCGCCGGGCATGCTGGATGCCCGGGCAGCGCCGCTCCCGCAAAGGAACGCCATGAACATCCTTTCCCTCCCCGCCCGGCTGGGTGAACGCTGTCTGCGCGGACTGGACGCGCTGGGCGGCACGACGCTCTTCTTTCTGGCCGGCGTGCGCCACATCTTCACCACGCGGCGCATCTTCATCCGCACGTTGCAGCAGTTGTACGCCATCGGCTATCAGTCGCTGTTCGTCATCGCGCTCATCGGCATCTTCTGCGGCATGGTGCTGGGCCTGCAAGGCTACTACACTCTCGTGCAGTTCGGTTCCGTGGGCCTGCTCGGCTCGGCCGTCTCCCTTTCGCTCATCCGCGAACTGGGGCCGGTGCTCACGGCCATCATGCTGGCCGGGCGCGCCGGTTCGTCCATGGCCGCGGAGATCGGCGTCATGCGCATCTCGGATCAGATCGACGCGCTGGACGTGATGGACATCAACTCCATCGCCTATCTGGTGAGCCCGCGTCTGGTGGCCGCGCTCATCTCCTTCCCGCTGCTCACGGCCATCTTCGACACCATCGGCATCATCGGCGGCTACCTCACCGGCGTGGCCATGCTGGGCATCAATGAAGGCGCGTATTTCTACCGCATCGCCCATGCTGTGACGCTGGACGACGTGACGGGGGGCTTTCTCAAGTCCGTGGTCTTCGGCCTGCTGGTGACCACGGTCTGCTGCCGTCAGGGGTACATCACCCATCAGCGGCGGGACAGCGTGGGCCCGGAAGCCGTGGGCAATGCCACCACGTCGGCGGTGGTCATCTCCTGCGTGCTCATCCTCGTGGCCGACTATGTGCTGACCTCGTTTTTGCTGTAGCGTTCCAGAAAAAAGGAAAAACGACCGTACATGCTCCGCTTGTTTTGGGGTGAGGGCTGCCTCACCTCCCTGACTCTTTCCCGGTAAAAGCGCGCTGGGGAAGGGATGGGGGCTTGGGGGGAAGGATCACGGGAACGCCTTTTCTCGCTTCGCTGCGAAAAGGCTGGGCCCTCCCGCGCCGGTGGCGACCGAAAGGCGGCCTGTAGGGCCGTGCTCGTTGCGACGCAGGAAGCTGCGAGCATCGACAGCAACGCGAGGGGGGGCCCCTTCCCCCCGAACAGACAGCGAATAGCGTTAACAGACCCTGGTTGTTGAGTGTCAACACGCCCTGGCGAAAGCCGGCGGCCCAATGAGGAAGATATGAGCGAATTCTCCTTACGGAAGCAGGGCGCGGAGGACGTGTCCGCCTCCCCGCAATGGGACATCACGTTCCGCAGCCTGACCGTCGGTTACGGCGAGCATGTGGTGCTGCGGGACATCAACGCCACCCTGCCCGGCGGCAAGGTCTCCGTCATCCTGGGCGGTTCCGGCTGCGGCAAGTCCACCCTGCTGCGGCACATCATCGGTCTTTCCCGGCCGCTGGGCGGCAGCGTGCACATCGGCGGGCAGGATATGTTCGCCCTGCCGCCCGCGCAGGCCCGGCGCATCCGCCGCCGCATGGGCGTGCTCTTCCAGGACGGGGCGCTGCTTGGCGCACTGAGTCTCGTGCAGAATGTGGCCCTGCCCCTGACGGAGCATGTGCGCCTGCCCAAGGCCGTCATCCGGGAGGCGGCGCTGCGGGTGCTGCGGCTGGTGGGGCTGGAGGACTTTGCCGACTACTATCCCAACCAGCTTTCCGGCGGCATGCGCAAGAGGGCCGGACTGGCGCGGGCCATCATCGCCGAGCCGCGCATCCTGCTCTGCGACGAGCCGACTTCCGGCCTCGATCCCATCACCGCCGCCCGCATGGACGCTTTGCTGCTCTCCCTGCATGAGCGATTCCCGGACATGAGCATCGTGGTGGTCAGCCACGATCTGGACAGCCTGCGGGCCATCGCCGACCATGTGCTGGTGCTGCGCGAGGGCAGGGCGGTCTTTTCCGGTTCGCTGGAGGCCCTGGAGACCTGCGACGACCCCTATCTGCGCCAGTTCCTGCGGCGCGAGGCTGACGCCGGGGACGTGGCGGCGCAGGATTCTGAGAGCGACCCGCGCGTGCGCCGCGCTATCGCCGCCTGGCTGGATGCCTGATGCTTTTTTTGCGACGCGGCCCGGCGGGCTTGAATCTTGCCGCCGGGCTGCGTATAACCTCTCATCAATGTTGAAGTGGAAAAGGAGTGCCGCATGAACGGTTTTCGTCAGACGGCCGTGGGGATCTTCGTCCTGGTGGGGCTCGTGTGCGTGGCCTATCTCACCATCAAACTGGGGCGTATGGAGCTGTTCGAGGAAAAGGGCTTTGAGCTGAATGCCCGCTTCAATTCCGTCAGCGGCCTGCGTGTGGGCGCGGACGTGGAGCTGGCGGGCGTGCCCGTGGGCCGCGTGGCCGCCATCACGCTGGATGATAATCCCACCATGCCGCGTGCCCTGGTGCGGATGGTGCTGGACAGGGATCTGGGCCTGTCCGAGGACACCATCGCCTCGGTCAAGACCAGCGGTCTGATCGGCGACAAGTACATCAATCTGCAACCCGGCGGCATGCCGGACAAAGTGGCCGCCGGCGGCGAGCTGACGGAGACCGAATCCTCCGTGAATTTGGAATCGCTTATCGGCAAAATCGCCCATGGAAAAGGGGTTTAATATGCTGAATTGCCGTATGGGAGGCGCCGCTTCCCGTCTGTTGCTCTCGCTGGCGGCCTGTGTCTGCTGCCTTGGCGTTTTCACGTCGACCGCTCATGCCGCCACGGCCCGTGAGACGCTGGAAAGATCCGTGACCGCCATCCTTGACTGCATCAAGGACCCGGCCTACGCCAATGCCGCCACCCGTCCCGCCCAGCGGGAAAAGATCGCCGGGCTCGTGCGGCAGATCTTCGATTTCCAGGAATTCGCCGTCCGCACGGCCGGGCCGCGCTGGCAGACCTTTACCCCCGACCAGCAGAAGCGTTTCACCGATGCCTTTGCCGATTTGCTGCTGACCACCTACATCAGCAAGGTGGACGGTTACAACGGCGAGAAGGTCGAATATACCGGCGAAGTGGGCAACAAGGAACAGACCCGCATGGAAGTGCGCACCGTCGTCACCCTGGGCGACGGCAAGAAGGTCCCGGTGTCCTACCGCATGATGCTCAAGAACGGGGCCTGGCGCTGCTATGACGTGCTCATCGAAAACTTGAGCCTCGTCATGAACTACCGCACCCAGTTCCAGGACATTCTGGCCAAGGACGCGCCCGACGAGCTCATCACCCGGGTGCAGGCCAAGGCCAAGGAAGCCGCCGCCAATGCCAAGTAAACGCGTGACCTTTCCGGGGGCGGCTACGGCCGCCCTCCGCCGCATGCTGGCCTGCGCGGTCCTGCTCCTGCTCATGGCCGCCACCGGCGCGCAGGCCAAGCCCACCTATACACGTCTTTCCCCGGAACCCGCCCCGCAGCAGCCGTCCAGTCTCTACGATGCCGAAAGCCCGGCCCTGCCCGCCGGAGCCGTCAGCGTCACGCCGTCGGATACCGAGTTCTCGGACAGTCTGGATGACTACGACGACGCGCCCGCGGAGAGCATCGCCGATCCGCTGGAGCCGTGGAACCGCTTCTGGTTCGCCTTCAATGACGTGTTCTACCTCTACGTGGCGGACCCGGTCTATTCCTTTTACGAGACCATCACTCCCGTGCAGTTCCGGCGCGGCATGTCCAATCTCTACAAGCATGCCCTGTTCCCGACGCGCTTTGTGAACAATATCCTTCAGTTCCGCCTCAAGGAAGCGGGGGTGGAGTTCGGCCGTTTCATCATCAATACGTTCGTGGGCTTCGGCGTGGTGGACGTGGCCAAGCACAAGAAGACCCTCGTGCCGGTCGATCCCAGCGGCGAGGACTTCGGGCAGACGCTGGGCCGCTGGGGCCTGGGGCACGGCTGCTATCTGGTGCTGCCCTTCCTCGGCCCGAGCTCGCTGCGGGACGGCGTCGGCCGCATCGGCGACTGCTTCACCGATCCCATGTTCTATGTCTACCCCTGGGAACTGGCCACCGCCTCGGAACTCTGGCTGCGCTTCAACACGCTGGACACGCTGCTGCCCACCTACAAGGGGCTGAAGGACGCCGCCGTCGATCCCTACATCGCGACGCGGGAGGCGTATACGGCCTATCGCAAACAGCAGGTCATCCGCTGACGTGTGCCCGGCCTGCGCGCACAGGCCGCCCGAACCGCACAAAGAGGAGTCTCTACCATGTGCGTACGTCCCATCCCGGCGTCCCGTCATGCGGACGCGGCAGCCTGTCCGCTCCGGGTGAGCGCATGAAGGCTGATCCCGCTATGGCCACTGCCCCGGCAAACGTCACGTCCGCCGCTGCCGTCTCCGACGACGCCGAGGCGGCGCTGCGGCTGGAAGGTCTGAGCGTCACCTTTGCCGCCGAGGAGGGGCTGCTGCCCGCCGTGCAGGACCTGCACCTTGCCCTGCCCGCCGCCGCCATCACCTGCCTCGTGGGCGAATCCGGCTGCGGAAAGAGCCTGACGGCACGGGCCATCCTGCGTCTCATGCCGCCGCAGGCCCGCCTCGGCGGGCGCATCCTCTACCGGGGGGAAGATCTGCTCTCCCTTTCCGAAGCGCGCATGCGCGCCCTGCGCGGGCGGCATCTGGCCATGATCTTCCAGGAGCCCATGACGGCACTCAATCCGGTGCTGCGCGTGGGGGATCAGGCTGCGGAGGCGCTGCGCCTGCATGCGGGCCTGTCTGCCGCACAGGCGCGCGAGGAGGTCATCCGCCTGTTCGGCGAGGTGGGCATCCCCGCCGCGGCGGAGCGTTACGCCGAATATCCGCATCAGCTTTCCGGCGGCATGCGCCAGCGCGTCATGATCGCCGCCGCCCTGAGCTGTCGCCCGGACATCCTGCTGGCCGACGAGCCCACGACCGCGCTGGACGCCACCCTCCAGGGCCAGATACTGCATCTGATCCGGGAGCAGGCGCAGGCGCGCGGCATGGCCGTGCTGCTCATCACCCACGATCTGGGCGTGGTGGCGCGGGTGGCGGCGCACGTGGGGATCATGTACGCGGGCTATCTCGTGGAATACGGCCCCACGGCCGAGGTCTTCGCCCAGCCCCTGCATCCCTACACCCGCGGCCTCATGGAGTCTTCCCCCGCGCGGGCCCCGCTGGGCGCGGCACGCCTGCCCGCCATCCCCGGCAGCGTGCCGCCGCTGGGTCAGCGAGGCGCAGGCTGCCCCTTTGCGCCGCGCTGCGGCCAGGTCCTGCCGGTCTGCCGCCAGAGCCTGCCGGACGAACGCGAAGAAAACGGCCGCCGGGTACGCTGCTGGCTGCATGCGGCCTCGTAGGGCAATATTCTTCGTTTGTTTGGGGGGAAGGGGAACCCCTCGCGTTGCTGTCGATGCTCGTAGCTTCCTGCGTCGCAACGAGCACGGCCCTACGGGCCGCCTTTCGGTCGCTGCCGGCGCGGGAGGGCCCTGCCTTTTTCGCAGCGAAGCGAGAAAAGGCGTTCCCGTGATCCTTCCCCCCAACGCTTCCCCAGCGCGCTTTTATCAGGGCCTGCGGCTGGGGCTCCGGCGGTTCCTTTTGCTCCCCCTTCAGCCGTGTGGACGCTGTCATGAGCCGACGCTATACCAGCGGGCAGTTCGCCCGTCTCTGTCACACCACCAAGGAAACGCTGTTCCATTACGACCGGCTCGGCCTTTTGCGCCCGCAGCTCAAGGGCGAGAACGGCTACCGCTATTATGACGTCCGGCAGTTCCTGCAATTCGACATGATCACGCTGTTCAAGGACACAGGCACGCCCCTCAGGGAGATGCGCGCCTGTCTTGCCGCCGCGGCTGAAGGGGACATCCTGCCGCTGCTGGAGGAGCAAGCCGGGCGTCTGGCGGAGGAGAGGCGCAGACTGGCGGAGCGGGAGCAGCTCGTGGCCAGTCTGCTGCATGTGGTGCGGGAGGCAAGGGCCACGGAGCCGGACCGTCTGTTGTTGCGGGATATGCCCGCATCCCGCTGGGAACGTCTGCCGCAGCCCATGCAGGAGCTGGAGACGGAAGCGGGCATGATCCAGGCCTCGGCGTTCTTCATGGAGAGTTACCGTCGTACGGGACGCACGCCCGGTCTGCCCACGGGGCTCGTCTACGGACGGGACGATTTTCTGGCAGGCAGGCTGGCGGAGGCCGGTCTTTTCGGCCCAGCCGGTGAGGAGACGCCCCCTGAACGACTTTGGGAGGCTCCGGCCGGCCTGCATGCCGTCTACGCCCACCGCGGCTCGTGGGAAGAGCAGATCGCCTGCTGGCGGACATTGCCCGACCTGCTGCGCGCACAGGGGCTGCGACCTGCCGGGCCGGTATGTATGCTGGAAATGGGCAGTTATGCCCTGACCGGCAACAGCATGGAATGCGTCATGCACTGCCACATCCCCATTGCCTCCTGAAGGATGGCAGAGAAGGGCATCCAGTCGTCTGCATTCGTTCTTGCCTTGTCTGTAAAGCGTTGCGGCAGAGCCCTGTCTGTCCCTCCCTTGATGCGGCATCTTCAGTTTGCAACGTTTCGCTTTTCACACCATATGGTCTGGCGTTTCGCGGAAAAAACGTCGTTTTTCCGCTCTCGTTGGGGCAAGCGGCGCTGTTTGCCGCCTCGCATTTTGCCTTTTGCAAAGGCAAAATGCCTTAAAAGCGCGCTGGGGAGGGGATGGGGGGCTTGGGG
>DWYJ01000058.1 GCA_019118745.1 Candidatus Desulfovibrio gallistercoris | reverse complement strand
CGTGAGTTAACTGATGCTAGTCTACCAAAAATTGGTCAAGAATTTGGGGGAAAAGATCATACCACTGTCATGCATGCTTATGATAAAATCGACAAGCGGTCCTGTGCCGCCAGTTTTTCGCGCAGGCGTTGCAGGGCGTTTTCGTGGGCCTGGCGGGAGGCATCGGAAAAGCAGACGAGCCGTATCTCTTGCGGCAGGCTGTCTTCCGGGCGTTCGGCGAGGAATTCGGCGATGGTGCGCACCGCCACGGTGGCCGCCATATCGGCGGGATAGCCGTACACGCCCGTGGAGATGGCCGGGAAGGCCACGACCCGACAGGCGTTGTCCGCCGCCAGCAGCAGGGAGGAGCGGTAGGCCGAGGCGAGGAGTTGGGGTTCTCCCTCAAAGCCGCCGTGCCAGACGGGCCCCACCGTATGGATGACGTAGCGTGCGGGCAGGCGAAAGCCGGGGGTGATGCAGGCCCCGCCGGTGGGGCAGCCGCCCAGCGGACGGCAGGCTTCGAGCAGTTCCGGCCCGGCGGCGGCATGGATGGCTCCGTCCACGCCGCCCCCGCCCAGCAGGCTGTTGTTGGCGGCATTGACGATGGCGTCGACGGCTTCGCGGGTGATGTCACCCTGAACGACATGGATATGGTGCAGGACGTTGCGCATGGGGCGTCTCCTTTGGCGGAAGCGTGCGGCCGCGGCAGGGGATGTGCCGTGCGGCCGGTGATGCGGGCAGCATAGCGCCGGGCGGCCCTGCCTTCAAGCCGGGATGTTGCATGGCGCTTGTGCAGGGGAGGAAAAAAGGAAAGGACGCCGGGGGGCGGCGTCCTTTTGGAAGGAGAGGGAGTCGTTCAGGCTTATCCGATGAGGAAGTTTGCGGCAAAGTATCCGCCCGTCGCCAACCAGACGGCGAGGATGCCGGCCAGCAGGAAGGGCTTGGGCCCGACCTTGCGCACTTTTTCGAGGCTGGTCTCCATGCCGAGGGCGCACATGGCCATGGTCAGGAGGAAGACGTCAAAGGCGTTGATGGCGTTGACCATGCCGGCGGGGATGATGCCCAGCGAGTTGATGCCGATGGTCGCCACGAAGAGCACGGCGAACCAGGGGAAGCTCTTCATATGGGAGGCATTGCCGTCTTCCGTCTGTTCGCCGTTGCGCTGGGCGGCGCGGCGCAGCCAGAAGCCGATGGCGACCAGCAGGGGGGCCAGCATGATGACGCGCATCATCTTCACGATCACGGCCGTGTTGCCCGCTTCGGGGGAGATGGCCTGACCGGCGGCAACGGCGTGGGCGACCTCATGCAGGGTGGCGCCGGCAAAGGCCCCGTAGACTTCGGCGGACATGGGCAGCAGGCCGTGGCTGTACAGCAGGGGATAGAGGAGCATGGCCAGCGTCCCGAAGACGACCACCGTACCCACGGCGATGCTGCTTTCATGGTTTTCGGCCTTGACCACGGGTTCGACGGCCAGCACGGCAGCCGCGCCGCAGACGGAGCTGCCCGCGGCGGTGAGCAGCGCCAGGCGGCGGGGCAGGCGGAAGAACTTGATGCCCAGCCACGACCCCATGAGGAAGGTCGTGCCCAGCATGAAGGCCGCCAGCGCGACGCCCTTGAAGCCCACCTGCGCCAGATCCTGGAAGGTCAGGCGGAATCCGTAGAGGACGATGGCCAGCCGCAGCAGCGACTTGGAGGAAAAGAGGATGCCCGGCTTGAGATAGACGGGCATATGCACATGCAGGGTGTTGCCGTAGCACATGCCCACCACGATGCCGACGATGAGCGGGCTGATGCCGAGGGCGGTAAGGAAGGGCAGATCCACGAGATGGAAAGCCACACTGGCAAAGAGCGCCACAAAAACCAGTCCGTTGAGCAGTTGCACATTGCGGTCATTGCGGAAAGCCTGTACGACGAATTTCATGGTATCTACCCCTTTGAGCCTGTTGGTGAATGACATGGCCTTGTGGTAGCACCGCGGCGTATCGGGGACAAACGGATTAAATTTTTCGGTTCGACAACTTTTTTTTATTGATCGGGAAAACAGCATGACCCTGCGGCATATCGAGGTATTCCTGGCGCTGGCGCGCAATCCCAACATGCGTGAGGTGGCCGAACTGCTCTGCGTCTCGCAGGCGGCGGTCTCCTCGGCGCTGCGCGGCTTCGAGGACGAGCTGGGCAGCCGCCTTTTCGTGCGGGTGGGGCGGGGGCTGGTGCTCAACGAAAAGGGCAAGCTGCTGGAAAAGCGCCTTGCTCCGCTGTATGCCGAACTCAAGGGCGTGCTCGACCTGACGACCTACGCCACCCTGGCCGGGAGCCTCAAGATCGGGGCGTCCACTACGCTGGCGGACTTCGTGCTGCCGGTCATCCTCTACGATTTCCACAGCAGTCATCCCAATGTGCATATCAGCTGCGAGTCCGGCAATACGCACGACATCCTCCACGGCGTGGAGGCCGGGGTGCTGGATGTGGGCTTTGTGGAAGGGCAGGTGCAGAGCCTTGTGCTCAACGTGCGGGCGCTGGCGGAGGAGACCCTGCTCGTGGTGTCCGGCGACAGGGAGAGCGCCGCGGGGCCGCCGGTCTCCATCCATGAGCTCATGCGGCGGCGCTGGCTTTTGCGCGAACAGGGCTCAGGCGCGCGCGAGGCCTTCCTTGCGGCCATAACGCCGCTGGGGCTGCGGCCTACGGACTTTCTGGAGTTCAACCACTACGATCCCATCAAGATCCTGCTGCACAAGCCCGGCACGCTGGCCTGCGTCTCGCGGCATATCGTGCGCCGCGAGCTGGAGGCCGGAGAACTCTGGGAAGTGCCGTTGGCGGATATCCGCTTTACCCGCACCTTTTACCGTGTGGAACACAAGGACAGGCAGGCCTCGCCGCTGGTGGAAGTGCTTTCCGACCGCATCCAGGCCTATCTGGAGCAGAAATAGCGGGATGCGGCGTAAAAAAAGCGTTTTGCCTTTGAAAAAGGGAAAACGCGAGGCGGCGGCACAGCGCCGCCCGGCCCAGACCAAGCGGAAAAAACGCGTTTTTTCCACGGGACGTCAGGCCGTATGGTTTGAAACGCGAAGCGTTTCAAACGGAAGATGCGCTAGGGTCTAGCAATACTGATTTGCAAATAATTTCAATGGATAGGATGAGAAAGTCATTCTCGCTCCATTTGTTTTTTTGGGGCGGGGGGCGCTTTGCGTCCCAGACGCTTCCCCCCGGTAAAAGCGCGCCGGGGAAGGGATGGGGGCTTGGGGGGGAGGGGGCCCTTCCCCCCCAAAAAAAACAAACAGCGAACAGTGCTGACGGGCGCTAGTTGTGGGAGTTGCGTTCCATGTCGCCCACCCAGCGGGAAAGGCGGTTGCGGGAGATGTCCATGTCGGCGGTGCTCATCTTGCGGAAGTCTTTTTTGAGGCGTTCCTGTTCGGCCTTGTCGGGGAAGACCACGAGGCAGGCCTTGCGGCCCCGGTCGCGAAGGGCGTTGAGGCGGGCCTCGTCGTGCGCGGCGTCGCGGGCGGCATCGCTGTCCACGGGTTCATAATATTCCACAAGGACTTGCATCTGGCGGAAGTCGAGCAGGAACTTTGCCCGGTAGACCAGGCAGGGATCGGTCATGCCCGCGCCGTAGAAAGGATTGTCCTCCGGCTCCATGACGTAGATGCTCTCAAAGAGCTGTTCCCCCTTGTGCTCGTATTGCAGTTGGCGCAGGACGGGGAAGGGGGCGTGCCGGGCATCTTCCCAGAGCCACGGGTCTTCGGCTTCGGCCAGGGCCGTGACCAGTTTGGCGGGCCCGTTCTCGGTCGCGTTCTCGTAGACCACGAACCAGACGCGCGCCGAGCCGAGCAGCGAGTCCTGCGTCTTCGGCGACAGGCTGCGCCAGCCCGCGCTTTCCGCGGGCATGTCGCCGGCCGGCGCGAAGAGGACCGAGGGGCGGGCCCGCGAGATCAGGACGGGGTGTTCCTCGTCGCCGGTCAGGCCGCGCAGCGGGAGGCGGTCGCAGGCAAGGAGCAGGCCCGCAAGGCAGACGAACAGCAGCAGGAGAAGGGTGATCTTCATGGATGGTCTCGCGTGATGAGAGAAAAGGGCACGAGCGGGATAAAGGGCAAAAACACCCTTGAAGCTTCCTTCAAGGGTGCCGTCGCGAACGCTTGCTGGCGGAGGCGCATAGGAGTCGAACCTACCGTGGACGGTCAAGCCCACCACCGGTTTTGAAGACCGGGCGCCACACCGGTGACGAAACGCCTCCGCCACGCATGGTAGGGGAAATGCCGCCGGGAAGCAAGAGGCCTCTTGCCAAGGTGCGGAACGGACTTATCCTTACAGCAATATATGCGCTCAGGGGGTTTGACACCTTCTGCGCCGCAGGATACGGTGCCAGAGTTCATTTTTCAGATGACTTCTGCCGGCCGGGACGGAAAAGGCCGCTGTTGCCCACGCCTGTCCCGTCTGTTCTGGCATATTTCCCCGCAGGCAGCACGACGGCCTGCGCAAACGGGATGACCGAGTCGTGCACCGCCCCGGAGGGGCGTCTAATTTGGAGGTCGCAAGTTGAATCAAGTCAGCCGCAACCTGTTGCTGTGGGTCGCCATCGGTCTTGCGATGGTGATGCTCTTCAACATGTTCCAGCAACCGCAATCACCGGTCACACGCATAAGTTATTCCGATTTCATGAGCCGGGTGGATGCCGGGCAGATCCAGTCCGTCACCATCCAGGGGAATGTCCTGACGGGCCGCGGGAGCGAAAAGGGTTCCGAAGTGCAGGCCTACGCTCCTGACGACGCCAACCTCGTGTCGCAGCTCATGGCAAAGAAGGTGGAGGTCCAGGCGGAACCGCCGGAAGAGCCCTCCTGGTACATGAGCCTGCTGCTCAACTGGCTGCCGCTGCTGCTGCTCATCGGCGTGTGGATCTTCGTCATCCGTCAGATGCAGGGCGGAGGGGCCGGCAAGGCCATGAGCTTCGGCCGTTCGCGGGCGCGTATGCTCAACGAGGAGAGCGTGCGCGTCACCTTCGACGATGTGGCCGGGGTGGACGAGGCCAAGGAAGAGCTTTCCGAAGTGGTGGAGTTCCTCTCCAATCCCAAGAAATTCACGCGTCTTGGCGGGCGCATCCCCAAGGGGGTGCTGCTGGTGGGGCCTCCCGGAACGGGCAAGACCCTGCTGGCCCGCGCCGTTGCGGGCGAGGCCGGCGTGCCGTTCTTTTCCATCTCCGGTTCGGACTTCGTGGAGATGTTCGTGGGCGTGGGCGCTTCCCGCGTGCGCGATCTTTTCGTGCAGGGCAAGAAGAACGCGCCCTGCCTGATCTTTATTGATGAAATCGACGCCGTGGGCCGCAAGCGCGGCGCGGGGCTCGGCGGCGGGCATGACGAACGCGAGCAGACGCTCAACCAGCTGCTGGTGGAGATGGACGGCTTCGAGAGCAACGAGGGCGTCATCCTCATCGCCGCGACCAACCGTCCCGACGTGCTCGACCCGGCCCTGCTGCGTCCCGGCCGTTTCGACCGGCAGGTGGTGGTGCCTACCCCCGACCTGCGCGGACGGCGGCGCATCCTGGAAGTGCATACCAAGCGGACGCCTTTGGCGGACGACGTGGATCTGGATGTGCTGGCGCGCGGCACGCCGGGCTTTTCCGGGGCGGATCTGGAGAACCTGGTCAACGAAGCCGCCTTGCAGGCCGCCAAGCTCAATGAAGAGCGGCTGGACATGCATGACTTTGAATTCGCCAAGGACAAGGTGCTCATGGGCCGCGAGCGGCGCAGCCTCATCCTTTCCGACGAGGAGAAGCGCATCACGGCCTACCATGAGGGCGGGCATGCCCTGGCGGCCCGTCTGCTGCCGAAGTCCGACCCCGTGCACAAGGTGACCATCATCCCGCGCGGTCGTGCGCTGGGCGTGACCATGCAGCTGCCGGAAGAAGACCGCCACGGCTATTCGCGCACCTATCTGCGCAATAACCTTGTGGTGCTGCTGGGCGGCCGGGTGGCGGAAGAGATCATCTTCGACGACATCACCACCGGCGCGTCCAACGACATCGAGCGCGTGACCCGCATGGCCCGCAAGATGGTCTGCGAGTGGGGCATGAGCGAGGCCATCGGCACGCTGGCCATCGGCGAGACCGGCGAAGAGGTCTTCATCGGCCGCGAATGGGTGCAGAACAAGAATTACAGCGAAGATACGGCGCGTCTCGTGGATGCGGAAGTGAAGCGCATCGTCGAAGAGGCGCACTCCCGCTGTCAGACGCTGCTGCGGGACAATCTGGAGACTTTGCACCGCATCGCCAGGGCCCTGCTGGAGCGCGAGACCATCACCGGCGAGGAGCTGGATCTTTTGATGGAAGACAAGCCCCTGCCGCCGCTTGACGCCAACGGCAAGCCCGTGAAGGCGGCTTCGGCAACCTCCGCCGCCGCGGAAGACGCGGATTTCTCCCTTGAACCGGCGGAAGATGCGCAGGAAAAGCGGGAAAGCAGCCCGCCGGCCTCCGGGCAGGAAAAGGAAAGCGGCGAGCCCGCGGAGCATGCGCAAGGCGACAAGAAAGATGATGAATCCCGATAGCGACGCGCCGCGCTCCGGCAACGGGGAAGCGGGGGCATGGATCATTGCGGGGGGGCGTACGCTGCGTGCGTCCGCCCCTTTCGGCGTCATGGGCATCGTCAACCTGACGCCGGATTCCTTTTATGACGGCGGCTGCCATGCGGATGCCGCCTCCGGCCTTGCCCATGCCCTGAAGCTGCGGGACGAAGGGGCCGATGTGCTGGATATCGGCGCGGAATCCTCCCGGCCCGGCGCGGCTCCCCTGACGCCGGACGAGGAGCTCCGCCGTCTCCTGCCGGTGCTGGCCGGTCTGAGGCGCGAAGCGCCGGGGGCCTGCCTGTCGGTGGACACTTACCATGCGGCCACGGCGGCCGCCGTGCTGGCGCAGGGAGTGCAGATCATCAACGACATCTCCGCCTGTCGTTTTGACCCCGAACTGCTGGACGTGCTGGTGGAGCACAAGCCCGGCTATGTGCTCATGCACAGCCAGGGCCGCCCGGAGGTCATGCAGCAAGCGCCGCGATATGACGACGTACGCCGCGAGGTGCGGGAGTTCTTCGAGCGGGAGATGGGGCGGCTTGTCCGGGCCGGCCTGCCGGAAGACCGCATCGTGCTGGATCCGGGCATCGGTTTCGGCAAGACGCTTGAGCATAATCTGACGCTGCTGGCCCATCCCGAGGACTGGCTGGAGTTGGGGAGGCCCGTGCTGATGGGCCTTTCCATGAAATCGCTTTTCGGGGGCCTGTTCGGGCTGGCGGCCGCCGACAGGGGGACCGTCACCCAGGTCGCCACGGCCCGCCTGTGGGAGCGGGGCGTTTTCTGGCACAGGGTGCATGATGTGGCGGCGACGCGCCGGACGCTCCGTCTGCTCGCGGCCCTGGATGCCCGTTAGAGCGTCTTGCCTGTGAAAAGGCAGGACGCGGGGCGGCGGCACAGCGTCGCCCGCCCGCACGTGAGTGGAAAAACTGTTTTTTCCGCGAAACGTGAGGTCGTATGACTTGGAGCGTGAAGCGTTTCAAGCGGAAGATGCTCTAGGTTTTTTGTGCTGCATTGATGTCGTGATGACTCTTTCTGTCCTGTTGTCCTGAGCCGTGAGGCGTGCGCCGTGTATCCTTCCCGGAAATATACCCTGTCTTTCTGGGTCACCTTGCTGGTGTGCCTGCTGCTCTCCGCCGTGGCGACGCAGTCGCTTAGCTACCGCGCCAACCGGGTGGAGCGCATCGAGGCCGAAAGCCAGCTGGCCGACAGGGCCAATGCCTTCAAGCAGGCCATCTGGCTGCGGCTGTACAAGCTGGAAACGATGGCCATGACCCTGCAGCTGCACAACGGCAAGCCGGCGCACTTCTTTGAGGCTGCGCGCACGCTCGTGCGGGACGGTTCGGTGTGCGGCATGCTGCTGGCTCCGGACGGCGTCGTCAGCAGCGTCTGGCCCCTCGATCAGCGCGAACATTACATGGGGCTGGATCTGCTCAAGGACCCCACGCTGCAGCGCCTCATCAACGCCGGGAAGGACACCAGCCTGAGCAGGCCCTTCCCCGTGTCGGAGGACCGTTCCGTCCTCTATGGCTACAAGCTGGTCTATCTCCCGGAGCCGGACGGGCAGAACAGGTTTTGGGGGATTTTGGTCTTCTGCATCAGTTTCGAGGACATCCTGCACGAGGCCGGGCTCGACGTGCCCGAGCTGCAGGGCAGGACGCTGCAACTCGTGTGGGACGACGGCAGCGCCGCCCTGCAGGCCTATCCGCGCAAAAGCCGGCCGGCATTGCCGCTGACGCGCTTCCGGCACGATGAGGGCGGGAGGACGGCGGTCTCCGCCTCCACGGACGGCGTCCTTGAATATACCTTCGACACGGCCGGGACCTGGTGGGTGCTGCGCGTGCAGCCCGTGGGGCTCTGGTGGCAGAATGCCGCCGTCTGGCCTTTCGGACTGGGCTGCCTCGTCTGCAGTCTGCTGGTGGCTCTGCTGGTGCGGCAGGTCTGCGTGCTGCACAGGACGCGGCAGGCGCTGGAACTGTTGCTGAATCATGACCAGCTTACCGGGGCGCTCAACCGGCACGGGCTTTTCCGGGCCCTGGCCAAGCGCCTGCGCAGCCTTGCCGGGCGGAGTTTCCTGGCCTATATGGACCTGAACAAGTTCAAGCAGGTCAACGATACCTACGGACACGAGGCCGGGGACAAGGTCTTGTGCGCCTTTGTGGCCGCCGTGACGCGCTATGTGGACACGCGCCACCTCTTTGCCCGCATGGGCGGGGACGAGTTCGTGCTCATCTTCCCGCCGGGCACGGAAAGGGAAGAGGTGGACAAGACCCTTGCCGGCATCCGGCAGACATGCGCCGAGCCGCTGGAACTGTGCCCGGGCGAGCAGGTCTGCATCGAGTTCGCCTGCGGTCTGGCCTTCTGGCCGGAAGGGGAGAACAGTTTCCAGGCCGTGCTGCGGCAGGCCGATACCGCCATGTACCGCGATAAAAAACGCTGAGTGAAGGAACGCCGTGATTCTTGAGCATATCGTCTTCGACTGGCGCGACGCGCTGGATATAACCCTGGTGGGGGTGCTGCTCTATCAGGTCATCCAGCTCCTGCGCGGGACGCGCGCGCTGGCCGTGCTGTCCGGTCTGGGAGTGCTGACGGCATTGTACTTCATGTCGCGCAGCATGGGCCTGTATACGCTCTCCTGGCTGTTGCAGCATATCTTCGGCTCGCTCTTCATTCTCATCGTGGTCATTTTCCAGAACGACATCCGGCAGGCGCTGGGCGAGGTGGGCAGCCGGCATTTCTTCCGCAAGAAGCGCGTGCAGGCCGGGCTGGTAGACGAGGTCGTGTCCGCCTGCGTGGAGATGGCCCGCCTGCGGGTAGGGGCGCTCATCGTGTTCGAGCGCAGCATGCAGCTGGGGGACATGGTCAAGCGGGAGAGCGTGACCGTGGATGCCCGGCTCTCGCGCCAGCTGCTCATGAACATCTTTTACCCCAAGGCTCCCCTGCATGACGGGGCCGTGGTGGTGAGCCGCGGGCGCATCCTGGCGGCGGCCTGCATCCTGCCGCTGGCCGAGGCCCGCGGGCAGTCCTTCGGCACGCGCCACCGGGCGGCCCTGGGCGCCACGGCGGAGAGCGACGCCGTGGTGGTCGTCGTCTCCGAAGAGCGCGGCGAGATCTCCGTGGCCATCAAGGGCGAGCTCATCCGCAACCTCGACGCCGCCCGTTTGAAGCAGGTGCTCCATGATGTCCTTTAATCCCAAGAAGATGCCGCATCTGCTGTCGCTGGCCGTCGCCATCATCACGGCGGTCGGCATGTGGTATGTGGTCAGCGTGCGCGACAGGCTGGAAGCCCAGCTCGAAGTGAGCATCGACTACAACGGCGTGCCGCCCAATCTGGTGATCACGGACGGTCTCATCAGCAAGGTGCATGTGCGCATGCGCGGCCCCGAACTGCTGTTGCGCGCCATCACGCAGCAGACGCTCACCCAGGCCATCAATCTTTCCGGCATCAAGAAGGGCACGACGGTGGTGCCCCTGTCGGGCGAGCACATGGGGCCGCAGCTGCGGGCCTTCGAGCTCATCGACGTGCAGCCGCCGCGCATCGTCGTCAAGGCGGACAACCTCATCGAGCGCAGCGTGCCGGTGCGCGCGGAGATAGAGTCGCCCCTGCGCAGCGGCGTGCTGACGGTGGAGAACGTCATCGTGTCGCCGGCCTCGGTGACCCTGCGCGGGCCGGAGAGCGTCCTTTCCGACATGTCGCATGTGCCGCTCATCATCACGCTCGACCCCAACGCGGCCGGCACCACTGTCCGGCAGAACCTGCCGCTGGATACGCCCAGTCTGGTCAACGCCATGCCCGGCAGCGTGGAAGTGCAGTACACCATCACCAGCGGCCGGACCGTGGTGACGCGCCAGGTGCGGGTGGAGGTGGAGGCGCAGAACGCCCAGAACTACGCGGTGGAGCCGGAAACGCTGGAGCTGCTCGTGGAAGTGCCGGAAGCGCTGGCCAAAAATTCCAGCTATCTGCGCAAGCTCGGGGTCATCGTGGTGCCGCCGCCGATGGAGGTGGGCCAGAGCCGGCAGGTGGATCCCCGGATCCGTCTGCCTGAAGGCATGACCCTGCTGAACCCCTCGGTCAATCCCGTGACCATTTCCCGCAAAAAGTGACCGCCGCGCCCCGCGTGGCGACAAGGAGAGCACCCAATGGCTGAACGTCTTTTCGGCACCGACGGCATGCGTGGCCCGGTGAACATCTCGCCCATGACCGTGGATGTGGCCCTGCGCCTCGGGCTCGCGGCGGGGGTGCGCTTCCGCAAGGGGCCGCATGCGCACCGGGTCGTCATCGGCAAGGATACCCGCCTTTCCGGCTACATGTTCGAGTCCGCCCTGACGGCCGGGCTGTGCGCGGCGGGGATGCACGTCATCATGACCGGCCCTCTGCCGACGCCGGCCATCTCCTTCCTCACGCGCAACATGCGGGCGGATCTTGGCGTGGTCATCTCCGCTTCGCACAATCCCTATTCGGACAACGGCATCAAGTTCTTCGATGCCGACGGCTTCAAGCTGCCGGATGAAGTGGAGAACGAGATCTCCGCCATGGTGCGGGACCCGGATTTCCGCTGGCCCTATCCGGCTTCGAACAAGGTGGGGCGCGCCAGCAAGATCGAGGACGCGGGCGGGCGCTACATCGTCTACACCAAGAGCTGCTTCCCGCCGCATCTGACGCTGGCCGGGCTGCGCATCGTCATCGACTGCGCCAA
The DNA here is from genome assembly GCA_019118745.1 of Candidatus Desulfovibrio gallistercoris. GTDB lineage: Bacteria > Desulfobacterota > Desulfovibrionia > Desulfovibrionales > Desulfovibrionaceae > Desulfovibrio > Desulfovibrio gallistercoris. The sequence continues at coordinate 33,512 of DWYJ01000058.1, read as the reverse complement.
CGGTGCGGCCTACAAGGTGGCCCCGCTGGCTCTGGAAGAGCTGGGCGCGGAGGTCTTCCGCCTGGGCACGGCCCCCAATGGCACCAATATCAATGATCACTGCGGCTCGCTCCACCCGGAGAATGTGGCCGCCAAGGTGCGCGAAGTGCGCGCCGATGTGGGGCTGGCCCTGGACGGCGACGCGGACCGCCTCATCGTGGTGGACGAGCAGGGTTCGGTGCTGGACGGCGACCAGATCATGGCGCTCTGCGCGCAGGCCATGATGGAGCGCGGCGAACTGCCGGGCAATCTGCTGGTGGCGACGGCCATGAGCAATCTGGCGCTGGAGATCTTCATGAAGGAGCGCGCCGGCCGCCTGTTGCGCACCAAGGTGGGCGACCGCTATGTGGTGGAAGCCATGCGCCGGGAAGGGGCCATGCTGGGCGGCGAGCAGTCCGGCCACCTCATTTTCCGGCAGTACAGCACCACGGGCGACGGCCTGCTGGCCGCTCTCCAGATATTGCGCATCATGCGCGAAAAGGAGAAGCCCCTTTCCGAACTGGCCCGGCAGTTGCAACTTTTCCCGCAAAAACTTATAAATGTACGTGTGGAGAAGAAGCTTCCCTTTGAGGAGCGGCCCGCCATCGGCAAGGCTGTCGCCGAGGTGGAACGGGCCCTCGCCGGACGCGGCCGCGTGCTGCTGCGGTATTCCGGCACCGAGGCCCTGTGCCGGGTCATGGTGGAGGCTGAAGACGAGAAAAAGGTCGTCCGCTACGCCACGGAGCTGGCGGAGATCGTCAACCGGGAATTACGCTAGACGCACAAGGCGGGAGAAAGGCATGCAGGAGATTCGGAAAGTCATCATTCCCGTGGCCGGATGGGGAACACGTTCTTTGCCCGCAACCAAGAACATCCCCAAGGAGATGCTGCCCATCTACAACAAGCCCGTCATCCAGTATGTGGTGGAAGAGGCCCAGCGGGCCCGTATCCAGGACGTGATCTTCGTCACCAACCGGGACAAGAACGTCATCGAGGATCATTTCGACTACAATCTGCAGCTGGAAAGCGTGCTGGAGCGCGCGGGCAAGCTGGACAAGCTCGCCGAAGTGCGCAAGGTGGCGGAGATGGTCAACATCATGTCCGTGCGCCAGAAGAAGCAGCTGGGCCTGGGGCATGCCGTCATGTGTGCGCGCGAGCTGGTGCGCGGGGAGCCCTTTGCCGTCATGGTGGGGGACGACCTCATGTTCAGCGGGGTGCCCGGCATCCGGCAGCTCATCGACGTGGCCATGGCCGAAAAGATGCCGGTCATCGGCGTCATGGAAGTCCCGTGGGAAAAGGTGAGCCGCTATGGCATCATCCAGGGCGAGGAGGTGAGCCCCGGCGTCTACCGTGTCCATGACATGGTGGAGAAGCCCGCCCGCGAGGATGCGCCCTCCCGGCTGGCCATCGTGGGCCGCTATGTGCTGACCCCGGACATCTTCGACCATCTGGACAAGGTGCGGCCCGGCCACGGCGGCGAGATCCAGCTCACCGACGCCCTGCGCACGCTGGCCCAGGAGCGCGGCATGATGGCCGTGCGCATGGCGGGTATACGTTTCGATGCCGGTGACTGGTCGGAGTTCCTTTCCGCCAATATCTATTTCGCCCTGCAGGACGAGGACCTGCGCTACGAGCTGCTGGCCCAGCTCAGGAAGTTCGTCCAGTTCCAATAATATCCCCTGTAAAACGCTGTGGCGGATGCCGTCCGATGGAAGGGAGGCGTCCGCCTTTTTCGTTGCCTGCAAGGGCAGCGGCCCGCTGCCGCGGCGTGCCGTCAAATGATGCCCAGCTACCCTTAAGCCATGTTCGCCCACATCGCCCTGCTCAGTCCTCCGTACGCTACCCTGACCTATGAACTGCCGCCCTGCTTCCCGGCGTCCTTCTGGCAGCCGGGTTTGCGCGTGGCCGTGCCGCTGGGCAGGGGGGCCTTGCGGGCGGGCGTGCTGCTGGGGACGGAGGATAGCGTGGAGCTGCCGGCGGGCGTGGCCTGCAAGCGGCTGGCCTGGCCGCTGGAGGCACAGCCTCTGCTGTCCGGGGAGCTGCTGGCGCTTGCGCGGGATCTGGCCTCGCGTCAGGGGCTCGGCACCGGCAGCGTGCTGGGGCATGTGCTGCCGCAGGGCCTGCGGTTGACGCGCGTACGCCTGCGGGAACTCGGCGGGGAGGGGACGGCATCCCGTGGAGGGCAGACCTGGGGATTGGCCGAGGTCTGCGCGGCCCCGGAAGCGGAACAGGCGCGCCTTGCCGCAGCGCTGCTCAGCGGACGGGCCCGTCTGCTGCCGCCGGGGCAGGACGCGGCGGAAGAGGAGCGCTGCCGCCTGCGGACGGATCCCCCGTGGCCGGTGCGGCCCTCGGCGGCCCGACAGATCGCCATACTCGACTTTTTGCATGAGCAGGGCAGCGTGAGCCGCCGTCAGCTGGCCCGCGCGCTGCCCGGTTCCACGGCCGCGCTGCGTTCCCTGCTGGCCGCGGGGCTCGTGGAGCTCGTGCACGCGGCGGACGAGGACAGGGAGGGGGAAGAGCTCTTGCCGCCGCCTCCGGCCCCTTTTGCGCTCAATGCCGCCCAGCAGGCCGCCTTGTCCGACATGATCGCAGCGCTGGATGCGGAACAGCCCGCCACCCGTCTGCTGTACGGTGTGACCGGCAGCGGCAAGACGGCCGTCTATCTGGAGCTGGCGCGTTACTGTCTGGCGCAGGGGCGCAGCGTCCTCCTGCTGGCTCCGGAAGTGGCGCTGGCCCACAAGCTGCGGCGCGATGCCGCACAGGTGCTGCCGCATGTGCCGGTCTATCTCTATCACGGCTATCAGACCCCGCAGCGACGGGAGGCGCTCTTTCGCTCGCTGGCCCGGCATGACGGCCCCTGCCTCGTGGTGGGCACCCGTTCGGCCCTGTTCCTGCCGGTGCCCGATCTGGGCTGCGTGGTGCTGGATGAAGAACACGACACCTCCTTCAAGCAGGACGAAGGCCTGCCCTATCAGGCCAAGGAGGTGGCCTGGTTCCGGGTGGGGCAGCGCAAGGGCCTGCTGGTGCTGGGATCGGCCACGCCGGACATCAAGACCTTTTATGCCGTGGAGCAGGGCAAGCTCCCCATGCTCAGTCTGCCGCAGCGGGTAGGGGGCCGCCCCCTTCCGCCGGTGGAGCTGGTGGACATCGGCCCGCTCTCCTGCCGCCCGCAGGAAAGCGGCCTGCTGGCCCCGCAGAGCGAAGCCGCCCTGCGCGAGGTGGTGGCGCGCGGGGAGCAGGCCGTCGTGCTGCTCAACCGGCGCGGCTATGCGCCGCTCATGTTCTGTCAGGACTGCAAGAGCACGCTGAAATGTCCGCACTGTCAGATCGGGCTGGCCTACCACAAGGGGCGGGAAAAGCTGGTCTGCCACTATTGCGGCTTCAGTCTGCCTTTCCCCTCGCCCTGTCCCACCTGCAAGAGCATGAACTACTTGCCGCTGGGCGAAGGGACGGAAAAACTGGCGGAGAGCCTGACGGTGCTGGCCGGAGGGCCGGTGCTGCGGCTGGACAGGGACAGCACGCGCCGTCCCGGCCATATGGAAGAGATCCTCGCCGCCTTCGCCCGCCGGGAGTCGCCGCTGCTGGTGGGTACGCAGATGCTGTCCAAGGGGCATCATTTCCCCGGCGTGACGCTGGTGGTGGTGGCGGACGGCGACCTGGGCCTGAACCTGCCGGACTACCGGGCCGCGGAGCGCACCTTCCAGCTGCTGGTGCAGTCGGCCGGGCGCGCCGGTCGCGGCGACATGCCGGGGCGGGTGCTCATCCAGACGCGGGATGCCGCCCATTACTGCTGGCGATATGTGCGGGAAGGGGATTACGAGGGCTTTTACGCCGAAGAGCTGGCCCGCCGCCGCAAATACGCCTATCCGCCGTTCGTGCGCCTGGCGTTGCTGCGTCTGTCCTTTGCCGTGGATGACGGTCGGGGCGCGGAACGACTGGGGACGGCGGGCAAGCTGCTGCGCGAGGCCGCCGGCCGGGAAGGCGTGCGCCTGCTGGGCCCGGCTCCCGCGCCGCTCGCCGTCCTGCGGAGACGGCGGCGCTTCCACTGTCTGCTCAAGGGCGCGGACTGGCGCGGCATACGGCAGGTCTTCGCGGCGCTCCTGCGGGACAAGGAGGCCGTCCATCTGCGGCCTTTCCTCGATCTCGACCCCGTCAACATGTTGTAGAGCCGTTTCCGGCGGATGCCGCCGCACGCGTTATTTCCGTTGACAAGACGACAACTTTAAGTAAGACTTTAACTTTCGGTGCACCAGAAAACCTTTTTGGAGGAAAGACCATGAAACGCACCCTTGTTGCCCTTTTCCTGCTGGCCGTGCTGGCCATGCCCGCCCTGGCCAAGGCGGAAGGCATGTACCTTGCCCCCAAGTTCCTGATGAGCATCCAGAATACGGGAACGACGGAGCGCAGCGCCGGTCTTGTGGGCTCCGGCATCAGCGAATACTCGCAGTTCACCCTGGGCGGCGCGCTGGCGGCGGGCTACGACTTCTGGCCCATGCACATGGTGCCGCTGCGCGCTGAACTGGAATTCGCCATGCGCGGTAACAGCGAAACGTCGTGGGAAGGCAATCTCGGCAGCGTGAAGGGCACCTGGAACCAGTCCACGCTCTTTGCCAACCTGTACTGGGACATCCACAACGATTCCGCCTTCACCCCGTGGATCGGCGGCGGTCTGGGCCTTGCCTTCACCTATGCCGGCTATGACGTGCACTACGGCAGCACCAACATGTCCATGGACGACCGTTTCACCAACTTCGCCTGGAACGTGGGCGCCGGTGTGGCCTACAACGTCAATGAGAACTTCACCATCGACGCCGGCTATCGCTATGTGGACTTCGGCTATAATGAAGTGAGCGGCAACACCAACGGCCGCAAGTACGAAGTGGGCGTCCGCCCGTATAACCACGAATTCATGGTCGGTCTGCGCTTCGGCTTCTAGAGCATTTTATCTTTGAAAAAGATAAAATGCGAGGCGGCAGCACAGTGCCGCCCGGCCGAAAGTGAGCGGAAAACCGCGTTTTCCGCGAAACGCCAGGCCGTATGGTTTGAAACGCAAAGCGTTTCAGACTGAAAATGCTCTAAGTCGGCTGACCGGCACGCGCATCCTTTGCGGGGCCTGTTCCGTTCATCGGGACAGGCCCCGCTGTTTGAGCGGTTCTGGAGGAGATGGACCGCCCGCACGGAAAGGCGAAGGGAGTTGCCGCCTTTCAGAGCATTTTCCGTTTGGAGCGCTTGGCGCTGCAAATCCTACGGCCTGCCGCCTTACGGGAGAAACGCGGTTTTTCCGCGAAACGACAGGACGGGCGGCGCTGTGCCGCCGTCTCGCGTTTTACCTCTTTCAAAGATAAAACGCGCTATCGTGAAGCTATTTCCCGCAGCAGCGCCAGCAGCCGTCCGGCCAGCGCTTCATCGTCCCGTGTGCTGCGTCCGCTGACGCCGACGCCCAGAACGGTCCCGCCCTCGTGCAGCAGAGGCAGGCCGCCCTGCATGGCGGTCAGGCCGCTGTCGCAGAAGTCGGCAAGGGAAAGGTGTTCGCGTTCCAGACGGCGGGCAAAGTCCGCCGTGGCGGAACCCATGCGCGCCGCCGTATAGGCCTTGGCCTGGGCGATGGCGATGAGGCGGACGGGCGCGCCGTCCATGCGCAGGAAAAAGGACAGCTGGCCGTCGGCATTGCAGATGGCGAGGCAGACCGGCGGCAGGCCGTCGTGGCGGGCCTCTTCGAGCAGGCGTTCGGCGGCGTGGAGCAGGTCAAGGTCGGACAGAAAGGGAGTGGACATGATCCCTCCTTGGCGGGAAGAGGTTCAAAAGACGGCTGCGGTGATGCAGGACAGTGCGGGGAGCCTTCCTGACGAAAGACTCCCCGCAGGCGTTGCGAAATGTCCCTTCCGCCTAAAGGAGGCAGAGGGAGATCTGCGGGATGTAGGTGACCGCCAGCAGCACGAGCAGCATGGCCACAAGGAAGGGCACCGCCGCCCGCGAGACCAGCGAGATCTTTTCGCCGGTGATGCCGCAGGCCACGAAGAGGTTGACCCCCACCGGCGGCGTGACGAAGCCGATGGCCAGGTTGACGACCATGATGACGCCGAAGTGGATGGGGTCCACCCCCACCTTGAGCGCCAGCGGCAGCAGGATGGGCGTCAGGATGACGATGGCCGCGAGCGCTTCCATGAACGTCCCCACCCAGAGCAGCAGGATATTGACCAGGAGCAGGATGGTCAGCTTGCTCTGGGTGAAGGCCATGATGGCTGTGGCGATGCGCTCGGGGATGCTTTCCAGGGTCATGACGTTGCCGAAGATGCTGGCCATGGCCATGAGCATGATGATGACGGCCGAGGTGGAGGCCGCTTCGCGGCAGCAGGAACAGATGCTGGTGAAGTTGAGTTCCCGGTAGACGAATATGCCCACCAGCAGGCCGTAGAGCGCCGCGATGGCCGCCGCCTCGGTGGGCGTCATGATGCCGCCGTAAATGCCGCCGAGCACGATGACCGGCACGAGCAGGGCCCACTTGGCCTGCCAGGCGGCAAGGATGACGCCGTTCAGCCAACGCTCCCTGCGTTCGCCGCGCCAGCCGTGGCGGCGGGCGATGAGGTAGGTGGTCAGCATGAGCGCAAGGCCGGTCAAAAGGCCGGGGATGATCCCCGCCAGAAAGAGCTTGCCCACCGAGGCCTGGCCCGCGATGCCGTAGACCACGAAGGGATTGCTGGGCGGGATCATGACGCCGATGGCCCCGGCCGCCGCCACGACCGCCGCGGCGAAGAGCCGGTCATAGCCGCGCTCCACCATGGCCGGGATGGTTAGCGTGCCGACGGCCGCCACCGTGGCCGGGCCGGAACCGCTGATGGCGGCAAAGAACATGCAGGTGGCGATGGCGGCAAGCGCCATGCCGCCGGGCAGCCCGCCGACAAGGGCGTCCGCCAGCCGGAGCAGGCGCTGGGAAAGCCCCCCCGCCCCCATGAAGATCCCGGCCGCGATGAAGAAGGGGATGGCCATGATGGGAAAACTGTCGATGGAGGTGAAGGCCACGGAGGCCAGGTAGTCCGCGGGCAGGGTATCCGCGCCCACCACGGTCATAAGGCCCGCCAGACCGAGGCTGAAGGCGATGGGCACGCCGATGGCGAGCAGGATGATGAAGTAGCCGAACAGCAGCGCGATGGCGTTGCCGTCCTCCATGAACAGTGGCGGCAGGAAGAGGACGACGGTCAGCGCCGCGGCGCACAGGCTGTCCCGCGGGCCGCACTGGCGCACCTGCGCGGCAAGGTTCTGGCAGCAGCGCAGGGCCATGAGGCCGAAGCCCACGGGCAGGATGAGGTAGGGGATGAAATAGGGGATGCGCAGGGCGGCGGTCATCTGCGGCATCTGTATCTGCATCTGGACGTAGGAGGCCCCTTCGCGCAGCATGAACAGACTGAACAGCAGCAGGCAGAGGTCGACCACGATCCAGCTGGCGGCCTGGAGGCGCTCGCCGACGCGGTCATAGAGGATGTCCACGCGGATGTTGGTGCGCTGGCGGATGGCCAGCGGGATGGCGAGATAGGATATCCAGATGAAGATATAGCGCGCGCTCTCCTCGGTCCAGACGGCCCCGCCCACGAGGGAGGAGGCGTGCTCCCGCAGGAAGGAGAGGTCCGTCAGCTGCCCCAGCAGACTCATGAAGATGCCGGGATTTTCCAGGGCGCTGATGAAACTGGTGATGCTGTAGCGGTAGATGGTCTGGTAGGAGATGATGAAGATCATCAGCAGCATGCCGGCAACCAGCAGGGGCTTTTCAAGGTTCTGGTCCAGACGGCGCAGCAGGCTGGGACTTTCGGCGGACATGGGCGCTCCTTGTGGCGTTGCGGGGCGCCGCCCGCGAACGGGCGGCGCCGGAAGGTCTACTTCTGGGTATCAAGCACCATCTGCACGAGTTCGGCGGGCAGCACATCCTTGAACTTGTCCCAGACCGGACGGGTCGCCTTGCGGAACTCGTCGAGCTGCTGTTCGTTCAGTTCCGTGATGACGATGCCGGCCTTGAGGAAGCCTTCGCGCGCTTCGGCCTCATTCTTGGGATAGAGCACCTCGCGCTGATAGGCCAGCGCCTCGGCGGCCGCTTCGCGGATGACCTTCTGGGCCTTGGGGTCCAGCTTGTCCCACCAGGCCTTGTTGGCCATCATGACCTGCATGCCGTAGTTGTGGTAGGTCGTCGCGGCGTACTTGAGCACTTCATGATGCTTGGCGCCGTACATGTGGGGGAAGGTATTGCCCTCGCCGTCCACCGTGCCCTGCTGGAGGGCGGTGTAGGTCTCGCCCCAGGCCACCGGGGTGGGGTTCATCTTCAGGATCTTGGCCACTTCCACCTCGACGGCGGAGTCGGTGGTGCGCATCTTCAGGCCGGCCAGGTCGGAGATGCCGTTGATGGGCCGCTTGATGCTGACGAAGTTGCGGTAGCCGTATTCGGCATACATGATGGGCTCAAGGCCGATGTCGTTGGCCACCTTGTGGAAGTAGTCGGCAAGGGGACCGTTGTCGATGGCGGCATAGAACTGCTTCTGCTTGGCAGGGCTCGTGATGTAGGGCAGGTCGAACACCTGATACAGGGGCGAGAAGCTCGCCATGTTGGGCGTCGAGCTGACGGCCATCTCCAGGCTGCCTTTCTGCGCGCCTTCCATCAGGACGCGGTCGCTGCCGAGGATGGCATTGGGAAAGATCTGCACGCGGATCTTCTTGTCGCTCTTGGCTTCCACAAGCTCCTTGAACTTTTCGAAGGCAAGGGTGATGTGGTTGCCGGGCGGCGTCGTGTGGGCCACGCGGAACTTGAGCTTCGGTCCGTCGTAGGCGGCGTGCGCCGTCCCGCCGAGGCAGGGCTGACAGAAGACGAAAAGGGCAAGGGCCAGCGCCGGGATGAGATGCTTTTTCATGGAGCTCCTCCTTATTTTTTTTCCCTTCCGGGATGATTGTTCAAATATGCACAAGGCGCGGCGGCAGCGCTATCCGTCTGGGAAGTATTTTTTGCCGTTTCGTCATCATCCTGCCGCTGCCGTGATGTACTCCAAAGAGGTACGCTTTATCTATTTATCTGGAATTAAATATTTTTTCTGTTTTCCCCCAGGGACTGCGTCTTGAAAAAGCGACAAAGTCCGCATACCATGCATAAAAAAACTTACTGCCATGCAGTCTACCCTACAGCATCTCTTCCCATATCTTGCGGCTGCCGTCCGCGCCGGAGCTCTGACCGTCTGGTTCTGGCTCCTGCTGCATGCGGATGTCGAAAGCCCCGAGCTTTTCTGGACAGGCGAGAGCGGCCCGCTGGCGGGCATGCTGCCCTGGGCGGCCGCGCTGCTGTTCCTGGGTGCGTGTCGGCCGCAGGTCGTTTCCCGCGTCATGGGGGGCCGGTGGGGCGGTCCGCTGCCCGCCCTCTGCCTGTTCGCCGCGCTGACGCCGTTTTTCTGGCAGGCGGGCGCCCGGCTGGCCGGGGGCTGGCCCTGGTGCGCCCTTGCCGGGCTGGGCCTGGCGCTGGCCTTCCTCTCGCAGGCGCGCCAATGGCAGCGGACGGAACCGGCAGCCTGCGCGGCGGGCATAGGCGGCGGCGTCTGGCTGGGGTCGCTGGTCGTGGAACTGGCGCAGGGGCTCTCCCCAGATGCGCTGCTCTGCGTGCTGGCAGGCGCGGCCCTGCTGGCGGGGCTGCATCCGCCTCGCAGGGACAGGCCCGGCCCGGCCTGCACGCTGCCGGAACGTGGCGTCCTGCTGTCGGCGGCCGCATGCTGCCTGCTCAGCGGGCTCGCCGTCGGCGGATATCTTGCCCTGTGGGAGACCTTCTCCCCTCTGCCGCAAGGCACGCTGGAGGGGGAGGCGCTGGATCTGCTGGCTGTGGCGGCCCCGGCGCTGGCCCTGCTGCTCTCGCGGCGCAACGGGCCGTTGCTGCTGGCGGTGCTGCCCTTTGCCATCGTGGCCTACACCACGTGGCCGCTCTTCCATAGGGAATCGCCCGCCCTGTCCCTGCAAAGCCTGCACGTCTCCCATATGCTGCTGGCGGTATGGAGCCTGACGCTGCTGTGTCTGCTGTCGGGCAGGCAGCAGGGGCGGCAGGACCATCTGTGCTGGGGCGGGGGGCTGCTGCTCTGCGGCATCCTGCTGGGGATGATGACCCAGGGGGCCCTTGCGCACTGTCTGACGCACGGCACGGCGGTCAACCTGCTTTTTCTGGCGTTTGCCGTGCTGGCTTTGGTCTGCTGCGGGCTGTGGGGGCGAGTCTGGCAGAAATGGCTGCCGGGACAGGAGGCGCGGCCGTGTCCCCAGCCGAGTGGCGAGCCCGTCGTTGGAGAAGGCGGCGTGCCGGAGGATCTGGACGTCTGCCGGGAGATGTTCCGGGGGCTGGGACTGACGCCGCAGCAGGCGCTCATTGCCGCCATGCTGGCCCACAAGCAGCATGATGCGGACATTTGCCGCGACCTCAGCATCTCGCCGTCGACCCTCAAGACGCATATCCGCAACATCCTGCGGCGCACCGGCATCAACAGCCGGCATGAACTGCCGTGGCTGCTGCTTTCCGTCGGTCCGGCCCGGCAGGAGCGCAAGGCGGGGCGCTGAGGCTTCCCGGCGGGCCCGCAGGAAGCGCGGGCAGGAAGGAAGACGGCAAAAAAGGCGGCTGCGTTTCCGCAACCGCCTGTCTTTCTGGTACCGGGAGCGAGACTTGAACTCGCAAGGTGTCGCCACCGGCGGATTTTGAGTCCGCTGCGTTTACCAATTCCACCATCCCGGCAGGGACCGCGCCGTAACAGCGCGAACTTGTCCATATTTTCCGAAAAGAGGACAAAAGTCAAGCGCTGCCTGCGCGGGCGGCGTTAGTCCTTCGACTTGTCCAGCGACAGCAGCAGGACGGCTCCCAGCACCAGGATGCTGCCCAGCCAGCCCATGAGCGTGAAGCTCTCCTGCCAGAACAGCCAGACCCAGAAGGTGCTGAGCACCGGCTCCAGGTAGCAGGTCACGGCCGCCCGCACGAGGCCGATGCGCTTGAGGGCCAGCCCGTAGCACAGGTAGGCGAAATAGCTCGTGCAGGCGCCCAGCAGGGCGAGGCAGAGCCAGATGCGCGGGGAGTGGCTGAAATGGACGGGAGAGACCAGATACAGGGCCGCCAGTCCGCCCACCAGCGAATAAAAGTAGATCGTGGCCGTGCTGTAGCGCTCCTGCCACCAGCGGTAGAAGGGGTAGTGCGAGGCGTAGCTCATGCCGATGATGATGCCGCAGGCGATGCCCACCCAGGAGTGCTGCCCCGGCAGGCTGCCGCCGGAAAAGCAGACCAGCGCCGTACCGCACAGGGCCACGGCGATGGCGCCCAGCTTGCGGCCGGAGATGGTCTCGCCGAAGAGGAAGCGCGAGATGACGGCCACCCAGATGGGCGCGGTATACATGAGGATGACGGACATGGCCGCCCCGCTGAGCTTGATGGCGTACTGGGTGACGGAATAGAACACGCCGATGCCCCAGACGCCGAAAAGGATGAAGCTTGCCGCCGCGCGCGGGGGCACGGCTATCTGACGGGTGACGAGGGTGTGCCCCAGGAAGAAGATCAGGCCGAAGGCCGCCCGCCAGAAGGCCGTCTCCAGCGGCGTGACGCCCCCGGCCATGCAGACCTTGGACAGTACGCCCACCAGCGACCAGAAAAAGGCCGTGAGGATGATCCAGAGATAGCCGCTTGCCGAAGAGGGAGAGGACGAGAGATTCATGGTGCAGCAAGGGAGCCGGAGCGTCCCGGTAGGAGGCAGGGCCTACCAGTCGCCGGGGCCGTCGGGACGAGAGGGGAAGGAAAGGCTGTCCGCCTCGGCCCGGAGACCGGCGGCCGTGCAGCCCTGGACCGTGAACGTATCACGCAGCCAGCGGAAAAAGGTGAACATGCGTTCCTGAAAGGCGCGCGCCGCCCGTTCGTCGGGCATATGGGGCGAGCCGCCGGGCAGCATCTCCGAAGAATGCCAGAACAGGCTCAGGACGCGCCCCCCGCGGGCATGGTGCAGGCGGACGGCCCAGCGCATGGCCCGCGGCCCGTGCCAGAAGGGATTGGCGCTCAACGCTCCCCAGAAATGGAAGCTGTCCAGACTGCCTTGCGGCGACAGGCCGTGCCAGAGGCGGGGCAGGGGCCGCAGGAGCGGGATCTGGGTGACGGGCGCTTCCAGCAGGCGCGTGCCGCCGTGGCCTTCCACCCAGTAGGGGTCTGCCGGGGCAAGGAAATGATCCGCGCCCCCGGCAAAGCGGCGCAGAGGGCAGACGGAACTGTCCAGCGTGATGCCCGCCTCGGCCAGCAGGGGCCGCACGCTCTTCTTGAGATCCCAGCGTCCCATGCGGAAGCTCGTCAGCGGCGCGCCGTTGAAGCGCGCGCCTTCGTCAAGGAGGGTCTGCAGGCGGCGGCGCAGCAGTTCCCGCGGCATCTTGTCCGTGCGGGGCGGCGGCCCTCCGGCGGAGGGGGCCTCATCCAGCGGCGGGGTGCTCCAGTGATGGAGGTGGGCGGCGATCTCCGCCCCGTGGCGGTCGCGCATGATCTCCAGCACGCGACGGCAGGCGGCGTCGGCAAAGACGGTATGGGCGCAGAACAGCGTCAGCGGGAAGCCCAGCTCATCGGAGATGGGCGCGAGCAGCGGCAGCAGCGCCACATTGCGCACGCCGCAGTTGGTGGCGGCATACTGCCCGGAAAACAGCCCTTCCTCTTCCACGTCAAGGCTGACGATGACGCGCAGCGGCGCTTTGCGGCCAGCGTCCGGCGCGGTGGACGGCAAAGAGGGAGCGGCGGGGGATGGTTCGATCATGTCCTGCTTGTAGTTCTTTTCCGGGCGGCTGGCAATGCCGCCGTGACCCTTGCCAAAGCAGGCCGAATACGGGAATATGGCGCATGGCTCACGTCATGCGAATCCTTTTCCTCATGGAAGATCTCTGTTTCGGCGGCACGCAGCGGCAGATGCTCGAACTTGCCGCGCGGCTGGACCGCAGCCGTTTCGCGCCCGTCATGCTGACCCTCACCGGCCCGACGGATCTGGACGGTCTGGCCCGTCAGGCGGGCATCGAGGTGCATAATCTGGGGCGGGACCGCCGCCTGGCCCCGTTTTTTTTCGGGCGCGTGGGGCCGGCGTTGCGCCGCCTGCGGCCCGACGTCCTCGTGCCCTGCACGGCCCTGCCCAACATCTGGGGCCGCCTCTGGGGGCGCGCGCTGGGGCTGCCCGTGCTGGGCACGGTGCGCGGCGGCGGCGGGCCCAAACGGCAGCATGAGCGCTTCCTCTGGCGTCTGGCGCAGCACATCGTCTGCAATTCCGAGGCGCTGCGGGATGTCCTGCAGGGGCTTGGCGTGCCTGCCGGCCGTTTGAGCTATGTGCCCAACGGGGTCGATACGGAGGTGTTCCGTGCGCCCGCCGCGCCGGTGTCCGGCCGTCCGCCGCAGCTGCTCTGCGTGGCGCGTCTGGCTGCGGACAAGGATCATCCGACCTTGTTGCGGGCCTTTGCGCGCGTGCTGGAGCGGCATCCCGACGCCGTCCTGCGGCTGGTGGGCGACGGGCCGGAGGAGAGCCGCCTGCGTCAGTGGGCCGCCGCGCATCCGGCCGGGGCGCGGGTGGAGTTCGTGCCCGGACGCCCGGACGTGCGGGACGAGTACGCCCAGGCGCGTCTTTTTGTCTTGTCGTCCGTGCGTGAGGGGCAGCCCAACGTGCTGCTGGAGGCCATGTCCTGCGGGCTGCCGCTCTGCGCCACGGCCGTAGGAGGCATCCCCCGGCTGATCACGGACGGGGAGAACGGTTTTTTGTGCGGTCCGGGAGATGATGCGGCCCTGGCGCGGCATATCTGCCGCCTGCTGGAAGACCCGGCGCTGGGGGACAGGCTGGGACAGGCCGGACGGGAGCGAGCGGTGCGGGATTTCTCCTTTGCGCGCATGGTGGCCGCGCATGAAGCCCTGTTCGAGCGTCTGGCGGCGAGGAGTGCGGCATGCTGAGAGGGATCGCCGTTGCGGGGAAAGGGGCGACGCTCCTGCTGCTGGGGCTGCTCTGGCTGCCGTCCACGCTGTGGGCGGGACAGGGCGTGACCGGAGAGCAGGCCGTGCCGCCGGTGCCCGGCGAGGTGACGGAACTGTGGGAAGGCGAGGTGCTGACCTCCCGTTTCCGGGCCGCCGTCTGCATCAATGCGCGCGGCGAACTGCGCGGCGCGGCTCTGCTGCGGACGCGTGGCGGTCAGGTGGACGTGTACCATCTGGAGGGGACTGTCCGCGATGGCCGGGTGGAGGCCCGGCATCCTTCCTCCGGGCATCGTTTTACGGGCAGGCTCATGGATGACGGCAAGGCCGGCGGCACCCTGCGGCTGAAGAACGGCCTTTCATTCGCCATAGACGCACGGCGCACGCCCGACGTGCCCGTGACGGAAGACTGCGCCCCTGTCCCCGAGGACGGCTGGCGTGTGCGCAAGGAGTAGATATGTGGGAGATCTTTCTGCTGCTGGCCGCCCTGCAGTGCGGCCTGCTGATCTTGCTGGGGCAGGTGGGCGAGCGTCTGGCCCGCGAGGAAAAGGCGGCCATCTTCGGCCTGGCCCATGAGGATGACTGGCCGTCCGCCGCGCTCATCATCCCCGCCGCCGGGGAGGACCCCCGCATGGAGGAAGCGCTGGAGACCCTGCTGGAGCAGGACTATCCGCGCCTGCTGCCCGTGGTGGTGACCGCCTCGGAGACGGACCCCGCGGTGCGGCTGATCAAGAGCCTGCAGGCCCGCTATCCCGCCTTGCGGCATGTGGTGGCCGGGGAGGCGCACGGCTGCGGGCAGAAGAACTACAACAGCCTTGCCGGGGTGGCGGCCGTGGGGACGGCGGCGGAGGTCTACGTCTTCTGCGACAGCACCCATGTGGCCGGGCCGGACTTCGTACGGCGGCTGGTGGCTCCGGTGGCGCGCGGCGAGGCGGAATTCAGCACCGGCTATCATCAGGTGACGCCCCGCGATGATCGCCCGGTGACGATGGCCTATGCCCTCTGCGTGCAGCTCATGCGCTATTTGCAGGGGCTGGCGCGGCAGTTCACCCAGCCCTGGGGCGGGGCCATGTGCATCAGCCGTCAGGCTTTCGAGGTGCATCAGGTGGGCGAGCTCTGGGCCGCCAATGTGGTGGACGATTGTTCGCTGGCCGGCGTGCTGCCCGCGCGGGGCGTGACGGTGAAGCTCTGCCCCGGCGCGCTCCTGCGTACGGAGGCCGCCGCTCACCGGCTGGACGTCTGGCGGGCCTGGATGGACCGGCAGGTGCTCTTCCTCAAGTTCTGCGTGCCGTCGCAGTGGCGGCTGCTGGGCGTGTTCTGCGCGGTGATGGCCCTGCCGCCGCTCATGGCCGTGCTGTCCCTGCTGGGCGGGCTCACCGGGGTGGCCTCCACGGGCAGCGTGGCCGTGGCCTTCCTCTATCTGATCGGGCTGGCGGCCGCCATGGGCCACTGGCGCGGTCTTGCCGGGAGTGCGCAGCCCCTCTGGCGCTGGCTGCTGTCCTTCGCGCTCAGCGCGGGCATGTTCGCCTGGGTCTACGCGCGGACGCTCCGGGCCCAGGGCATCCTCTGGCACGGCATCTGGTATGAAGTGGGAGAGGGTGGCCGCGTGCGCGCCATGCGGCGCTGAACGGGCATGACGGGAAGAGACGGGCCTGCCTGGGGGACGGGGCTTTTCCTGCTTATCCTGAGCGTATGGAGCGAATATCCGTCAGGCGTGCACGATACTTTTCTTCTCTTCCTTCTGCCGGAGACCCTTCTCCGGACGGCGCTGGGCATGGGCGCGGCCTGGCGGCTGCCGTGCCGGAGCAGACAACGAACGGAGGTCCTCCGATGACGCGAGTGGAGGGAAGGCCCTCCGGCGCGGCTGACGTGGCGCGTCCCTTCCGGCGGGGAGCTCTCTGCCTGCTGGCTCTGCTGGCGGAAAGCCTGCTCTCCCGCCTGCTGATCATCCCGCTGGGCGTAGCCATCTTTTACAGCCGGCTGGAGCTGGGGCAGGGACTCAGCCTGTTGTGCATCTTCCTCTGTCTGTACGCGGCCGACGGAGCATGTCTGCTCCCCTTGCTGCGCTGGGTGCGGGGCGGTTTCCCGCTGCTGGCGGGCGTGGTCATCCTGACGGGCCTGCTCAGGGGGGCGGGGCTTTACCTGCTTATCCTGAGCGTATGGAGCGAATATCCGTCAGGCGTGCACGATACTTTTTTTCTCTTTCTTCTGCCGGAGACCCTTCTCTGGACGGCGCTGGGCGTATTCGCGGCCTGGCGGCTGTCGCGCCGGAGCAGACAACGAACGGAGGTCCCCCGATGACGCAGGCGGCGCATCCCCTCAGGGGGCGCGGGGCGTGCGTCGCCCTGTCAAGGAAGATGGCCTGCATGGCGCTCCTGCTGACGGAAAGCCTGCTTTCCCGCGTGCCGTTGTTGCTGATCGTCATGGGCGTCTCTCTCGACGACAACCTGTGGCTCGTGCTGGAGCGTTTTTTCTCCCGCTTCATGAGCCTCCAGATGGGTATGGCCGTCTTGCTGGAGCCCTGTCTGGAGCTGAGCCTGACGCTCAGTGTGCTGATTATCCGGGCTGCTCCGTTCTGTATCGACATGCTCTGTCAATACGCGTTGCTGGGGTGGTTGCGGGGCGATTCCTCGAAACATCGTGAAGTGCTGGTGCTGACGGCATGCCTCAGGCTCGCGGCTGGTTTTCTGCTGCTCCTTTACCTGCGCATGGACGAACCGGTACTGGGGGCCCTGATCATCGCCATCGGCACGGTGCTCCCGGATACACTCATCTGGCTGGGGCTGGGCCTGTTCATGTCCTGGTGGATGTCGCGGCGGACGACATCAGCGCGATCCGGCAAGCGTCCCCGCCGTACGGCCGGCTGACGGAGGGGACAGGGAGGCCGGCGGGCAGGCCGCCGGGCCTGCGGCTGCGCCCTTTGACAGCTGCGGCCTTGCAAGCTAATATGAAGATTGGGACGTCATCCCGGGAGGTTCAGACAAATCCATGATAACCATGTCCGATCTTTGCCGCGTCAGCGTGCGGCAGGTGGTGCGCCAGCGAGGTTTCGGCGTCATCCTGTCCATCGCGCTGGGCATCACGGCCTTTATTGCCCTTTCGGTGCTGGGGCAGGAAATCCGTTACAAGGTGGGACAGGATATGGTGCTCATGGGCGGGGTGAACATCATCCGCGTCTACATGGATGACGAACAATATCCCGGCCAGCCGCGACGGGAGTTCTATCCCGATACCGTCCAGGCCATCCGCGAGATGCCGGGCGTAGGCATGGTCAGCCAGAACCTGCGCATGAACATGTCCTTCCCCCTGCGTGGCACGGATGAGCGGACCCTCCATATCTCCTTCATCGGCGTGGACGAATTCTTTGCGCCGACCTATTCGCTGGAGCTCGTGGCCGGACGCGTCTTCACGGAGGAGGATATCCGGCAGCGAAAACGCGTCTGCATGATGGGCCGCGAAGGGGCACAGAACCTGTACGGCGATCCCCGGCTGGCCGTGGGTAAACTGCTCGTGCTGGGGCAGGACGTATTCGAAGTCATCGGCGTGGTGACGGGGGTCATGCTGGGCGCCTGGAATGAAGGCGGCTTCATGCCCTATACCACCATGAGCGACCGCGGCTGGGGCGAGGGCAACGTGCGCCGCCTTTTCGTGCGCGCCATCGGCTGGGAAGACGTGGCCTCGGTGGTGCGCCAGCTGCCCAAGGTGGTGCGCGAACATCAGGACGCCCCGTATCTGGTCTGCTCCACGCAGGATGACCAGCTTGACCGTATCCAGGTGACTTTCATGTGGGTGGAGGCGCTGCTCTGGCTGGGCATCGCGGCCTCGCTCATGCTGGGCGGCTTCGGCATCTGGTACGGCACCTTTGCCGCCGTGCGCGCCCGTACACGAGAAGTGGGCCTCAAAAAGGCCATGGGCGGTTCGGATGCGGACATCCTGGCCCAGTTCCTTGCCGAAGCGCTGGTCAAATCCGTGGCCGGGGGCGTCCTGGGGATCATCGTGGGGACGCTGTCGGTGGAGCTCGGCGCGCTGGCCCTGCACACCAGCATCTCCTATCCGCTGCTGCTGGCCAGCAGTCTTGGCAGCATCGTTTTTTCCGCCATCATCGGTGTGGCGGGTGGTTTGTATCCCGCCATTCAGGCCAGCCGCATGGATGTGGTCTCGGCGCTGCGTTTCGAGTAGGTGCGTATGCCTCCTGTCATTATCGCCAAGGACCTGTACAAGTGCTACGCGGGCTTCTCGCCCGTGCTGCGGGGCGTCAACATCCAGGTGGAAGCCGGGGAGCTGGTGGCCATCATGGGCCCTTCCGGCTGCGGCAAGTCCACCATGCTGCACGTGCTCGGCATGCTGCATGCGCCCGATGCGGGGACGCTGGAGATCCTCGGCCAGAACGTGCTGGAGTTCACCCGCGAGCAGACGGCGGCCTTCCGGCGGGGGAACATGGGCTTCGTCATGCAGGCCAGCAACCTTTTCGAACACTCCACCGTGTTTGAAAACGTCGAATTCCCGCTGATCTATGAGAACGTCCCGCCGTCGGAACGCTGGGCGCGCGTCATCCGGGCGCTGGATCTCGTGCGGCTCTCGGCGCGGGTGCACTACCGCAGCAACCGTCTTTCCGGCGGCGAGCAGCAGCGCGTGGCCATTGCCCGCGCCATGGTCAACAATCCCAAGATCCTGCTGGCCGACGAACCCACCGGCGCTCTGGACGCCAGGACCAGCCGCGTCATCATGGAGAATTTCCGCACGCTCTGTCATTCCGGCGGCGTGGCCATGATCATGGTGACCCATGACCCCAAGATGGCGGAATTCTGCGACAGCGTGTACACGCTCGATGACGGCATCCTCAATTGTCGCCGTCGGGATTTTACGCCCGAATCCGTGACGCTGGGCGTCAACCTGCTGGAAGGCGTCAAGCCCGTGGTGCGCGGCGCGCTGCTGGCCGATACCTTTCCCGAACCGTCCGGCCGCAGCCTCATGGAAGAGGCGCACCGCATGCATGCCGCGGGCCTCTTGTCGCGCATCTACGGCATCCGCGGGGGCAGCCTGCTGGGGGACGCTCAGGGCTATGCCCTGCCGCTGCCGGTACGGCGGGTGGGCAAGCTGCGGCTGCCTGCCGTGGTGCGGGCCGTGCAGCATTTCCGGCGGCGCAATTCGCCGCCCTGGGAGCCGCTGCGCAAGTCCCTGCCCGTGACGCCGGGACGCCGCTGGGCCCATCTCTGGGCTATGGACTGCGGGGCCATGATGGCCCGCTGGGGCGAAGAGGACGAGCTCGACTTCCTCTACGCGGTCGGGGGGCATGGCCCGGCCACGGCGGCCTGGATCGCCTCGCGGCTGTTGCATCTGCCCTTTGCCTTTGCCGTGCGGACGGCGGATATGGTGCAGCCCGGCAGGGACTGGGCGGTCAAGGCCCGGGATGCGGCCTTCGTGGCCTGCGATACCGAGGAGACGCGGCGGCGTCTGCATGAATTTTTGCCGGAGCTGCCGCCCGAGCGGCTGGTGCTCCTGCGCGATCCGCTGACGCTGACGCCGCCGGACGAAGAGGTCTCCCTGCCGCCCACGGAGGGCAAGGAGCCGTTGCGCCTGCTGGCTGTGGGGACGCTCTGCGCCCGCAAGGGCTTTGACGTCCTGCTGCGGGCCTGCGTGCAGCTGCGCCGGCAGGGGATAGATTTCGAACTGCGCATCGTGGGCGCCGGGCCGCTGCGCCGCCGTCTCAAGTGGCAGGCCTGGCGGCTCGGGCTGCGCAAGTGCGTGTTCTTCCCGGGGCAAGTGCCGCACGAGAACATGCCCGACCTCTACCGGCGGGCCGACCTCTTCGTCGCGCCCGCACGGGTGACGCGTACGGGCGATCAGGACGGTCTGCCGTCCGCCCTGACCGAGGCCATGGCCTTTGGCTGCGCCGTGGTGGCGTCGGATCTGCCCGGTATCCGGGAGGCCGTACAGAACGGCGAGAGCGGCGTACTGGTGCCTTCCGAGGATGCGGACGCTCTGGGCAAGGCTTTGCTGGCGCTCGCCGCCCGGCCGGAAGAGCGTAAACGTCTCGGCGGCGGAGCTTCCCGGCGCATCCCTGTGCTGCTGGATGCGGCCGGAACGGAGGCGCGTCTCAAGGAATTGGTGTTGCAGGCCGTGCGACAGCATGGTGCGTCAAAGGGCGGCAGGGCCTGAGGTGTGGCGACGGCCAGTCCTTTCCCTTTCTTGAAAAAACAGCCCGTCCCCGAGGACGGGCTGTCGTTTTTTGCCGTATGTTTTTGCCGCATCCGCTATCCGATCTTCAGCGAACTGCGCCAGTGTCACCCAGCAGGCGGGCAGCCAGTATGGCCGGTGCGGCCGCCCGCAGGCTGGCCCCGCTCAGACGCAGGCTGC
The DNA here is from genome assembly GCA_019118745.1 of Candidatus Desulfovibrio gallistercoris. Classification (GTDB taxonomy): domain Bacteria; phylum Desulfobacterota; class Desulfovibrionia; order Desulfovibrionales; family Desulfovibrionaceae; genus Desulfovibrio; species Desulfovibrio gallistercoris. The sequence goes on along the minus strand of DWYJ01000058.1, from coordinate 13,183 downwards.
CTCGTTCGTTCATGGGTTCGCTGGCGCGTGCCGCAGCCAGTGCGGTTTCGTAAGCCTCGCGCAACGCCTCGAAAGAGGCTTCCACTTCCGGGTAGCGGTTGTCCGTTCGCCAGGGCAGGCGCAGGGATGTGCTGCCGAAGCGCCCCTTGTGCGGAGGTATCTCCAGCGGATAGCAGCTTGTCGGAGGTTCGTCGCCGCGTTCCAGCTCGCCGGGGTAACAGTGGTCTTGCCAGGAGCGTACCGGTTCGGGGATGCTGGAGTCGATGCGCAGCGCCGGGGTGGCCAGCTCGCGTTCCCAGTCGTCCAGCTCCACGCGATAGGTCAGGACAGGGCGAAAATTGCCGCGCTTCTTTTCGATATGCCAGAGCAGTTTCATGCGATCTTCTCCAGTGACGGGGTAGGAGGGGTGAGGCTGGCGCGCTGTCCGAACGGCGGTTGTCGGTCGTTGTCGCCCCAGACCAGCCAGAGGGTCGGGCAGGGCGGCTCCGGGGGAAAGAGGTCGCACTCCATATCCGTGAACCAGAGCAGGCAGGCCGGGCGCACCCCCTGTTCCTCCAGCCAGCGGCCCACCGGGCGGTAGTCTGTCCCTCCGCCGCCCCGGAGCTGTATCCGGCGCAGGACATCCCTCCCCTGTCCGCGAACGACGGACTGGATGCGGCAGTCATGACAGAGGACGACGGCTTCCGCATCATAGGGCAGGAGAGCCTGTTCCAGTTCGCACATGAAGGCCGAAAGGGTCTCAGCGTCCACGGAGCCGGAGCAGTCCAGCGCCACGACCAGACAGGGTATGCGTACATCCCGGCGGCCCGGCAGGTAGCAGCCCGTGTGCAGGAAGCGGCGGTTGGGCATGCACCAGCAAAAGTCGTTTTCCGCGCACTGGGCCACGAAACGCCGCAAGAGTGCTGCCCAGTCCGTTTGTCCTGTGCCTTCCCGACGCCAGAGCCGTGCGAAACCCGCTGGGATGCGTCCGGCATGGCGGGCACGCCGCAGGGCTTCCCGCACATCGCGCTCCACCTGACGCCGCAGATCCGCCTCGACATCCGCATCTGGGGAGTCGCGCAGGGCGGGCGCATCGCGGACTTCGCCGCTGAAGACCGGTACCGGTTCCCGTTCGCTCTGCCTGCGCTCCCTGGCGGGACGGCCCTTGCCGCTTCTCGGGCCATCTTCCGTCCGCCGTTTTTGCGGAGACCGCCCTTCACGGGGGCGTGCGCTACCGGATTCGGCCGTGCGTTCCTGCTGTTCTGGCCGCGTAGCATTGGCGCTTCCCGTTCGATCCTGCCCTGCAAGACCGGTGCCGGAGGTGCCCCGTTCCTGCCGTAGGACGGCATAAACGGTATCGGCGGACTGTCCGGCAAGGGCCGGACGATGCACGAAGCCCTCCGGCAGGCGAAAGCCCGCGTCCAGCAGGAGCGCATTGACCACCACGTCGCAGGCTTCATTCCAGAGGGCGGTATCCCGCCCGCCGCGTCGGACATGGTGGCCGCAGGCCAGATGGAGCACCTCGTGGGCCAGCGCGCCGAGCAGTTTGTCTGGGGGGAGGGTGGCGGCAAAGGCCGGGTGGAAACCGAGCGTCTTTCCGTCTGTCCAGAGCTGGGCGCAGGATTCGTCAGCCTGGAGGCGCAGGCGCATGGCCAGGCAGCCGAAAAACGGCTCGCGCAGGAGCAGTGCGCTGCGGGCGCGACTCATGGCCGTTTCGGCTTCCCTGCGTATGGCCTCCCGCTGCGGAACTGTCCCGGCATCAGGGGTGACGGGAGGATTCACAGCAGCGCCTCGGCATGATGCTGCGCCCAGCGGGCAAAGGGCGTACCCTCAACTATGCGCGGATCGCGCCGGGCCGCATCCCGCATGAGCAGGATGCCGTATTCGGCGGGCAGGCGTTCGGCATAGCCAGCCACGGCTTCCATGTCTTCCGGCCGGACGTATTCCACCAGCATATCGCACACGGCGCAAAGATCCGCGGGATCGTCCGGTACGGGGGCACTGTACGGGGCGGCAAGGATACCTTCCGGGCTGGGCAGCTGGTGGCGGCGTTCCAGATAGCCCAGCAGCTCGGCACTGACGCCTTCACCCAGCGTACCGCGCAGCAGATCGGCGGCAAGTTCCTGCTCCGGTGCGGCTTCGAGGATGCGTGAGGCAAAGGCCCAGGAGCGGGGTGAGGCAAAGGCCGCCTCGTCGCTCTGCGGGGCGGCGGTGTGCAGCAGCCGGGGCCTGAAGCGCAAAAAGGCGCGTATCTCCGGGCGGATGCCGTTGTTCTCCGCCCAGGCGAGCCAGTCGCCGGTATGCGCCTCCACCTCAAGATGCACCATACGGTTGGCCAGTGCCGTCGGCAGACGGTAGACGACGGCACGATCACTTTCCCGGTTGCCCGCGGCGACAACACGCCAGCCGTCCGGCAGGCGGTATTCGCCGATGCGGCGGTCAAGAATGAGCTGGTAGCAGGCCGTCTGCACCAGGGGAGGCGCGGCATTGAGTTCGTCCAGAAAAAGGACGCCCTCGGCTTCGTCCTGCGGGCCGGGCAGAAAGGCGGGCGCACACCAGCAGGTTCTGCCGTCGCCGTCGATGCGGGGCAGGCCCCGCAGATCCACCGGATCGAGCAGCACGGCGCGGATATCCCGCAGCGCCATGCCCTTGCGCTCGGCGGCCTGCGCCACGAGCTGACTTTTGCCCACGCCGGGCGGCCCCCAGAGGAAGACGGGTTGGCGGATGGCAAGCAGGGTATCCAATGCTGCAAGCACTCGGCTTGGTGTCATACGATCTCCTTTTATGGAAATGAAAATCTTTTTCATTTATCTCTCATAAATAGGGTTCCGTCAAGTCCCGGCGTCTCCTTCCGGGAGAGCGGCATCCCTGTTTTTCGGGAAGGAAAGATGACGCCGGTACGCAGGCATGGGAAAGCCGCTGCCCTCCTGGATGCCCCCGCCGGGACAGGGCGCTGCTGGATCGCCCCGCATTTCGTGAGTGAACAGGCGCGAGCGGCCCTGAGGCTGGAGCAGCGCAAGGCACGCCGGCAGGCTCTGAAAACCTCAAATGCGGTCGAGCAGGGCGCGCTTGCGCTCTTCGAAATCTTCCTGACTGATGAGGCCCTGCTGCAAAAGCTGCTGGAGCAGGCGCAGGCGTCCGGCCAGATCGTCCGTCGCAGTGGAGGGAGCGGAGGGCGCAAGGAGTTGCGCGGCCAGCTCCAGACCGGTCCCAAGTTGCAGGCCCGCGCCCGCGAGGCCGTTCTCCGTCCGGGCGGCGTCCCGCATGGCCTGGATCTGTTCCAGACGTTCATAGCTCAGGTGGACTTCCTCCGCGGCCTGCTGCCGGGCGCGCATGGCAAAGACCGTCTCCAGTCGTTCCCGGCTTTCCCGGTCAAGGATGCTGCCGTTGACGGCGAACTCCGGCACGGCCAGGCCGTAGTCCGCTGCGAGCTGCGCAAGGCGCTCATGGATGCGCGCGCTGATGGCGTCGAGGTGGCTGTCGATGTCGGTGCAGGCGTAGGCCGCGCCTGCGAGGGTCGTGGCGATGAACTGGGGGAGCTGGGCGTCGAGCACGGCCTTGATGCGGCTGATGGTGACGCGGCGTTCCCCGGCGCAGAGGCGGAGGAAGGCCGTCCGGGCGTCCGCCAGCCGCAGGCTGTAGGCGCCGTTCATGCCGACCCCCAGCGGCAGCCGGTAGACAGGGTCAAGATAGCGGACCGGCTGGGCCGTGCCCCAGCGCAGTCCGGGGAAAAGCGTGGTGCGGTAGAAATAGAGCTGCACCTTGTGCGGACTTTCAAAGAGCGTCGGCAGGCTGGCGAGCGTGGTCAGAAAAGGGTGGTTGTCCGTTTTGAGGGAAAGGGTGGTCTGTTCCGCGATCTCGTCCACGATCTTTCCTTCATGGACGAGCAGGCAGCCCTGCGCGGGGCCCACGATGAGCCGGGAGGCATCCTTTATCTCGTCGCCCGGCGTGGGCAGGAGCTGGAAGAGGGTTTCCCGGTCGTCGTCCTGCCATTGCAGGACGCTGCGCATCTGCCGTTTGAGCATGTCCCTGAGTCCCATAGACGTCTCTATTGTGGTTGGATGGTGTGGTACGGCCGGTCTGCCGGCATCCTTGCCCGTCAGCGACGCATCAGAAAAGGCGTTGCGCTTCGGCCAGGGGCCGGCGGCCTTCGCTTATCCGCAAAAGATGCGCGCCCTGGAGGAGATAGAGCCCGTCCGCCGTCTTGACGAGGTCGCCGTCAAATTTGCCTTGCAGGGTCCAGCGTATGGCGCCGTCTTCGGGATCAAGACACTGGAGCAGAGACGGCGCATCCGGGTGGGGCGTGAGGCGAAAGCGGATGAGCAGATCCTCCTTGTCCGCCCAGGCCACGGAAGCTCCATAGTACAGGCGGTCCGGGGTGAAGAAGTCCGCACCTTCCAGATGGGCCTGCCGGAAGATGTGGGCATGGCGCTTGATGCGCCGCGCCTCTCCTTCGCCCTCCCATTCCAGATAGCCGCCGAAGAGGCGGGGGCCGGTCTTGTTGTCCAGGAAGGTGTAGCGGACGAGCTGCTGCGGGCCGGAAGTCCCGGCTCCCTTGCGGGCGAAGGTGAAACCGTGCCGCCGCTCGGCCTGGGGATGCCGGTAACCGGCCACCATCTGCGTCAGCTCCGCATAGGTGGGGGCAAGGTCCACGCCCGGATAAAAATAGCGGCGCGTGCCGTCGGCGGTCAGGACGCGCAGGGCGTCGCCCTCGTTGGCATAGCCGGTCTCGATCTGCACGACGCCCCCAGCCAGCCGGGGTTGTCGTTCCAGCAGGGGACGGGCGTCCACCCATTGGCGCGCGGCGAAATCGAAGAAAAAGAGGCGGCTTTTGTCCAGCACGAGGAAAAGGCTGCCGTCGGACATGGGCTGGAAGCGGATCTCCCGCGCGTCTTTCCCCACGCTGTCCAGAAGGCGTTGCGGCGCTTCCGACCAGGTTTGCGTACGGGGATCGTACATGTCGGCCACATAGCCCGCCGGGCCTTTCCTGCCGAGGCTGCCGCGCACGCGCAGCACCAGAGGCGCGCCGTCGCGGGCCGGATCGGCCGCGAGCGCGAGCTGCTGGAGTTCATAACTCACGGCCGGGGCCGCCGCAGGCCGCTGGCGGGCGGGCTGGGGCGACGGCTGCGGGGGGCGCGCGGGCGTCAGCAGATAGGCCGCCGCGACAATGAGCAGGAGCAGGAAGCAGAGGGCCGTCAGGCGGCGGGCCGCCGCCGAACCGCCGGACGGCCGGGCCGGGGCCGGCCGGGAGGGCTCGTCCAGCAGGAATTCCGACTTGCAGGAGAGACAGCGGCAGCGTCCCTTGCTGGGGAAGGAAAATTCTCTGCCGCCGCAGTGCGGGCAGGTAAGCGGGCGTACCGTCGTCAAGCCTGTCCTCCTGAACATTTTCCGTTTGAAAGGCTTCGCGTTGCAAGTCTACGGCCTGGTGTTTCACGGAAAAAACGCGGTTTTCCGTTCACTTTCGGCCGGGTAGCGCCGTGCCGCCGCCTCGCATGTTGCCTTTTTCAAAGGCAACATGCTCTGGATAATGTCGTCACTTTATTCACAACAAGGTGAAATAATTAAAAAAATGTTTATTTTGTGCTCTAAAATTTAATCAATTATTTCAATTGATTAGGGGAAATCGGCGACACTGTCCAGGGGGCGGGATCACCTCGCGCCCCTGACGCTTCCCCCCAACCAAATAGCGAATAGTGTTAACCGCCCTGGTTCGGCGGCTGGGGAGCAAGAACAGCCGCAAAAAACGCGGATGCGGCGTAAGTATGCCGGATCCGCGGGAAAAAATCGAGCGGAAAGCCGAATGCCCCCGTGCCTCCCCACCGCTTGCCTCGCGGGCGGGAAACGGATAGCGTCGAGCCGCGTGATTTCTACAGAAAAGGCAGGCAAGATGGATTTCAGTTCAGTGCAGATCCTGGTCGTAGGCGACGTCATGCTGGATCGTTACGTCAGCGCCACGGTGGAGCGCATCTCGCCGGAAGCGCCCATCCCCGTGGCCCGCGTCGAGAGCCGCTGGGAGGTCCCCGGCGGCGCGGCCAACGTGGCGCGCAACCTGGCCCGTCTGGGCGTGCGCACGCGGCTGGCCGGGCTGTGCGGCGCGGACGCGGCGGCGGCGTCTCTGCGGCGGCTGCTGGATGCGGAAGGCATCGAGCATGCGCTTTGCGAGCTGCCGCAGCGGACCACCACCTGCAAGACGCGCGTCATGGCGCAGGGCCAGCAGCTTTTGCGGCTGGATGAGGAAGTGCGTGACGCGCCGGATGCCGCGGCGGCGGAGGTCTTCCGGCAGCGCATCGAGCCGCTGCTGGACGGCTGTTCGGTGCTGGTGCTCTCGGATTACGGCAAGGGCGCGCTGCTGGACGGCGCGGGACATCGGGGCATGGACGGTCTCTGCCGCCGCCTCGTCCGCACGGCGCGGGAACGGGGCATGCGGGTGCTGGTGGATCCCAAGGGGCGGGACTGGAGCCGCTACGAGGGCGCGCACTGCCTGACGCCCAATGTGGCCGAGCTGGCGGATGTGGCCGGGCCGCTGCCCGCCGGACGCGAGGAGCTGGCCGAGACGGCGCTGGCCCAGTGCCGCCGCTGGGGGCTGGAGCATCTGCTGCTGACGCGCGGGGCAAAGGGCATGGCGCTCTTTGGCGAGGGGCAGGAGCCCTGTTTCATCCGGGCGCACACGCGCGAGGTGGCGGACGTTTCCGGCGCGGGGGACACGGCGCTGGCCGTGCTGGCCGCCGGGGTGGCGGCGGGCATGGGCTGGGAGGAGGCCGCCCGGCTGGCCAACACCGCCGCCGGGGTGGCCGTGGGCAAGCTGGGCACGGCTCCCATTAGCCTGGAAGAACTGCGCATGGCCCTGCGTCAGTATGACGCCAACCCGCGTCTCTACAGCCTGTCCACCTTGCGGGAAAAGGTGGAGGACTGGCGGCGCAAGGGCGAGCGCATCGTCTTTACCAATGGCTGTTTCGACCTCATCCATCCCGGGCATATCTCCCTCATCCAGCAGTGCGCCGATCTGGGCAACCGGCTGGTGGTGGCGCTCAACAGCGACGCCTCGGTACGGCGGCTCAAGGGGCCGTCGCGGCCCGTGCAGGACGAGCAGAGCCGGGCGCTGGTCATGGCCCAGCTCAAGGGGGTGGATGCGGTCATCCTTTTTGACGAGGACACGCCGCTGGAGCTCATCCGCGCCCTGCGGCCCGATGTGCTGGTCAAGGGCAGCGACTACAACTTGCAGACCGTGGTGGGTGCGGACGAGGTGCTGGCCTATGGCGGCACGGTGCATCTGGCCTCTCTGGTGGACGGTTGCAGCACCTCCGGCCTGGTGCGGCGCATGGGCGGGCCGGAAAAGGCGCAGGGGCCGCAAGGTCGTGCGGAAAGCCGGGCCGGATGACGGGAGGGGAGGAAAATGTCGAAAAATGTCCTTCTGCTCTGCCTGCTGCCCCTGCTGCTCAGCGCCTGCTTTATGCCGCAGAGCTGGGTCGACAGCAGCCCCGCCGCGGATAAGGCCCTGCACGATCTGGCCAATGATCCCGGGACCTTCCTGAAAGAGTCGTTTGCGCTCATGTTCTCGTCCCCGTCGAGAGATAAGGACGGCCTGTTCGGCCGCTTTCCGGAAAACTACGAGGACCCCGAAGACGGCTTTACCCTCTGGATGCCCGCCAACATGAACACCCGGTTCGGAGGGAACCACGATTTCATGCAAGGGCAGATAGATGCCTGCGTCAATGGCAGGTTCCGGGGAGTGCGCTACGATAAGCCGGACAAGGATGTGTACAAACATCTGGACGAAAACACGCGCCTCTATGCTTACTATATCTCGTACAGCGATGTCGTATACGACGGGATCAGGGCGACGTTTGACGATAAGGTCGAGCCGCTGGTGATAGAAGAGGAGCGAGTGACGGTGTTCAATATGACCGTCAACAGGGAGGGCTTCATCACGAGCTGCAAATACTGGCGGTTCTGGAACTAGAGTATTTTGCCTTTGAAAAAGGCAAAATGCGAGGCGGCAGCACAGCGCCGCCCGGCCGAAAGTGAGCGGAAAAACCGCGCTTTTTCCGCGAAACGCCAGGCCGTATGGTTTGAAACGCGAAACGTTTCAAACTGAAAATGCTCTAAGGCCGGCTCCGCGCGCAGGCGGGACTGTTCGGCGGACTCGGCAAGAGCGCACGCTTTTAGAAAAAAATGTGACGACTTCCCGGCAGGGGAAAAATGGCCATTCGGGCATGACGAGACGGGCCTTTGGCGCGAAAAGGGGTCTTTCTCGTTCGCCATGAGCGCAAAAAGCCGGCGGCGAAGGTCAAAATTGCAGGCACGGCGCGCATGAGGGGGACGCACATTGTACGGCCGCCGTCTTGCGCCAGCCATGACAGGGTGATAGGATTGGTTCGCAGTATGGCGAATTCCCAGCCCCGGATCTGCCGGGACGGTCGCCATGCGCCTACGAGGAGTCATCCATGAAGAGAAGATCGTTTCTCAAGCTTTCCTGCGGGCTTGGCGCCGGGATCATGCTTTCCGGGCTGGGCCTGAGCCTCATGCCCGTGGAAGGCATGGCGCAGGAACTGAAGAAGATCGACAAGGTGAAGAGCGCCGCGCAGACCACGAGCATCTGCTGCTATTGCGCCGTGGGCTGCGGCCTTATCTGCAGCACGGACAAGAGCACCGGCAAGATCATCAATATCGAAGGCGACCCGGAACATCCGGTCAATGAAGGTTCCCTCTGCGCCAAGGGCGCGGGCATCTATCAGACCACGGAGGCCAACCCCCACCGTCTGACCAAGGTGCTGTACCGCGCGCCCCATGCCGACAAGTGGGAAGAAAAGGACTGGGATTTCGCCATCAGCCGCATCGCCGCCCACATCAAGAAGGAGCGCGACGCCTCCTTTATGGTGAAGAACAAGGACGGCGCGGTGGTCAACCGTCTGGAAACCGTCGCCCATATGGGCAGCTCCAACATCGACAGCGAGGAGTGCTGGAACATCGCCGCCTTCGCCCGTTCGCTCGGCCTGGTCTATCTTGAGCACCAGGCCCGGGTCTGACACGGCCCCACGGTACCGGCTCTGGCAGAGTCGTTCGGACGCGGCGCGATGACGAATCACTGGATTGATATTCAGCACAGTGATTGTATTCTTATCCAGGGCAGCAACGCTGCCGAAAACCATCCCATTTCCTTCAAGTGGGTCATGCGTGCCAAGGACAAGGGCGCGACGGTCATCCATGTGGACCCGCGCTTCACCCGCACGTCGGCCCGCTGCTCGCTGTACGCGCCCCTGCGTTCGGGCACGGACATCGCGTTCCTGGGCGGGATGATCAACTACATCATTGAAAACGACAAGTTCTTCAAGGACTATGTGGTCAACTACACCAATGCCCCGCTCCTCGTGGACGAGGGCTTCGGCTTCAAGGACGGCCTGTTCTCCGGCTTCGATCCCAAGAAGCGCAAGTATGACAAGAAGACATGGGCCTATCAGAAGAACGCGGACGGCACCTTCAAGCGCGACAAGAGCCTGAAGGACGAGCATTGCGTCTTTCAGCTGCTGAAGAAGCACTACAGCCGTTACGACATGAAGACCGTCTCCGCCGTGACGGGCACCCCCGTGGAAGATCTGAAGAAGGTCTATGAAGCCTTCTCCGCCACGGGCCGCCCGGACAAGGCGGGCACCATCATGTACGCTCTGGGGCAGACCCACCACACCGTGGCCGTGCAGAACATCCGCTGCTTCGGCATCATCCAGCTTTTGCTGGGCAACATCGGCGTGTGCGGCGGCGGCATCAACGCCCTGCGCGGCGAACCCAACGTGCAGGGCTCCACGGACCATGCCCTGCTGTCCTACAACCTGCCGGGCTATCTGCCCGCCCCGCGCGTGGGGCACGGCTCCTTCGAGAACTATCTCAAGACCGTGGCCCGCACCACCGGCGAGCCGGATTCGCTCAACTGGCAGAGCAACTACAACAAGTATGCCGTGAGCCTCATGCGGGCCTTCTTCCCCGATGCGCCCAAGGAGACCGGCTACGGCTTCGACTGGCTGCCCAAGCTGGACGACGGTCAGGACGCCTCGGTGCTGCCCCTCTTCGACGCGATGTACAAGGGCGCCATCAAGGGCTTCTCCTGCTTCGGCCAGAACCCGGCCTGCAGCATCCCCAATTCCAACAAGGTGCGCGCCGCGCTCCAGAAGCTGGAATGGATGGTGCACTTCAACATCTTCGACAACGAGACGGCCTCCTTCTGGAAGCAGCCCGGCGTGGACCCCAAGAAGGTCGGCACTGAGGTCTTCCTCCTGCCGGCGTCCGCCTCGGTGGAGAAGGAAGGCAGCCAGGCCAACTCCGGCCGCTGGATGCAGTGGAAGTATGCCGCCGCCAAGGCCCCGGGCGACTGCCTGTCCGCCGGTGACGTCATCTACCGCATCCAGATGAAGCTCAAGGAGCTCTACAAGAAGGAAGGCGGCGTCTTCCCCGAGCCGGTGCTCGGCGTCTTCACCGATATGGTGGACGACAAGGGCCGCTATGACGCCGAAAAGGTGGCGCGCCTCATCAACGGCGTGTTCACCCGTGACGTCACCATCAACAACGTGGCCTACAAGAAGGGCGAATGCGTGCCCGGCTTCGCGCTGCTCCAGGCCGACGGCTCCACCGCCTGCGGCAACTGGATCTGCTCCGGCAGCTTCACCCGCGACGGCCAGAACCTCATGAAGCGCCGCGGCAAGAAGGACCCCACCGGCCTCGGGCTCTATCCCGAATGGTCGTACTCCTGGCCCGCCAACCGCCGCGTCATCTACAACCGCGCCTCGGTGGACCCCCACGGCAAGCCCTGGAACCCCAAGCGCGCCCTTGTGGAATGGAAGGACGGCAAGTGGGTCGGCGACGTGGTGGACGGCGCGCCGCCGCCGCTGGCCGAGAAGGGCGGCAAGCTGCCCTTCATCATGCGGCCGGAAGGCGTGGGCTGCCTCTTCGGGCCGGGTCTGGCCGACGGGCCCTTCCCGGAACACTATGAACCCGTGGAAAGCCCCTTCGAGAAGCATCCCTTCTCCAAGCAGCGCAATACGCCGCTCCTGCGTCTCTACGAGAGCGACAAGGACGTGTATGCCTCGGCCTCGGCCAAGTTCCCGCTGGTGATGACCACCTACTCCTGTACCGAACACTGGTGCACCGGGGCCCTCACCCGCTGGCAGTCCTGGCTGGTGGAAGCCCAGCCCGGCGCGTATGTGGAGCTGAGCGAGGAGCTCGCCAAGGAACGCGGCCTCAAGAACGGCGACAAGATCCGCGTGGTCTCCGCCCGTGGCTCCGTGGAAGCGGTGGCTATGGTCACCCCGCGTATCACGCCCTTCCAGTGCGGCGACAAGAAGGTCCACCTTGTGGGCATGACCTTCAACTACGGCTGGATGACCCCCGGCGGTGACTCGGCCAACCTGCTGACGCCCACCTGCGGCGACTCCAACAGCATGACGCCCGAGTACAAGGCCTTCATGGTCAACATCGAAAAGATAGCCTAAGGAGCGATGACGATGAGCAACGGAAAGTCCATCATTGTTGATACGTCTCGCTGCACGGGCTGCCGGGGCTGTCAGGTGGCCTGCAAGCAGTGGAACGGGCTGCCCGCCAGCCCCACCACCCAGACCGGGACCTACCAGAACCCGCCGGACTTCAACGGCTGCACCTACAAGGTGGTGCGCTTCGCCGACGGGCGCGGCGCGGACGGCAAGCCCTACTGGTACTTCACCAGCGACATGTGCCGCCACTGCGTGGAGCCGCCCTGTCTGGCCGGTTCCAGCGTGGAAGGCGGCATGATCCATGATGAAGCCACCGGGGCCGTGGTCTACACCGCCAAGAGCAAGGACGACGACTTCGAGACCGCGCAGAGCGTTTGTCCCTACAACGTGCCGCGCAAGAACGAAGAGACCGGCGCTATGGTCAAGTGCACCATGTGCATCGACCGCATCAGCAACGGCATGGTGCCGGCCTGCGTGCAGGCCTGCCCCACCGGGGCTATGGTCTTCGGCGACCGGGACGAGATCCTGGCCGAAGTGCAGCGCCGCGTGAATGAACTGAAAAAGACCCATCCCAAGGCCCAGGCCGTGGATGCGGACAGCGTGCGGGTCATCTTCATCGTGACCGATGATCCCGACCGCTATCACACCCACCTCAAGGCCTGATCCTGCCTGACCACCGGCCGTCCTCCGTCCGTCTTTTCCCTCCCGGCGGCGGGGGACGGCCTCGCAACAAGGAAAACCGATGAATTCCCGCCCCACGGCAACTCCCGAAACGGCCGCGCCCGCCGCTGCCGCTCCTGACGGAACGGGCAAGACCGCCCGCCTTATCGCCATCCTGCGTGACGCCTGCCCGGAACAGCAGGCCCTGCTGGATGCCTTCGCCCCTGTCCTCTGCCTGCGCGAGACCGCCCTTGCCGAGGAGGCCGCCCGCCGCGCCGCCGCTCCCGCCGCTTCTCCGGAAGCCGGAACGGCCGACGCCCCGTCCGCCGGAAAGGGCGGACTGGATGTGGGATGCGCCGCCCGCTGGGCCGAACCCCTGCTGGACGCCCTCAAGCAGGGTTTTCCCGCCGTGGCCCCGGCCTGGGAACATCTGCGCGAGGCCATCCGCGCCGATGCCGCGCTGCCCGCCTATCTCTGCCTTGCCCGGCGCGGACGCAAACGGCCCGCCCTCTCTACCTGGAGCAAGGAACGCCGGCTGCCTGCCGACGCCGTGAACCTCTTTGCCGAGCAGCTCGCCCGGCTGGCCGGAGCCGCGGCCCAGCTCGGCCTGCCCGAACAGGAAAGCGGGGACGCCACCTGCCCCTACTGCGGCGGACGGGCCGAGATCAGCCTCATCCACGGCACGGAGGGCCGCCGCTACCTGCAATGCGGCCACTGCTCCCGCCTCTGGCGCTTCAAGCGCACCCTCTGCCCCCACTGCGGCGCGGAAGGCAACGGCATCCTGCGCCATATCTTTGTGGACGGTCAGCCCGATCTGCGCGCCGTCGTCTGCGAGACCTGCCGCCATTACATTTTAGAGGCCGACCTGCGCCCCCGCGACATGCCGCTGGAGATCGGCCACGTCCTCTCCCTCGTCATGGGCCACCTCGACGTCCTGGCTCAGGAAGACGGCGCATCCCCCCTCAGCCTCGCCCGCCCGGCCGCCGCACGCGCCGTGAGCGCCGCCGAAGAAACTGTGCATTAGGCAGGATTTTTTACGGGGGCAGGGGGACTTTTTGCAAAAAGTCCCC
>DWYJ01000057.1 GCA_019118745.1 Candidatus Desulfovibrio gallistercoris | reverse complement strand
ATGCGGGTAGCCCGTTTACGGGCCGCAAGTAACAAATATGCAGATGTCAGACCGTTATGCGCCTGTTAGGGCGCAGCTGGTAAAAAAGCCTTATAGGCGCATATGAAGAACCACCGGCTTTGCCGGTGGGTCCCTTTTCGTCATTGTGCCGGCTATTATTTCCAGAGGTTGCCGTACTTGACGGCAATGCCGTCCGAGCGTTCCACGAGCTTGGCCACCAGCGCGTCGATGTCCTCGTTGCTGATGGTGCCCAGTTCACGGGCCAGCAAAAAGCCCAGATAGCCTTCGCCCTGCTTGAAGACCCAGCAGACCGAGTACACGGAGCCCACGTTGGGGCGGCTGGGGAATTCCGGCTGGGTGGTGACCAGCAGCTGGAGCTTGGGCTCGTCCTTTTCATTGAGAGCGAAAAGATTGCTCTGGTTGAAAGCTTCCTTGAGGCCGGTCACCAGCTTGGCGCCGATGCTGTCCGTCCCTTCGGCGATGACGGTCACGGCCGTGACGCGGGCATCGGCCTTGGCGGGCTTGTCAGGCTGGGGCTTGCCTGCCTGATCGGCCTGGGCGGCAAGCGCCGGCGTGGTGAGGAAGCCGCCGCAGAGCAGGCAGAGCACGGCAAGGGCGGTACAGAGTTTTTTCATGGCATTCTCCTTCCGGTGGGGCAGCGGTCCTGCCCGGCAGCGTGTAATGTAGACAAATGGTAGATAAAGTCTTGAAAAATGCCAAGTCCCACGCCGCACGTCCACCGGCCTGCCGGGCGTAGCTCATGAGCCCCGTAATCGTTTGGGGCGGCGCATCCAGGGCCTGTTGGGGCGTATCAACACAAATTTTACAAAGAGTTTTAGAGCGTTTTGCCTGTGAAAAAGGTAAAATGCTCTAAGGTGGTATCGGTCAGGGGCATATGGGGGATCCTCCGTTTCAAGAATGATGTATCCCGATGGTCTCCCCCTTGCCGTGGGCCGCGTGCGGCCCGGTCAACGTGAGGGCAAACGATGGGGAAAGCCTGATGAAATGCCAAGCCCCGCCCCGCAAGGCGTGGTTGAGCTGCCCGCCCTTTCGGGCTATAAGGTGGCGAAAACAACGGCCCTTCTTCGTCCACCCCTTACAAGGCAGAGAATCATGGAACGCACCCTTGTCGTCGATGCGCTGGCCGCCACGGCGCCGCAGCGCGAGATAACCATTTGCGGCTGGATACGCACCCGGCGTGATGCCAAGGACTTCAGCTTCGTGGAAGTCAATGACGGCTCATGCCTGACCAATATCCAATGCATCGTCGATGCGGGCACCGCGGCGCACGCCGGCCTTGGCGAGGCGTCCACCGGCGCGGCGCTCTCCGTCAGCGGCGAGCTGGTGGCCTCTCCGGGCAAGGGGCAGCAGTGGGAGATCCGCGCCGTGGCGGTGCAGGTCTTCGGCGGGGCTGATCCGGAGACCTTCCCCCTGCAGAAGAAGCGGCATTCGGATGAATTCCTGCGCACCATCGCCCATCTGCGGACGCGCACGAACAAATATGGCGCCGCTTTCCGCATCCGTTCCGAAGCGGCGCGGGCCGTGCATGACTTTTTCCATGAGCGGCGCTTCGCCTGGGTGCACACGCCCATCCTCACGGGCTCTGACTGCGAGGGGGCCGGGGAGATGTTCCGCGTGACGACGCTCAACGGCCCGGCCAGCCCGGCGGAAGACTTTTTCGGCCGCAACTGCCACCTGACGGTGTCCGGCCAGCTGGAAGCCGAGGCCCTGGCTATGGGCCTGGGCCGCGTCTATACCTTCGGCCCCACCTTCCGGGCGGAGAATTCCAATACGCCGCGCCATGCCGCCGAATTCTGGATGATCGAGCCGGAGATGGCCTTTGCCGAGCTGGAAGACATCATGGAGCTCGGCGAAGGGCTGACGCGCCATGTGGTGGAGCACTGCCTGCGGCATTGCGAGAACGATCTCAAGCTGTTCGACAGCTTCGTGGACAAGGGGCTGCTGGAACGCCTGCAGGGCATGCTGCGCCAGCCCTTTGCCCGCTGCTCCTATGGCGAAGCCATCGACATCCTGCAGGACTGCGGCCGGGAGTTCACCTATCCCGTGGCTTTCGGGGTGGACCTCCAGACCGAACACGAGCGCTACCTTGCCGAGGAGCACTTCCAGCGTCCGGTCATCGTGTACAACTACCCCAAGGAGATCAAGGCCTTCTACATGCGCGCCAATGATGACGGCGAGACCGTGGCCGCTATGGACGTGCTGGTGCCGCGCATCGGGGAGCTTATCGGCGGTTCGCAGCGTGAGGAGCGGCTGGACCGGCTGGAAGCCCGTATCGCCGAACTGGGACAGAACCCCGAAGATTATTGGTGGTATCTCGACCTGCGGCGTTTCGGTTCCGCGCCGCATGCGGGCTTCGGTATGGGCTTCGAGCGTCTGCTCATGATGCTGACCGGCATCACCAACATCCGCGACGTCATCCCCTTCCCGCGCACGCCGGGGAGTCTGGAATTTTAGGAAACGTCTTTGTCTGATTAGAGCATTTTGCCTTTGAAAAAGGCAAAATGCGAGGCGGCGGCACAGCGCCGCCCGGCCGAAACCAGGCGGGAAAAACGCGTTTTTCCGCGAAACGACAGGCCGTATGGTTTGGAATGCAAAGCGTTTCAAACTGAAAATACGATATGAAAAACGGGAGGGCGGCTCGTGCCGCCCTCCCGTTTCTTTGTGACGAATGGCCGATTTTCTCCAAGGCCTGTTAATATAAATTTTACTAATTATTTAAATTTGTTGTGGAAATTACTTATGCAAGTCCAGCTTGCCCTTCGGGACGGCGTTGCCCCGTCGCCTGTATCTTCCCCCGGTAAAAGCGCGCTGGGGAAGGGATGGGGGGCTTGGGGGGAAGGATGACGAGAACGCCTTTTCTCGCTCCGCTGCGAAAAGGCTGGGCCCTCCCGCGCCGGCGGCGACCGAAAGGCGGCCCGTAGGGCCGTGCCCGTTAGGCGACGCAGGAGCCTTACGGGCATCGACAGCAGAGCGAGGGGTTCCCCTTCCCCCAAACAAAAGCGAGTAGTGCTGGCAGGCTCTATTCCTCCGCAGGTTCGGGCGTCTTGCAGACATCCACCCACTGGCCGCCGGTAAGGCGTTCGAGCTCGTCAAGATGGAGCTCCAAGGCGTTGTTGGGCGCGCCCGCGGCCGGATAGACCGGATCGAAGGCCCGCAGGCTCTCGTCCAGATAGACCGGGACGCTCTCCGGCAGGGCGAAGGGGCAGACGCCGCCCTGCGGGTGCCCCACGAGCTGCTCCAGCTCCGCGCCGGGGATGAAGGCGGCCTTCTGCCGGAAGCGATCCTTGAACTTGCGGTTATCCAGCCGGGCCGTCCCCATGACGACGATGATGGCCGGGCCTTCCTTGAGCAGGACGGAAAGGCTCTTGGCGATGCGTCCCGGTTCGCATTGCAGGGCCTGCGCCGCCAGCTCCACGGTGGCGCTGGAGACGGTGAACTCCCGGTACCGGTCAGCCAGCCCGGCGGCGGCCAGTTGTTCCTTGACGGCGTCTACGCGCATGATGCGGCTCCTTGGTATGCTTGGAGAACGCGCGGGACAAGGCGCTCCCCTGCCCCGCGCGCAAGCGTGTGGCGGACGTGCGGCGGATCAGGCAAGTTCCGCGGGCAGCGGCCCGAAAGCTTCCTCGTAGCGGCGGCGGAACTCGGCATAGGTGAAGTGATGGGCCTGCGTGCCGAGCTGTTCGATGGCGTAGCAGGCGCTCACCGCGCCGACCTTGGCCGCCTCCGGCATGGAGAGACCGCGGGAAAGGCCCTTGAGCAGGCCGGAGCGGTGGCTGTCGCCCGCGCCGGTGGGGTCCTTCACCTCGCCGCAGGGGATGGCCGGGATGTGCACGTCCACGCCCTGCGCGTTGCGGATGCGCTGGCCCTTGGCCCCAAGGGTGGTCACCAGCCAGCCCGTGAGCTGGAGGAGCTCCTCCTCGGTCTTGCCGGTGGTCTTGCAGACCATGCCGATCTCGTAGTCATTGGTGACGCAGGCATAGGAACCGGTGATGGCGTCCAGCAGGTCGTCGGCGCTCAGGACAGGCAGCTGCTGGCCGGGATCATAGATGTAACGGACGCCCTTTTCCCGGAAGAAGCGCGGCAGGCGGCGCATGTCTTCCAGATTGCCGGGGGAGACGATGGCCCAGTCCCTGGCCGGATCGAGATGGGGGAAGTCGTAGCTGGCGGGCAGGGTCATGGCGCCGGGATAGAAACCGGTGATCTGGTTGTTGTTGCGGTCGGTGGTGATGTAGCAGAGCGCGGTGAAGATGTCCGCATCCCGGCGGATGCCTTCCGTGGACAGGCCCATTTCTTCGAGCGCGGCGGCATAGCCCGCAAAGTCACGCCCGGCCGAGGCCACGATGAGCGGCTTTTCTTCCAGCAGGGCCAGGGTGTAGGCGATGTTGCCCGCGCAGCCGCCGCGCAGTTCGTTCATATTGTCCACCATGAAGCTCACGCTGAGCGTATGCAGCTTGTCCATGAGCACATGGTCCTGAAAGTTGCCGTCAAAGGTCATGATGCGGTCAAAGGCCAGGGAGCCGGAAACGTAGATGGCCATGCGATTTCCTTACAGGGGTTGAGGGTGGGGGAGGTCATGCCGCAGGGGAAGGCTGTTTTCCCCGATCCAGCGCAGAAAGGCGGCGTTGCCGTCCGCAATGGGCAGGGCCGTGATGCAGGGCACCTCATGCGGATGCCGGGCCCGCACATGAGCGCGGAAGTCCGCGAAGGCCGCCCTGCTCACCTGCGCGAGCAGCACGATCTCCGCAGCTTCGCAGACGTTCTCCTGCCAGCGGTAGACGGAATGCGCGCCGGGCAGGATGTTCACGCCTGCGGCCAGCCGGGCTTCCACGAGCTCGCGGGCCAGCCGCCGGACGGCCTCAAGACCGCACGGGCGGCCGGAAGGGCCTTCCGTTGCGTCGGGCGCGTCACGCAGACAGCCTTCCAGAGGAAAGGTGACATAGACAAGCAGCATGGTCCGGGTCGTTGCCATATGAGGGAATGGAAGTCAGACCGATAGCATATCATGCCGCAAAACAAAAGCGCCGTCCCCCCTCCTCCGCCGCGGCCTGCGGCAGTTCGCGGGGCGGCGTGGCGCGGCAAATGACTTGTCCCTCCGCACGGCCTGTGGCATAGAAAGCGCATGAGTACCGGAACCTCCCTTCCCCGTGGCGCGCTGGCCCGCGCCGAGGCCGTCCTGGCAGCCCTGCGGGCACGCTACCCTCAACCGGCCACGCACCTGGTGGCCGCCAACGCCTGGGAACTGCTGGTCGCTACCGTGCTGGCGGCCCAGTGCACCGATGCCCGCGTCAATACGGTCACGCCCGAACTTTTCCGGCGCTGGCCCGGCCCGGCGGAGCTGGCCCGGACCACGCAGGAAGAGCTGGAGTCCGTCATCCGGCCCACCGGCTTTTATCACAGCAAGGCCAGGAACCTGCTGGGGGCCGCCCGCCGCGTCTGCGAGGTCTACGGCGGGGAGGTGCCGCCGCGTCTCGACGAGCTGATCACCCTGCCCGGCGTGGCGCGCAAGACGGCCAACGTGGTGCTGTTCGGCGCGTTCGGCCTCAATGAGGGGCTGGCGGTGGACACCCACGTCAAGCGCATCAGCTACCGGCTGGGGCTGACCGCCCAGACCGACCCCGTGGCGGTGGAGAAGGATCTCATGCGGCTCTTCCCCCGTGCGGAATGGGGCGACGTCAACCATCGCATGGTCTGGTTCGGCCGGGATGTCTGCCATGCCCGGTCCCCCCGCTGCGGGGACTGCGAGCTGAGCGACGTCTGCCCGCGACGGGAACCCCCGCGCGAGCCACGCGGACGGACCGCGCCTGCCTGCAAAAGGAACGCCGGATAAGCCTGCGTGGGGATACGGGAATTTGGTTCGCTGCCATTAAGCTGCCTGTAAAGCGGACGATAAGGTAGCCAGAAGCGCTTTACCGGAAGGGTCTGTACATGAGCCAAGTCAGCCTGCTTGAAGCCAAGAACAACGAGCTGGAAATCATCGAATTCCTCCTGACGGAAGAACTGCCTGACGGTTCGACCTATACGGGGCACTACGGCATCAACGTGGCCAAAGTGCTGGAGATCATCCGCCTGCCGAGCATCACCAACATGCCGGGCAACAGCGATTGCTCCTCTCTGGGGACGTTCAATCTGCGCGGCCGGGTGCTCCCCTTGGTGGATCTGGCTGCATGGCTCGGCAAGCGGCTTGTGCAGAGCGAGACCAACAAGGTCCTGGTGACGGAATTCTGCGGCGTGCAGGCGGCGTTCCTTGTCTCCTCGGTGACGAGCATCCATCGTCTGACCTGGGACCGCATGGAGGCCCCCAACGCCTACGTCCACAACTACTCGCGCGAATGCGTCACCAGCGTCCTGCGCATCGAGGACCGCGTCCTTTTCGTGCTGGATATGGAAAAGATCCTCGCCAGCCTTGACCCTTCGCTGGACATGAGCCATGTGGAAGTGGACACCACGCCCATCGAAGGCGCGGGACACTATCATCTGCTGGTGGTGGACGACTCCTCCTCCCTGCGGCACATCATCCGCTCCTCTCTGGAAAAGTCGGGCTTCCGCGTGACGGACAAGGCCAACGGCAACGAGGCTTGGGAATATCTGTGTAGCCTGCGTGATCAGTTCGCCGGGACGGAGCATTGCGTGACCGACGAGATCCAGCTGGTCATCTCGGATATCGAGATGCCGGATATGGACGGGCACAGCCTCACCGCGCATATCCGCAATGACACGAGCATGCGGAACATGCCGGTCATCCTCTTTTCCTCGCTCATCACCGAGGCCCTGCGCGCCAAGGGGGAACGGGTGGGCGCGGACAGGCAGGTCTCCAAGCCGGACTTGCCGCGTCTCAACAAGATCATCAAGGAACTCATCACCGAAAAGTTCAGCAATCACCACCTTGAAGGTTGAACCGGCAGGCGGAGCGTCATCGCTCCTGCCGTGACGGCCTGCGGATGGTGCAGACAAAAAGGCATACAAAAAAACGGCTGCCCTGCGGGCAGCCGTTTTTTTGTGCTGTTTGCGGTTTTGCGGGCCGGGCGACTTCTTCCCCAAGCCTGAAGCGGATAAAGTAACACCCTAGCGGGCGGGGCTCATCATGCGCATGAGGTTGATGAACAGCCCGTCCATGCCGCGGATGAAGGTGGAGATATGTTCGGCCATGATGTAGAGCAGCAGGCCCAGGAAGAAGAAGCCCACCGCGATCTTGATGGGGAAGCCGAATTCCATGATGTGGATCTGCGGCGAGGTGCGCGCCATCATGCCCAGCGCCACTTCCACGAGAAAGAGGGCCACCATGACCGGCGCCGCGATCTTGAGCGCCAGGACGAAGACCTCGGCCGAGAGGCGGATGACCTGATCCAGCACCACATCCCCCACCACCAGCCCGCCGGGCGGCACGATGCGGAAACTGGCCACAAAGCCCTGTATCATGTAGAGGTGGCCGTCCAGCACCAGGAAGGTCAGGGCGGACACCATCCAGATGAAGAAGGCGGTCGCGCCGGTCTGGTTGCCGGTGAGGGGGTCGGCAAAGTTGATCATGGTAAAGCCCATCTGGAAGCCGAGCAGCTCCCCGCCCGACTGGATGCCCATGAACAGGAAGTTGACCGCCATGCTCAACACCAGGCCGAGCACCACCTCGCCCAGCATCATGAGCACCACCTCGAACGGATGCTGCGGCATGATCGCCCCGGAGACCGAGATATGCGGCCAGACGCCCAGGGTGAAGATGACCGAGATGGCCGCCTTGACGCTGATGGGGATATTGTTGGTGGAAAAAATGGGCAACATGAACATGACGATACTCACCCGCATGATGGTGAGTATCAGACTGAGCACCGTTGCCGGATCATAGGAAAAAATATTCATGCTGGCATCATGACGCCCCCGTGTTTCGTCAGGAGGCGTATTTCAGGCAGTGCCGACGGCCGCTTTCCCCGCGGCGGAAGGGGGCCGCACCGGCGCATTTGCCGGACGGCGGGACGGTTCCCGTCTTTTCCGCAACACATCAGGCCGTGACCACGGTACCGAGCGGCGCATCCTCGTAGAGATAGCGCCGCAGGCTGCCCGGCTCGCGTCCGTCCAGGATGAGCGCCCGGCGGCAGCCGGCATCGAGGGCATGCAGGCAGGAGCCCACCTTGGGGATCATGCCGCCGCAGATGACGCCTTCCGCCATGAGGGACTGGCTGCGGGCACGGTCCAGCGTGGGGATCAGGCGTTTTTCCCCGTCCAGCACGCCGGGCACGTCGGAGATGAGCACGAAGTAGTCCGCGTGCAGGGCTCCGGCCAGCGCTCCGGCTGCGGTATCGGCGTTGATGTTCAGGGGCTGTCCGGCGGCATCCGAAGCCACGGGCGCGACCACGGGCACGAAGCCTCCGGCCAGCAGGCATTCCACAAGGGCGGGGTCCACCTTGTCCACCTCGCCCACCCGGCCCAGCGTGGGCTGCCGTACCGAGGCCAGCAGCAGACCGCCGTCCCGGCCGGAGATGCCCGCCGCACGCACGCCGTGCGCGGCGAAGCGGCGCACCACATCCTTGTTGACTTGCCCGCACAGCACCATTTCCACGGCCTGCATGGTGGCTTCGTCCGTGACGCGCAGGCCGTTCTCAAAACGGCTCTCGATGTGCAGGCGTTCCAGCAGGGCGCTGATCTGGGGGCCGCCGCCGTGCACGACCACGCAGCGGGTGCCCTCCGCGCTGAGGAAGGCCAGATCCTCGGCAAAGGCCGCGCACAGCGCTTCCTTGTCCATGGCATGTCCGCCGAATTTGATGACTACGGTACGCGACATAAGGCCTCCCTTGCTTGACATTTGGCGAGCGTAACCTGCCGTGCAGGCAAAAAAATGTGTAGCATCGGGGCCGCCGCCCTGCAAGCGCAATTGCCTTGCCGCAGTAAATAGGATAGTCCAAGCCTCTGCGGCACTCTACCGTCGCGGCGGCAGCTTTTTTTCGTGCAACCCTGGGGTCAGGGCACATGCGACCGCCTGCCGCAAAGCTGCCTTTTCCCGCACGGCGGCCCTGCCGGGAGCGGACAGCGGGCCATGCAGTCCTCTGCACGCGGCCGTCCGCCGTTCCCCGGCGCTCTGCTGCCCGAAAAAAAACAGCATGGTGCGGGCGGTATGCCCGTGCGTCCTGACCCTTGTTACGGCGGCATGTCCGCCCGAGGATTCCCCATGAACGTGGTAACCCGTTTCGCGCCCAGTCCTACCGGACATCTGCATATCGGCGGCGCGCGCACCGCCATTTTCTGCTGGCTGCTGGCCCGTCATTACGGCGGCCAGTTCCATCTGCGCATCGAGGACACCGACCTTCTGCGCTCCAAACAGGAGTACACGGATTCCATCCTGGCTTCCATGCGCTGGCTGGGGCTGGACTGGGACGGCCCTCTCAACTACCAGACGCAGCGTACCGCCCTTTATAACCAGTATGTGGACAAGCTGCTGGAGAGCGGGCACGCCTACTGGTGTTCCTGCACGCCCGAAGAGGTGGAGGCCATGCGCGAGAAGGCGCGGGCGCAGGGGCTCAAGCCGCGCTATAACGGCTGCTGCCGCGAGCGCAACCTCGGCCCCGGCGAAGGGCGTTGCGTCCGCCTCAAGGCCCCTCTCGCCGGCAAGGTGGTCTTTGACGACCTCGTCAAGGGCACCATCGCCGTGGACGTGAGCGAGCTGGACGATATGGTCATCCGGCGGGCCGACGGCATGCCCACCTACAACATGGCCGTGGTGGTCGATGATCACGAGATGGGCATCACCCACGTCATCCGCGGCGATGACCACGTTTCCAACACGCCGCGCCAGATCCTCATCTATGAAGCGCTGGGCCTGCCTGTGCCGCGTTTCGGCCATGTGCCCATGATCCTCGGCCCTGACCGGCAGAAGCTTTCCAAACGGCACGGGGCGCGGGCGGTCATCGAATACCAGAACGACGGCCTGCTGCCGCAGGCGCTGGTCAACTATCTTGTGCGGCTCGGCTGGTCCCACGGGGATCAGGAGATCTTCACCAAGGAAGAGCTGATCGAATTTTTCGACGGCACCAGCCTCAACCCGGCGGCCGCGGCCTTCGACCCCGCCAAGCTGGAATGGTGCAATGCCCACTTCATGCGTGAGCTGCCGCTGTCGGAGCTGGCCGCTCTGGTGCGCCCCTTTGCCGAACAGGCCGGGTACGACATGACCGGACTGGACGACAGCCGTCTGGAAGCGCTTTGCCACATGTTCCGGGAGCGGGCCGCCAACCTGAAGGTGCTGGCGGAAAGTTTCGCTCCCCTGCTGACCCCTGCGGCCAGTCTGCCTCTTGACGAAAAGGCGGCGGCCAAGAACCTTACCGAGGCCGGCAAGGGCCATCTGGCCGCCCTGCGGGAGGTCTTTGCCGCCGGCGAGTTCACGCAGGAAGCGCTGGAAGCCGCCCTGCACGGCTATATCGAAGGCAACGGCCTCAAGTTCAAGGACGTTGCTCCCGCCCTGCGGACGGCCCTCATGGGCTTTATGGGCGGCCCCCATCTGCCGGAGATCATGGCCTTCCTCGGCAAGGAGGAAACGCTGGCCCGTCTCGCACGGGCGGCGGCCTGAGTCGCGGCAGACTGGACATACGCTTTCGACGGGGCGACCGGCAACGGTCGCCCCGCTTTTTTTGCCGCTCCGCCGCGCGTGCTGAGGCAGGTAACACTCTTCGCCGTCTCTCGTTTGGGGGGAAGGGGAACCCCTCGCTCTGCTGTCGATGCCTGTAAGGCCTTGCGGCCTAACAGGCACGGCCCTGCGGGCCGCCTTTCGGTCGCGCTCTGCTGTCGATGCCTGTAAGGCCTTACGGCCTAACAGGCACGGCCCTGCGGGTCGCCTTTCGGTCGCGCTCTGCTGTCGATGCCCGTAAGGCTCCTGCGTCGCCTAACGGGCACGGCCCTGCGGGCCGCCTTTCGGTCGCTGCCAGCGCGGGAGGGCCCAGCCTTTTCGCAGCGGAGCGAGAAAAGGCGTTCTCGTCGTCCTTCCCCCCAAGCCCCCCATCCCTTCCCCAGCGCGCTTTTATCGGGGAAATATACAGAGGCCGAGGCAGTCCCGCTCCAAGGGCAAGCGGAACTTGTACGGAGAGCTTTCTATCTTATGGAATTATTTGTAAAAAATAGTTTGTGTCTCGTGGAATGGGCCTGCCCCTGATGCCACGCAGCCTCCTTTTCAGGGGCTGTTCCGTTTGAACCATTTTGCGTGCTAACCCATACAACCTGGCGTTTTGCGAAAAAAACGCAGTTTTTCCGCTTGGTTTTGGTCGGGTGGCACTGCGCGGTCGCCTCGCGTTTTCTCCTTTTTCAAAGGCAAAAATACCTAACCATATCGCCAACAAAAAGGCTGTTTACCGAATCGGCAGCGCACATTTGGAGGAGGTGTTTCATGTTTTCACATGAAACATCTGC
Organism: Candidatus Desulfovibrio gallistercoris; assembly: GCA_019118745.1. Lineage (GTDB taxonomy): Bacteria > Desulfobacterota > Desulfovibrionia > Desulfovibrionales > Desulfovibrionaceae > Desulfovibrio > Desulfovibrio gallistercoris. The sequence goes on along the minus strand of DWYJ01000057.1, from coordinate 25,097 downwards.
CGCTGCCACAAAAGAGAGAAAAGCTGTGGCGTGAGGTAAATGATGCGCAATGCCTGCGGAGTCGTTGTTTTCTTGCGTTGTGGTAATAGAAAAATATATCCACAACGCAGGGTGACACGACGTTTTTATTAGAGTTTGGGCTCTGTGCTCAATTTATTGGGGGAGGATACCGGGAAGGGGGGGCACGGTGGAAAGACTGGGGGACGGTCGCAGGGCCCTGTCTGTTAGGGCCTATCAACACAAATTTTACAAAGTATTTCGGCAGATAAGGTAAGCCATCCCCTACAAACCCCGCTTGCCCTCATGGGCGGGGGAGCCTCGTCCTCCGTATCCTCCCCTGATAAAAGCGCGCTGGGGAAGGGATGGGGGGCTTGGGGGGAAGGGGAACCCGCTCCCGCGCTGGCGGCGACCGAAAGGCGGCCCGTAGGGCCGTGCCTGTTAGGCGACGAAGGAGCCTTACAGGCATCGACAGCAGAGCGAGGGGTTCCCCTTCCCCCAAACAGACAGTGAATAGTGTTAACAGGCCCGGCCATCGACAGCAGAGCGCGACCGAAAGGCGGACGGAGGCCGTGCCCCTTAGGCGACGCAGGAGCCTTACGGGCATCGACAGCAGAGCGCGACCGAAAGGCAGCCCGCAGGGCTGTGCCTGTTAGGCCGCAAGGCCTTACAGGCATCGACAGCAGAGCGAGGGGTCCCCCTTCCCCCCAAACGATTTATGGGGAGTCCTGAACCTGGACTGGCTTGCTGTCGGGCGTTTCCTGCCCGGGGGTGAGGCGCAGTTCAAGCGAGGGGTCCACGATCACTTCGCGGGAAAGCCATATCTTGTCCATGCGCACCGTACCGGGGGCCGCGCCGCGCAGGGCGCGGATATGACGGACTTCCGCATAGAGGATGCGGGCACGGGCGGCATCCCGCAGCCAGCTTTTATTGGCGGCAAGCGCGCCTGCCTGTTCAAGCGTGCGGTCCGGGACGGTCTGTCCGGCATGGGCACGGCGGATGATGACGTGCGAACCGGGGCCGCCGTCGGCGTGCAGCCAGATGTCATGCGGCGCGGCCAGTTTGCGCGCCGCCAGATTGCCCTTGGCGTCACGGCCGCGCAGGAGGACGAAGCCGTCTTCACTCACAAAGAGCTGGACGTTTTTGGGCACGCTGGGCGGCAGCGGGAGGCGGGTATTTTCGGCAACGGCGTCCGCCGCTATCCCGCCCCGCTGGGCGGCGTCGCGGGCGGTCCGCAGGGCGTCCAGCTCCTGTTCGAGCTGGCGGCGGCGCTCCACGAGGTGCTCCTGACCGCGCCGGCCACGGCGTGCGGTATGGAAAAGGCGGGCCATGTTCTCCCGCAGGCTGTAGCGCGCGTCCAGACTGACGGTACGTGCAGGGCCGTGAGCCCCGGCGGGGACCTCCACCTGCCCTGCCCGAAAATCGGCAGGCCAGCGCCAGCAGTTTTCCTGCAGGGCCAGCGCGTCAGGCTGGGCGGCGCACATGCGCGCGAGACGGGCTTCTTCTTCCCGGAGCTTGTCGAGCAGACGTTCGAGCTTCCGCTCACGGCGGGTCAGAGGCAGCGCGGCAGCCTGGGCCGCCTGCCGGGAAAGCGGGTCCAGCACGAGCTGTTTTCCGGCCTCTTCCACGGCTTCGAGCACATCTTCCCGGCATGTCTCCTGCCAGCACTCCGACTGCGGGCCCAGCAGCGCCGCGGGCAGCGGCCAGGCGCTGAGGCGGCAGACAGGCTCTGCCGCCGTGGGCGCGGCGGGACGCTGATAAAGGAAAAGGTCGCCGTCGCCGATGCGCAGATCTTCCAGCAGGGCCTGCCGGTCCAGCGGGTCATCGTAGAGCGCGAGCGTCCGGCGCAGGGCCGGAGTCAGCACGGGCCAGTCCTGCCAGTGGGCGCAGGCTTCGGCCAGTTCTTGCGGCTCAGGCCAGCGCAGCGCGTCCTCCTGCGGTTGTTCTTCCGGCGTGCAGAAGCGCAGGGCCGGGCCGTCCCGCAGGTCCAGCAGCAGCCAGATGCTCGTGCCTTCCGGGGCATCCGCCGCAGCCTGGGACTGTCCGCCCATGAGCAGCCAGAGCTGCCGCTCGGCAAAGCGAGGCACGCAGGCCGCGATACGGCGGCCGAGCGTGTACTTGCGCAGGCGCATCACGGGCGCGCCGGGAGCCTTTCCGGCCGTCAGGCGGCGGCTGGTGAGGAAGAGGAAGGGCTCCTTGCGCCGGGCGCACAGACAGAGCTGGACCTTGCGTTCCGTCTTGCGGTTGGGCAGGGTCAGACTGAAGCAGACGAGCCCGGGGAGGGGCTCCTGGATCTTTTCCAGCCAGGCGCCCTCCAGACGGGGAAGGGCCGCGCGGCAGAAGCGGGAAAAAAGATGCGCGTCCATGTGCGGTAAGGGCCGGGTCAGCGCCGGCGCGTGCTCTGGGCGGACCGCCGCTCAGGCGGCCTGCCGGAAAAAAAGGGCGGCCGCCATTTTCGGCAGCCGCCCGGGAAGTTAATCGCCGCGCAGGGTCTCGTCTTCTTCCTGCTTGGCTTTGCAGTTGATGCAGAGTCGGGTGACAGGGCGGGCCTTGAGACGCGGCACGCCGATCTCTTCACCGCACTCCTCGCAAATGCCGTAGCTGCCGTCTTCGATACGCTGCAGCGCGGACTGGATCTTGCGGATGAGGCGGCGTTCGCGGTCGCGGATACGCAGGGTGAAGGAACGGTCAGATTCGGCAGTGGCCCGGTCGGCCGGGTCAGCGAAAACTTCGTTGCTGTCGGTCATCTCTTCCAGCGTGCTGTCGCCCTTCTGCTGCGCCTCTTCAAGCATCTGGTTCAACAGATTGCGGAAAAATTCCAAATCCTTGTGATCCATGAAACCTCCCGGGAGGCAAGCTGTCGCCTCCCTAGTCAGGGTAAGCTGAACTGACGACTTTTACAGGGTAAAAGATACTTTGTAAAGCCGTCGTCTGCCGCCGGACCGGCTGACTGTACGCCTCAGGCTGTTTCTCCTTCTTCTCCCCTGTCCTGCTGCGCATCGGAGGGGGCGCCGTGCAGGCGGATCTTCTGCTCGGCCCGGATGGCTTCGCGGGCGGGCTCCCAGAGCGGTTCCTGCCAGCTGCCCTCGCGGGCGGGCATCACCCTGCCCTGCCAGCTGCCGGCCTGTCCGCCGGTCGTATGCCATTGCGCCCGCACGCCCACGCCCTCCGCCGTTTCGGCCTCGCGGACGGCCCGGCCGGAATAGGAGGCCATGAGCGCGGCGGCTGCAGCAAGGATATGCTCCGGCCATTGGGAAGCCAGTCGCCCCACGGCCAGCGGGCCGGGGATGTCGGCAAGGAAAATGCGGGCGTCGCCGGGGCGCGTGGCGGCCTGCAGGGCCTGATTGTCGCCGCTGTTGCGGCCGATGGCCAGCCAGTAGCGACGGCCGCCCTCTTCAAGCCAGAACTGCCGCCCCAGATTGGCAAGGGTGAAGTCGCCGCTGTCGGGCGCGGGCAGGTGGGCCAGCACCGGCCAGTAGCGGCGGGCGTTCTCCTTTTCGGTCAGCTTGCAGCCGCCGCCGGGCGTGGGGATGTCCGTCAGGCCGAAATGCCGGGCCAGTTCGAGCTGGCCCTGACGGCCGCGGCCGCTGATGGCGGGCAGGCGCTCCCTGTCCACAAGGCCGCTCGTCTCCATAGGGGTGGGCTCCAGCAGGCGGGCGCTGAGCGGCCGCAGGAGGATGTCGCCCACACCGGCTTCACGGCGTATGACGTTGAGCACGTCCCGCCGCTGGGACATGGGCCGCTGGCCGAGCACTTCGCCGGTGGCCAGGAAGGCCGCTCCCACGTCTTCCATGTACCGGCGCGCACGGCTCAGGAGCAGGATCTTGCAGTCCACGCAGGGATTGAGCGTCTTGCCGAAGCCGTGCGCGGGCCGCTCGCGCAGCATGGCGCAAAAGTCATCGGCAACGTCCAGCGTGTCGATATCCAGCCCGTAACGCCGCCGCCAGCGCGAGACGGCGGACGGTTCGCCGAAGAAGGGGGAATGACAGTGCAGGCAACGGACGCGCAGGCCCTGCTCTTCCAGGACTTTGGCGGCAAGGATGCTGTCCAGACCGCCGGAAAACAGCACGATGGCCTGCGGAGTGAGGGACTTGTCAGGAGTGTGTGGCATGCCGCCTTGTACGGGATGGATGGGCCGGATGGCAAGCGAAAAGGGCGGTCAGTGCCGCTCCACCCACCACTGCTTGTCCACGCGCCCGTACCACCAGCGGTTATGGTCGGCGGCAAGCGCCTCTTCCGCCAGTTCTTTTGCCCAGGGGGTACGCAGGCGCTGCACCGCGCTTTCCAGCCACTGGGCGGCAAAGGCGTTGCCGCGATCCAGTTCGGCCTTGAGGTTGCAGATGAGGTCCAGCTGATCGGCGTCTCGGGCCAGCCGGGCTTCCAGCGTCTCGCGGGCCTCGAACTCGTCATGTACGGAAAGCAGCTCGTCCTCAAGGCCGGTGCCTTCCACGGCATCGGCCAGCGCTTCGCGGGCCCGGCAGGTGTCGTAACGGTGGTTGACGTAGTTGAAGTCTCCGGTCCGCGCCTCGTGCAGGTCATGGAACAGGCATAGCTCCAGCACGCGCCCGGCGTCGGCCCCGGCCAGCCGGGCCAGGACAAGGCCGATGACGCTCATCCGGTAACTGTGTTCGGCCACGCTTTCGCTGCCGGTACCGAGGAAGGCATAGCCGCTGCGCGGGGTGTGCCGCAGCATGCCCGCCTCATGGATCAGGTCGATCAGCCGGGCGCGCCGCTCCGCAGGGAGGGCGGCCTCAGGCTGCCGGGTATCATCGTTGCTCATGCGTCCTCCGCAAGGTTGAGGTGTCCGGGTCATTCCATGCCGTACTTGCGCAACTTGTTGTGCAGGGTGGCGCGCGTGATGCCGAGGCGGCGGGCGGCCTCGCTCTTGTTGTCGCCCGTCTGGCGGAGGGTCTCCTCGATGGCGCGGCGCTCCACGTCGTCGAGCTTGAGCCCGGCCAGGGAGCCGTCGCCCTGCTCGGCCGTCAGTTCGGCCGGGAGGGGCGCGTTGAGGGCCCCGGAAACGGCCTGCGGCAGTTCGCGCAGGGTGATCAGATCCCCTGTGCAGAGGATGGCGGCGCGCTCCACAGCGTTCTCCAGTTCGCGGACATTGCCGGGCCAGGGATAGCGCAGCATGGCGTCTAGCGCCTGCGGCGAGAAGCCCTTGATGGCCTTGCGGTTCCGCTCCGCATAGCGCTGCAGGAAGTGCGCGGCCAGCAGGGGGATGTCCTCCGGGCGGCGGCGCAGGGGCGGCACTTCGATATTGATGACGTTCAAACGGAAATAGAGATCCTCGCGGAAGCGTTTTTCCGCCACTTCCGTCTGGAGATTGCGGTTGGTGGCGGCGATGACGCGCACGTCCACGGTCAGCGGCTTGTCGGAGCCCACGCGCTGCACCTCGCCCTGTTGCAGGGCCCGCAATAGCTTGGCCTGAAGGGCCAGCGGCATCTCCCCTATCTCGTCCAGGAAGAGCGTGCCGCCGTCCGCCTGCACGAAGCGGCCTTCCCGGCGCTTGTCCGCGCCGGTGAACGCGCCGCGCTCATGGCCGAAGAGCTCGCTTTCCAGCAGGTTTTCGGCGAGCGCCGCGCAGTTGACCGTCACCAGCGGTCGGGAGGCCCGTTCGCTGGCCATGTGCAGGGCGCGGGCCACCAGTTCCTTGCCGGTGCCGGACTCGCCGTTGATGAGCACGGTCGCCTCGGTGGGCGCCACGGTGGCGATGATGGAGCGCAGTTCCTCCACCGCCGGACTGCGGCCGAGGATCTCCGGCCCGGCGGCGGCCTCGGTGAGCTGACGGCGCAGCTCGCGGTTCTCCACGCTGCACTGCGACTGCTCGATGGCCTTTTGCAGGCACTGGCGCAGGGCGTCGAAGTCCAGCGGCTTGATGAGGTAGTCGCTGGCGCCGAGACGCAGGGCGTCCACGGCGGTCTCCACCGAGGAATAGGCGGTCATGAGGATGACCGGCAGGGCCGGATTGTAGGCCAGGATGCCCTTGAGGGCGCTGATGCCGTCCATACGGGCCATGCGGACGTCGGTCAGCACGGCATCGTAGGGCTGGGCGCGCACGGCCTCCACGGCGGCCTCGCCGTCGTCGGCCTCGTCCACCTCGTAGCCCCAGGAACGCAGCATCATGCGCAGCATGCCGCGATGGGCGTCGTCGTCATCCACCACAAGAATACGGGAACTCATGCCTTCTCCTTGACGTTGTGCCGGTTTTCCTCGGCTACGGGAAGCCGCAGGCTGACGACGGTCTCGCCGCGCCGCCCATTCTCGGCCTGACGGGAGCGGACGGCCACGCTGCCGCCGTGGGCCTCCACGATCTTGTGGACCGTGGCGAGCCCCAGCCCCGTGCCGTGCCCCTTGGTGGTGAAGTAGGGATCGAAGATATGGCGCAGGTTCTCGGGGGCGATGCCGTGGCCGTTGTCCGTCACGTCCAGCCGCAGCATACGGCCTTCACGGGCAATGTCCAGCCGCAGGCGGGCCTGCCCTTCCAGAGGGGAGGCGTCCGGGCTGCCCTGCAGAGCGTCCAGCGCGTTGAGGCAGATGTTGAGCAGGGCCTGCCCCAGCCGGTCGGGGTCGATGCTGGCCGGGGGCAGCCCCGCCGCCGCGTCGCTTGCCAATTCGATGTGATGCTGGGCGGCATCCTGCCGGATGAGCCGCAGCACATGTTCCACCACATCTTCCAGCCGGGCCGGACGCGGATGGATGTCCGTGGGCCGGGAAAGGCCGATAAGGTCGGTGATGACGCGGTTGAGCCTGTCCACCTCCCGCACCATGACTTCGGCGGCCTTGCGGTCGTCGCTCTCTTCGGGGAAGCGCTGGCCGAAATAGGTGGCGTATCCCTTGATGGAGCTGAGCGGATTGCGGATCTCGTGGGCCACGCCGGCGGCCAGGGTACCGACGGCGGCCAGCTTTTCCTTGCGGCGCATCTCCTCTTCCAGACGGCGCACCTGTCCTTCGGCCTTGCGCTGGCCCCGGCGGGACTGCCGGGCGCGTTCGGCATAGTAAAGGGCCACCAGCAGCGCCAGCCCCACCAGCAGCGCCCCCCCGGCCAGGATGATCATGTAGTCTCTGTCCTGACGGCGGGTGATGTCGAAGGGGGAGGGATCGAGCCCCAAAAAGATGACCGGCGTGGGGAAGCGCCCCACCAGTTCCGGCGGCGGCGGCATGAACTGGCGATAGACCACGAAGACCGGCTTGTTCTCCATGTTCATGAAGCCGTAGCGCATATTGCTGTCAGGATGGAGCTCGGCCATGCGGGCCTCGTCCATCTCGCGGCCGTCGAGGAGCAGGATCTCCCCTCTTCGGCTGCGTTCGCTGTGCGCCAGGATGGTGCCGTCCGGCATGGTCACGGCGATGAAGCGCACGTCCCGGCTGTTGCCCAGCGTATCCAGCAGGCTTTGCAGTGGGATGCCCGCCTGACTGCGCAGGCCCAGTCCGAGGACGCGCTCCAGCGTCCCCACGAGGGTGGAGCCCTTTTCCGCCAGCAGGCGGCCCATGGCGTCCTCGTTGCGATGGATGGAGCCTACGGCCAGCAGGGACACGATGAAAACAAAGATAAAGGCCGCCCCGCCCAGCAGGAGGCCGATGGGCGGCGCGCTGCCGCGCATGCCGTCCGCCGTGGCGACAGGCGCGGCGAAGGCGGGACGTTCTTTCTGTGCATTTGGTTGCGTCATGGGCAAAGTATACGCATGGACAAGGGCACTGTCATCCGGCAAGCGCTCTCTTGGGCGAAGCCTGTCCCTTGCGCCGGTGGCCGCCGCCGAGGGACCTTCTGGCGTGATTATTGCAAAATATTTTCATCCGGCCGGGCTTGCGCGGACAGCATGCTTGTTGTTATGCAAAGACTGAGGCCGTATTCTGTTCAAGGATCCGACGATGCATACGCTGATGATTGTTTTGCTGCTCCTGCTGAGCCTGACCTTGCCCTCCGGCGCGCTTGCCGGTGGACACGGGCATGGCGGCGGGCACCGGCAATATCGTGATGTGGAAGAGTGGCTGTCCGAGCTGCCCGTGGAACAGCGGGAACGCGCGCGCGACATCCTGGATGAGGAACGCCCCGCCATCGAAGAGCTGCGGGCGCGCATCCACGCCAAGATGGATGAACTGGACCGCCTGAGCTATAACGCCAACACGCCTTCGGACGCCCTGCCCCGCCTGGGCTGGGAACTGCAAAACCTGCGGGACAGCCTGCGCAGCCAGTACCGGCGGGTACGGGAACGCCTGCAGGTCGAGGCGGGGGTGACCTTCCCCGTCAACCGGGGACGAGGCTGCCGAAGCATGATCAAACCAGCTTTTCCGCAATAGCGCATTGCGGAAAGCGCCTTACGCCAGCTGCCTCCGCTGAGGCCTGCATGTCGCGCCTCCGTTCCCTCTGCGGGAACGGAGGTTTTTTTGCGCCCTCCTCCGCCCTGCCGGGCCTTGTGGTGCGATCTTTTGCCGCTCGTGCCTGTTCAGGCCTTTCGCTACTTGTTTGGGGGAAGGGGGATCCCTCGCCTTGCCGTCGATGCCTGTAGCTTCCTTCTCGCAACGGGCACGGCCTGCGGCCGCCTTTCGGTCGCGCGCTGCTGTCGATGCCCGTAAGGCTCCTGCGTCGCCTAACGGGCACGGCCTGCGGCCGCCTTTCGGTCGCGCGCTGCTGTCGATGCCCGTAAGGCTCCTGCGTCGCCTAACGGGCACGGCCTGCGGCCGCCTTTCGGTCGCTGGCGGGAGGCACAGCCTTTTCGCAGCGAAGCGAGAAAAGGCGTTCCCGTCATCCTTCAAAGCCCTCTACCCCTTCCCCAGCGCGCTTTCATCAAGAAAAGATACGAGGGACGAGGCCTCAAGAGCTCCCCATGAAGGAGAGCGTGCGAAATTTGAACAGGTGTTTAAAAAATGAACATGGGCTGGGCCGGGGTGTACAAATTGTGCGCAGTGTGGGGAGCGTGGAGCGGATGCGTATGGATATCCCAGAAGTTTTTCTTATTTAATATATTGAAATTAAATGATAAATATGTTTTGGCACGGGGGTTGCTAAAAAGAGGGCGAAGGCGGCAAGCACGCCGCCCTCCCCAAAAATGAAAAGAGAAGACAGGTGACAGGATGACGACCCTGATAGTTGCCGCGGCAGTTCTGATGCTGCTGGTCCCTGGAATGAGACAGGCGGCATATCAGCCGCAGGAGCAGCAAGTTCCCGGCCGCCGCCGGCAGGATGTTTTCTCAAGGAGAACACGATGAGCAAGAAGTTGATGATACCCGTACTGATGGCCGTGATCGCCGGCAGCAGCCTCTTCGTTTCCGAAAGTTTCGCCGCACAGGGTCAGGACACGTTCAACAAGGGAGCCATCTCCTGTCCCGGCAGCCTCGATATGTCCGGCAATGGCCTTGAGGCTGGCTGGAGAGGCCACGGCGGCCACCACGGCGATGGCCACGGATGCTAAAACTAAAACAGATCTTCCTTCGCTTACAGACGATTTTCCTCAAGGAGCATACAAATGAACAAGACGCTGATGATCCCCGTGTTGATGGCAGTTCTCGCAGGCGGCAGCCTCATGGCCACTGAAAGCTTTGCCGGTCCGCATCATGGCGGCCCCCGTCACGGTGACGGCTACGGCCCCGGTTATGACGGCCGCGGCCCCGGCAACGGCCCCTGCTACGGCGGCCCCGGCTATGACGGACCGGATTTCCGCGGCGGCTGCCCCGGCATGGGCTGGGGACACAGGGGCCATCATGGCCACGGTTTCGGCTACCGCGCCATGTCGCCCGAACAGCGGGCCGCCTTTGACAAAATCGTCAACGAATACAGCCCGCGCATGGAGCCCCTGCGTGATCAGATCTTCGTGAAGCGGCAGGAACTGCGCGCCCTGCGCAACGCCAGCAACCCCGACGTGAAGCTGGTGCGCCAGACCGCCGAAGAACTGGTCAAGCTGCACAATCAGATGGCCGACCTGCATGATGAGATGATGGACAAGATCTCCAAGGAAGTGGGCTACCCCGACGGGCCCGGCCGTCCCGGCAAGGCTCCTCAGGCTGAAGAAGGACGCAACCAGCAGTAAGCACATCCTCGCAAGATAACGCATAAAGATACCTATCTCGAAAGACACGCATTTCGTGGAACTTCCCGCCCCAGGCGGAAAGCATACATCCTCCTCAAACGTTCAGTAACCTTCAACCAATGACAACTCCTCCTCACTAGAACAGCAACCTCTAACCGTTGGAACATCCTCCCTCTCTCGCGCAGGCCGCCGTCCCCCCGGCGGCCTGTTGCGTTTGAGGGCATTTGCCTTTTTCAAAGGCAAAACGCTCTAGCGCCGTACGTCCTCCTGCACGTCGGCGGCATCGAGCAGGCGCGTGGCCTGCGCGCCGCCATCCCCGGCCGCCTCGGCGGGGTGTTCCGTCGGGCTCACCGCCGCGAGCGTCTGTTCCCTGATGTCCGGGCGGCTGCGCCACTGGGCGAACTTGATGCGCCAGTCGGCAAAGTCATGCGGCGTGCGCTCCAGGATGCTTTCCTGCTCCTGCAACCAGTTGTTGAACAGCTGCAGGCGGAACTGGAAGTCCCGGCTGTCCAGGATGGCCGCGGCCATGCCCTGCGGGATGACGTGTCCTTCCAGCTCTTCCAGCACGAAGCGGCAGACGGCCTCGCGGGAGCTCTCAAAACTGGCTTCCCGGCCGTCCACGAGCCGGGCCAGCGGCAGGAGGTGGCTCTCCTGTTCGGCCAGGCGCTGCCGGGCGGCATCGTCCAGGCGGATCAGCAGCCGCGGCCCGTCGTCCGGCTCCTCTCCCGGCAGTTCCTCAAGAAAGGAAAAGCGCAGCCAGCTTTCAAACATCACCGCTTCAAGGATGCGTTCCGCCGCATCGGACATGGGGTCCATTTCCTGTATCATACCGTTCTCCTGCATGTGGTCTGCCCGCAGTGTAGGGAGGGGGCTCCGCCGCCGTCAAGCGGGCATGCCCGTTCGGGAGGTTCCGTGCGGGGTGGCCGGTCTGCCGCCTCTGGCAGGTCCGCCGCCTTTATGCTAGCCTGAGAAGATGATCGATTACGCCAAAGCGCTCAATGAAGCGCAGTATGCGGCCGCTACCTGCGGCGACGGCCCGGTGCTGGTGGTGGCCGGCGCGGGCAGCGGCAAAACGCGCACCATCACCTACCGGCTGGCCTGGCTGGCCGAACAGGGCGTGGCCCCGGAATCCATGCTCCTGCTGACCTTCACCCGCAAGGCCGCGCAGGAGATGCTGCACCGGGCGGGCCTGCTCTGCGATCATGCGCTGGCCGGGGTGCAGGGCGGCACCTTCCACGCCTTCGCCTACGGCATCCTGCGGCGTTTCCGACCGGAGTGGCTCGGCGACCGGCCCTTTACGGTCATGGACAGCGCGGACATCACGGCTGCCGTCAAGCGCTGCAAGGATGAACTGGGCCTGGGCAAGGGCGACAGGGCTTTCCCCAAGACGCGGTCCATCGTGGGCCTGTTGAGCAAGGCCCGCAACAAGGAGATGCCCCTTGCCGAGGTTTTGCAGCGCGAGGCCTTCCATCTGCTGCCCTACGCCGACGGCCTGACGGAGCTGGGCCGCCGCTATGACGCCTTCCGGCGGGAAACGGGCGTCATGGACTACGACGATCTGCTGTTCGAGCTGGAGGCGCTCCTGCGGCAGGATGCGCGGGCGGCGGAGCTCCTGCGCTCGCGCTACCGTCATATCCTCGTCGATGAATATCAGGACACCAACCTCGTCCAGGCCCGCATCGTCCGCCTGCTGGCCGGGCCGGAAGGCGAAGCGCCGGGCAACGTCATGGCCGTGGGGGACGAGGCCCAGTCCATTTATGCCTTTCGCGGGGCCAATGTCCGCAACATCCTGGATTTCCCCAAGCTTTTCCCCGGCGCGCGCGTCATCCGGCTGGAAGAGAACTACCGCTCCACCCAGCCCATCCTGGCGGTGGCCAACAATCTGCTGGAACACGCGGCCGAGTCTTTCCGCAAGACGCTCTTCACCCGCCGCGAAGGCGGCAGCCCCGTGCGGCTGGTGACGCCCCTCAGCGACAAGTCCCAGGCCCGGCTGGTGGTGGAGCGCATCCGCGAGCTCTTGCGGACGCATCTGCCGCACGAGATCGCCGTGCTGTTCCGGGCAGGCTTCCATTCCTTCGCGCTGGAGATGGCGCTCAATCAGGCGGGCATCGCCTTTCGCAAATACGGCGGCCTGCGCTATACCGAGGCCGCTCACGTCAAGGACGTCATCGCCTTTGCGCGCCTGCTGCTCAATCCGCTGGACATGCCCGCCTTTGAGCGGCTGGCGGCCCTGCACGAGGGCATAGGGCCCAAGACCGCGCAAAAGCTCTATGAGGCCGCCGCCTCCGGCGATGCCGGACGCATGGCCAAGGCCTTTGCCCGCCACGCCGCCTTCCGGGCGGACATGGAGTTCATCGAGAGCCTGCGGGCGTGCCCGCAGACCCCGTCTCTGACCCTTGCCGCCATTCTGGAGCAGTACCGCCCCCTGCTGGAACAGCACTATCCTGAAGACTGGCCCCGGCGGCAGCAGGCTTTGGAAGAGCTGTTGCAGATGGCGGCCGGCTATACGGAGCTGGATCTCTTCCTGGCCGATCTGGCGCTGGAGTCGCCGGAAGAGGAGGAAGGCGGCGGCGAGGACCGCATCACCCTTTCCACCATCCACTCGTCCAAGGGGCTGGAGTGGAACGCCGTGCTCATCATCGACCTGGTGGAGGACCGTTTCCCTTCGCGGCATGCCCTGGCGCGGCCGGAAGATTTTGAGGAAGAACGGCGGCTCATGTATGTGGCCTGCACGCGCGCCCGGCAGCAGCTCGATCTCTATGCGCCGGCCACCCTCTACAGCCGCGCCGAGCAGGGCATGACCCATGTGAACCAGAGCCCCTTTGTGCGCGAGATGGGCCCGCAGCTTGCCGAGCAGTGGCTGGAAGGCTTCGGCGGCGGTCTGCGCCGCCGGGAGAGCGGTTTCGGCACGCCCCCGGAAACGGGGAGCATGTCCGGGAGCCGCCCGTCGGCCCTGTCCCGTCCCGCCGCAGGCTCTTTCTGGGGAAAGGAGCGTGCGCCCTCGCCGCTTGCGGACGGTGGGGACGACTGCCAGCTGCCGCCGGAGGAACGCCTTTCCGCCGCGCCGCCTGCCGCGCCTTCCGCCGCAGTGGCCGCCACATCTTCCGCCGCCACGCCCGCAGCGTCGGCCCCCGCCGGCGGGCCCCGGCTGCCGCAGGGCTATTGCCGTCACCGCATCTTCGGGCGCGGCAAGGTGGTCCGCCAGCTGCCGCCGGACAAGGTGCAGGTCAATTTTCCCGGCTTCGGCCTCAAGGTCATTCTTGCGGAATATCTGCTCATGGAGGACGACTAGATGCCCAAACCCGCTTCGTCCGCATTGTCCGAGGACGCCATCCTGCATCTGCTGGCCCGGCACTTTCCGGCGACCCACCCTTCCCTGCTGCTGGGACGCGGCGATGACTGCGCCGTGCTCCGGGGCGGACAGCCCCTGTGCGTGAGCACGGACCTCTTTCTGGAGGATGTGCACTTTCGCCGATCCTACTTCACCCCCGAAGACATGGGGCACAAGTCGCTGGCCGTCAACATCAGCGACGTGGCGGCCTGCGGCGGGCGTCCGCTGGGCTTTACGCTGGGGCTGGGCCTGCCGGACTACGCGGACATGGACTGGCTGGATCTCTTTTTCCGCGGCATGGCCGCGCTGGCCGGACGGCACCGCATGGCGCTGGCCGGGGGGGATCTTTCCCGCAGCGACCGCCTGCATATCTGCATCACGGTCTGGGGCGAACCCCTGAGCGACGGCGCGCCCTTTTTGCTGCGCGGCGGCTCCATGCCGGGCGACTGCCTCTTTCTCGTGGGCCTGCCGGGGCTGGCCCGCGTGGGCCTGCAGGAGATGGAGGCCCACGGGCGCGCGGCCCTGGAGCACTGGCCTGCCGCCTGCGCCGCCCATCTGCGGCCGGAGCCGCAGGTGGACGCCGGGCTCATGCTGGCCCGCGCCGGTCTCAATGCCCGGCCGCCGGCGCTGATGGATCTTTCCGACGGCATCATGCGCGATCTGCCGCGCCTGCTGGGCATAAGCGGCGCGACCGGGGCCGCCCGCACCGAAGGGGCCGGTCTGGGGGCCTCGCTCCTGCTGCCGCAGGGCCTGCTCCATCCCGAAGTGGTGCGCCATGCCCTGCAGGAGGGCAAGAACCCCGTCCACGAGGCCCTGCTCGGCGGCGAGGATTACTGTCTGCTCGGTTCCTGCGCGCCGGACATGCTGCCGGTGCTGCATACGGCCATCCCCAATTTCCACAGCATCGGCGTGGTGACCGATATCCCCGTCATCGAATGCAACAATGAGAATCTTGCCGGTCTGCACGGCTTTGACCATTTTGCTCCGGAAAAGGACTGATCATGCACGCAACCCCCCTGCCGGACCTCCCTCCCGCCCTGTGTGAGACCCTGCTGTCCTGCTGCCGCGAGGCCTGGCGCACGGGCGGCCTGCTGGGCTTCAACGGCAATGCCAGTCTGCTCTGGGACAGCCCGGACGGCCCGCGGGTGCTCATGACCCGTTCCGGCGTCTGCAAGGGCCGCATGAGCGCGGCGGACATTTGCCTCCTGCATCCGGACGGCCGCCTGCTGGCCGGAGGCCCGGCCTCGTCGGAAGGAGCCATGCATCTGGCGGTCTATGCGGCGCGCCCCGCCTGCCGGGCCATCCTGCATACCCATCCGCCGCATCTGCTGGCCCTGGGCATACGGCTGGCCGGACGCATGGAAGATTTTTTGCGGCTGCCGCTGTATGAGTCCGACGTCTGGCGGGCGCGCCTGGGCGTGGCCCCGGCCTGCGAGCCCGGCACGTCCGAGCTTGCCGCGGGCGTGGCCGCGCAGGCCCGGCAGTTCCCCGCCGTCTGGATGAGCGGCCACGGCTTGTGCGCCTGCGGGGAAACGCTGGAAGAGGCGCTGGGCCTGACCGAACAGCTCGAACATCTTGCGCAGATACAGCTCCTGAGCGGCATCTGTGACCGGGAGGAAGGACGTATATGACGAAAGCAGCGAACGGTGAGCGCCCCCGCACCATGCGGCGCGTGAAGATCACGGTCCTCAAGACGACGCTGGACACGGAGCTGGCCGGTCAGTACGGCATGCCGGGGCTCGGCCCCTGCCCCATGCATCAGGCCGGGCAGACCTTCTTTGCGGATTACGCCAAACCGGACGGCCTGTGCGACGAGGCGTGGAAGGCCATTTATCAATACGTGTTCGCGCTGGCCCACGGCGCGGAGAGCGGGCTTTTCTACTACGGAGACTGGATAGACAAGCCGGGAGTGGCCATCGTCTGCTGCAATGATGGTCTGCGGCCGGTCATCTTCAAGCTGGAAGCCACGGATGTGGTGGCCGCGCCGCCCTCTGCGGAATCGGGAACGGAAGGGAAAGGCCCGTGCCGCTGAGTCCTCAGGGGGACATTCGTCCGGCTCGTCCTGACGACTGGCCGGAGCTGGCGGCCCTCTGGCGGCGCAGCGTGGAGGCCACGCATCATTTTCTTCAGCCGTCCGACCTTGAGCGCATCGCCGCGGCCATGCCGCGCGTCTATCTGCCCGCCATGCGGGAGCTCTGGCTGCTGGAGCGGGAGGGCTGTCCGTTGGGGTTCCGGGGCGGCGACGCCCTGCGGGTGGAAATGCTCTTTGTGGACCCGCCCTTTTTCGGACAGGGCGTCGGCAGGGCCTTGCTGCGCCACGCCTGCGCAGGCAAGCGGCGCGTGGAGCTGGACGTCAACGAGCAAAACGCGGGCGCTCGCGCCTTTTATGCCCGTCTGGGCTTCCGGGTCTGCGGCCGCTCGCCGGTGGACAACGACGGTAGGCCGTATCCCCTGCTGCATCTGGTGTGGGAGGCCGACGGCGGGCGTACATACTGACGCAAGATCCGTTCGTTTCCTATTTGGGGGGAAGGGGAACCCCTCGCTCTGCTGTCGATGCCTGTAAGGCCTTACGGCCTAACGGGCACGGCCCTGCGGGCCGCCTTTCGGTCGCCGCCGGCGCGGGAGGGCCCAGCCTTTTCGCAGCGAAGCGAGAAAAGGCGTTCTCGTCAATCTTCCCCCCAAGCCCCCATCCCTTCCCCAGCGCGCTTTTGGCGGGGAAGATTCAGGGGCACGAGGCGAGCCCGCCTCCGAAGGCAAGCGGAGCATGTACAGCCTGTTTGTTTTATGAGTGAATTTGTTTGTAAAATTTGTGTTAACACGTCCTAAAGCCGTGCGTCTTGTCGCGCGGTCACGGCGTCATGCCGTGACGGGAGGAAAAGGATATGGCGACTTCACTGCAACTGATCCCCCTGATTGAAGATACCGTCTGTCCGTATTGTCAGACGGCAGTCAAAGAGGGGTCATGCGTCTGTCCTTCCTGCCACGCGGAACATGGCAGGAAGAGGATCACCCTTTTTCATTATGTGGTGGGCTTGTCGACGGCCTTTTGCCTCGTGGCCGCCCTGATATTCATCGTCTGTTCCATCCTCTCCGCCATACTTGGCTTGCGGGGCGGAGGGGAAAGCTTCCTGTACATACTGGGGGTCATCGCCACGCTGGTCGTCGGAGGGGGCGTCGTCAGGAAAGGCCGCAAGCGGCTTGACGCGCTGGGGACCCCGAACTGGTGGCGGTAGAGCCTGGCGTGGAGTCGAAGCAAAGACTGCGGTAAAGCGGACAGCAGGGGCGCAAGAGAGTTTTCCCGGCAATGTGGCTGTGAAGAGCAGCACCGCGTCCGATGACGTCCTTCAGAGCATTTTCTGTTTGAGATGCTTCGCGTTCCAAACCATACGGCCTGGTGTTTCGCGAAAAAGCGCGGTTTTTCCGCTCACTTTCGGTCGGGCGGCGCTGTGCTGCCGCCTCGCGCTTCACCATTTTCAAAGGCAAAACTCTCTAAAGGACTATCGCCATACTTATTGGCTCCTTTTGTGCCTTTCTTGATAAAATTAAAGATCATAAATGATATATTAAATAATTCAATTGCTAAAAAGGCCATAATGCCTTCATTTGTACTATTTTGGGAAATTAGGCTTTCAGAAATTAAAAATATACCACCCCAAAAAATCAATAAAGACCAAAAGACATTCCAGCCGCTCTTATTCACATCATGAAATCTTCTAATAGCAACAGCTATTTGTGGGAATGCAAATACGATACTTATTATTAAAAACGATATCGCTCCCCATTGGGGATAGGCATCCTCAATAAGAATGCTCATTAAATATATCATTGTAATAAAAAGTTGGAAAAACCAAAATTCACTGCGCGAAGCACGCCCATTAAAGGAAAACCCTTTTTTGAGACAAGTTAGTACCGCTTCCCCGAATGTCATGAGCGTTCCTCTAAGTTGTTTAATTCTACTTTAGTTTTTTTATATATTCTGAAATAATAAAATTTACATTATCGCAATGGTATTCTGTTTCCTTCCAAGACAAAAAACCGTTGCAAAATTCAGATGAATATGATTTTAACGAGTTGCAGTACTTAATTTTAGAGTTGTTGACTTCTTTTTGGTACATATCAAACAAATTTATGCATAATGGGCTGCGTTTTTTAAACAATGATAACATAAACATGCACAGTATAAAAGTATCCACCATTGGTTTTTCTCTAAGCATGCAACATAAAAGATAAAAATTTTTTGTTCCACCTATATCTGCAAATAGTAGAACTCGACATTTTATAGATTCTACATATAGCGCTATAACTTCAGATATTATAAGTTGTCATCCGCATTTTCTGTTTTCCAAACAGACATTTTTAGCATCATCTAATGTAAAATTATATCTTTCTGATTCATAATCAGGCACATAGTAGCAACAATTTCCATAATGATTCTCAATATAAGCAACTTTAAATACCTTTACAGGAAATATGTTTGTAATAGATTTGCATCTTATAGTTTTAATGAATTCTTCAATATTCGAGTTGTTATATTCACGCATAATGCAAAATTCTAAAGCTTATTTAGGGTGGACAGGAGTTATATAAGAAAAGCACATAGCAGGGGTACCAAAGAGTAGTGCCATCCAGTCTTACTTTTTGACGTTGACAAAATTATGATAAAATCGTGCCCGTTATTATTTTTGCAGAACTCACTACGTTAATCCCATCGTAGAGTAGTACGGTACTGCGTTTGCTATTTTTTTTCCCACACCGCGCCAGTCGTCACCTTTTACTCTCAAGTTCGGCAGATATTTTCCCATTGTTGCAATTTGCTCTTGGGTATTCGCGTCTCATCGTGCAGGTCGCTCACTTCATACTAGAAGCGAGCACAGCTCAGCACTCGCTTTGCGGCGGCAGATGGAGCAGGCGCTCCAGTTCGGCCAGGGTGGCCGCGCCGTCCAGTCCCTGCCGTCGGGAAAGCTCGGGCAGGTTCTCCACCGCGTCGCAGGGCCGCACATAGAGCGGCTCCACATCCGCGGCAAAATAATCGCCGTGCCGGGCCAGCAGGCAAAGGGCCTCCTGCGTGGGCTGGATCAGGCGCGGCAGCGCGTCCAGATCGTGCCGCTCATCCAGCGTGGCGAACAGGGCGTTGCGCGCCAGCGCGCTGCCGCAGACCAGCGGCAGCCCGGCGCGGCTGTTGGCCGGTTCGTGCCCTGCCCTGTCCGCCACGGCGGCGTTGACGGCTTCCAGCGCCTCGGCCGGCGGCAGGAGGCGCACCTCCGCCGTGGCGTAGGCCGGGATGACCGGCCCGTACGCCATGAACGGCTGATAATGCACGAGATTGCGCCGGGCATGGGTGAGAACGTGCACCTGCCCGCCCCAGAGCATGCCCCGCGCCATGACCGCCGAGGTGGCCAGGGCCTGCATGTAGTCCAGCCCGGCCAGACGGGCGTTCCCGGCCCGGCGCAGGGCGGCCGCCGTGGCCAGCACCAGCCGGATGCCGGTAAAGGAGCCCGGCCCACGTACGCAGGCGATGCGGCGCAGATCGCCCGCCGTGAGGTCCAGGCGCTGGAACATCTCCCGCAGCGCGGGCGTCAGCAGTTCCGTCGCCCGTTCCGGCCTGTGCCATTCCTGCGCGGCCAGCGGGCGGCCGTCTTCGGTCAGGATGATCTGCAGCGCCCCTTCGGCGGCGTTGAGGATGAGTTCCCGTCCGGTGCCGTGCATGCGCTTACCCCGTGATGATGCGGGCGATGTCGTTGTAAGTGGCCAGCAGCATCAGGCAGACCAGCAGGGCAAGCCCCACGCGCATGCCCCATTCCTGCACCTTCTCGTTCACAGGCCGCCGGAAGATCATTTCGATGAGGCAGAAGAGCGCCGTGCCGCCGTCCAGGATGGGGATGGGCAGCAGGTTCAGGATGGCCAGGTTGATGCTGATGAGGGCCGCCAGCCCCAGCACTCCGGCCAGGCCCTGCTCCGCCTGCTCGCCCACGAGCTGGGCGATCATGATGGGGCCGCCCACCTGATTCCAGGGCACCACCTGCTGCACCAGCTTGAGGAAGCTCTCCGCCGTCAGCTCGATCATGCCCCAGGTCCGCTGCGCGCCGGCCAGCGCCGCCTGCGCGAAGTTCAGATCTTCATAGCGCATGTTGCCGCTGACGCTGATGCCGATGAGCCAGGCGTTTTCCTGTTCGCCGAAGATGGTGGTGCGCATGGCACGCTTGGGCGTCAGGGTGAGGCGCAGCTCCTCGCCGGTCTCGGGCAGCCCGGCCTGGAGTTCGCCCGAAGCCGTGGGCAGGGGCCGCAGCACATGCAGGGTCACGGGCTGGCCGTTGCTCGCGCCGATGGCGTCGGCCATGCTCTGCCAGTCAGGCGTTTCCGCATCATTGACGCGCAGGATGAGGTCGCCACGTTGCAGCCCGGCCGCGGCGGCGGGGCTGTCCGTGGAGACGTTGCCCACCTGCGGCAGCATGACGGCCCGTCCCCAGCCGAGGCAGAGCGTCCAGCAGAGCAGCCAGGCCAGCAGCACATTGGCCAGCGGCCCGGCCAGTACCACCAGCAGGCGCTGCCAGGCGGGCCGGTGCGAAAAGCTTTCCTCCTGCGTGAAACCTTCAGGCAGTTCGCTGGCGTCGTTTTCGCCCACCAGCGCCACATAGCCGCCGAGGGGGACCAGCGACAGGGCGTATTCCGTCTTGCCGCGTTTGGTTTTGAGCAGTTTGGGGCCGAAGCCCAGCGAAAAGGTGGTCACGCCCATACCCAGGGCGCGGGCCACCAGAAAATGGCCGAGCTCATGGAAGAAGATAAGGCCGCCCAGAACGATGACGGCGGCAATGATGGTGGTCAGCATATCAGGCTCCATCACGCGCCAGCTCATGCACCAGCGCGCGGCTTTGGGTATCAAGGTGTTCTATCCGTCGTACATAGGTAGCCACTTCAGCGCGAAGGGCAAGGTCATCCCCGGCCGGAGCATGCAATTTTCCGCAGAGCGGCGCATGCCCGGGCGCAGTGGCGGAATGACGGCGCATGGCTTCGTCGATGAAGCGGGTGATGTCGGTAAAGGCGCAGCGTCCGGCAAGGAAGAGCTCCACGGCGGCCTCATTGGCGGCGTTCATGACCACGCACAGGCCGCCGCGCTCGCTGAGGGCCCGCCGGGCAAAGGTCAGCGCCGGGAAGCGCTCCGCATCGGGATGCCGGAACTCCAGCGCCGGCGAGGCCGCCAGATCCAGCGGCGGCACGCCGCAGTCCAGCGTATGCGGCCAGAGCAGACAGTGCGCCAGCGGCAGCCGCATGTCCGCCGTGCCGATCTGGGCCAGCAAGCTGCCGTCCCGCAGCTGCACCAGCGAATGGACCAGCGACTGCGGATGCACCAGCACGTCTATGCGGTCCACGGGCACGCCGTACAAATGGAAGGCCTCCACCACTTCCAGCGCCTTGTTCATCATGCTCGCCGAGTCGATGCTGATCTTGGCGCCCATGACCCAATTGGGGTGGTTGAGGGCCTGCTCGCGCGTGACATGCCGCAATTCTTCGAGGCTGCGATCCCGGAAGGGCCCGCCGGAGGCCGTCAGCACAAGGCGCGCCACCTCCTGATCCCGCGCCGCAAGGCACTGGAAGATGGCATTATGTTCCGAATCCACCGGCAGGATGGACGCGCCGGTACGGGCGCAGATCTGGCGCAGCAGCTCGCCCGCCAGCACCAGCGACTCCTTGTTGGCAAGGCAGATGACCTTGCCTGCCAGTGCGGCCGCCAGCGTGCCTTCCAGACCCGCCGCGCCCACCTGCGCCGAAAGGACGGTGTCCGCTTCCGGCAGGGAGGCCGCCGTGGCGTAGCCCTGCGGCCCCACGAGGATCTCCGGCTGGTAGTCCGCAGGCAGGAGCGAACGCAGATCATAGGCCGACTCCTCGTCCAGCACGGCCAGCAGCCGGGGACGGTAGCGGCGGGCCTGACGGGCCAGCATGTCCACATTGCGGGCGCAGGAGAGCGCCAGGATGCGGAAGCGCTGCGGGTGGCAGTCCACCACGCCCAGCGCGTTGCGGCCTATGGAGCCGGTAGAGCCGAGGATGACGAGATCATGCCGCTCCCTGTGCTGCCATTCTGGCGAGGGAGCAGCCGAAATGTAACGGATCGCCGGGCCATCGCATCCCGGCCAGCAGTTGGACATAACGTTTCACCTTGCCGCGCTGGGCGGCTGTTCTTGCGGTATTGCGGAGCCTGATGAAGAGGGGGCTCCCGTAGGGAAAACGAGCGGCAGGCTGCTCATGAAGACGGCCAAAAACGGGACGGACAGGCTGTCCGGGCGGCTGTGCGGCAGCCCGGGCCTGTCCGTGTCGTTCATGTCATGCGCGTCTCGCGGCACGGCGCTGCCGGCCTCAGAAAAAGAAGAACCACTGATCCACCACGGCAAACATGGGCATGGCAAAAAGCACGCTGTCCGCCCTGTCCAGCACGCCGCCGTGGCCGGGCAGCAGGTGGCCGGAGTCCTTGACGTTGACCGAGCGCTTGAGGGCGGATTCGAAGAGATCCCCCACCTGGGCGAAGGCGTTGATGGCGATGCCCAGCAGGGCGAAGGCGAACAGGCTGGCCGAACCAAGGCAGGCCCCGTAGATGACGCAGAACAGGATGCAGGCCACAAGGCTGCCCACCGCCCCTTCGGAGCTCTTGTTGGGGCTGACGCGGGGCCAGAGCTTGTGATGGCCGAAGCGGGTCCCCACAAAGTAGGCCGCGGTATCGGAGATGGCGACGGCCGCCAGCACGAAGAGCAGCTTGACGGAAGACAGGTAGGTGGCGGGCAGCAGGAGCAGCGGCACGTAGGCGAGCCCGGCCATGAAGATGCCGCTGGAGGAAAAGGCGTCTTCCTCGATGACGTCCCAGCGGAAGAGGAAGCTCATGGAGGCCAGCACGAAGCCCGCCCCCAGACAGACCAGCGCGTCCTGCGGCCGGTGCATCCAGCTCAGGATGAGCATGCCCCAGCCCAGGGCTATGGCGCAGAGGCGACTGGGGATGCGGCCGCGCGGCCCCCAGAACAGGGTGAAGAACTCCCAGAGGCCCAGGGCGCACACGATGAGGATGACGGACAGCAAGGGCCAGCCGCGAACGGCCAGCACCGCGATGATGAGCGCACCCAGAATGACGCCGGTCAGGGTGCGGCGAATGTCGGTGGCATGGTCAACAGGCATCGATCTGCTCCTGCGTTTTGCCGAAACGGCGGGACCGTCCGGTGAAGGCCCGCAGCGCCTCGTGCAGCGCCTCGACGCCGAAATCGGGCCACGCCACGGGAGTAAAGTAAAATTCGCTGTAGGCGCACTGGTAGAGCAGATAATTGCTCAGGCGCTGTTCGCCGCTGGTGCGCACGAGCAGGTCAGGGTCCGGCTGACCGGCCGTGTAGAGGTACTCCGCAAAACGCTCCTCGGTATAGTCGCCGGGAGCAAGGCCCGCCTCGGCCATGCGCTGCGCGGCGCGCACGATCTCCGCCCGGCCGCCGTAGTTGAGCGCGAGGTTGAGCGTCATGCTGCGGCAATGGGCGGTGCGGCTCATGCCGTGACGCAGGGCGGTACGCTGCGGCAGGGGCAGGCCGTCCACATCGCCAAGCACCATGAGACGGATATCCTCGCTTTCCATGCGCGGCACTTCCTTGCCCAGGAATTCCAGCAGCAGGCCGAACAGCGCCGCCACTTCGGCCTTGGGGCGGTTCCAGTTCTCGCTGGAAAAGGCATAGAGCGTCAGATGCGGGATGCCCAGCCTGCGGCATTCGGTCACGACCGTACGCACGGCCTCGGCGCCGGCCTTGTGCCCCTCAACACGAGCAAGGCCGCGAGCCTGCGCCCAGCGGCCGTTACCGTCCATGATGATGGCAAGATGTCGGGGAAGATGGGAAAATTGCTGTTCCATAGCGCGTGAACGTCTGTTGGTGGCGGCGCGGCATATGCTGCGGCGGGCCGGGCGTGCCGCTCCCCGAAGGAAGCGCCCGCCCTGCCCGGCAGATCGTCACGCCCGCGCAGCCTGCGGGCTGCGCCCTGATACGAGAACCTGCTCAGTTTGAAACGCTTTGCGTCCCAAACCCTGCGGCCTGTCGTTTCGCGGAAAAAAGCGCTTTTCCCGCTCACTTTCGGCCGGGCGGCGTTGCGCCGCCTCGCGTTTTACCGCTTTCAACGGCAAACGCTCTAGATGTCCATGATCTCTTTTTCCTTGGCCGCGCACTTCTTGTCCACTTCGCCGACGAACTTGTCCGTCAGCTTCTGCACGTCGGCTTCGGCCTTCTTCTGTTCATCCTCGGTGATGGTCTTGTCCTTCTCCAGCTTTTTCAGGCTGTCGTTGGCGTCACGGCGCACGTTGCGCACCGCCACCTTGGCTTCTTCACCGTACTTGCGGGAGACCTTCACCAGCTCCTTGCGGCGCTCCTCGGTGAGCGGCGGGATGCTGATGCGGATGATCTTGCCGTCATTGACCGGCGTCAGCCCCAGATCGGACTTGAGGATGGCTTTTTCCACCACGGCGATGCCGCCTTTGTCCCAGGGCTGGATGGTGATGGTACGGCTGTCCGGCACGGCGACGGAGGCCATCTGGGAAATGGGCGTGGGCGTGCCGTAATAATCGGCCTTGATGCCGTCCACCAGCGAGGTGGAGGCGCGGCCGGTGCGCAGCTTGGCGAATTCGCGTTCCAGCGCGCTCATGGCTTTTTCCATGCGGTCTTCGGCATCCAGCAGGATCGTTTCGATATCCATTGAAAACTCCTGAAAGACTGTTCAGTAGGTTGGGAAATGCTTCGCCGGCCGCGCCGGACAAATGCGAAAAAAGGGCGTCCGGCGGTCTGTTCCGCCGCGGGGCCGGACGCCTCCCGGCGTCCCCCCGGCGAAAAAATGTCAGCAGTCGTGGACGATGGTGCCCACAGGCTCGCCCAGCACCGCCCGGCGGATGTCGCCGCCGAACATGCGGCAAACGATGATGGGGACGTTGTTGTCCCGCACCAGCGCAAAGGCCGCCGCGTCCATGACGCCCAGATGACGGGACAGGGTCTCGTCATAGCTGATGCTGTCGAACTTCACGGCGTCGCTGTGCTTGGTCGGGTCCTTGTCGTAGATGCCGTCCACCTTGGTGGCCTTGATGATGGCGTCGCACTTCAGCTCCATGCCGCGCAGGGCCGCCGTGGTGTCCGTGGTGAAATAGGGATTGCCCGTACCCGCGGCGCAGATGACCACCCTGCCCTTTTCCAGATGGCGCAGGGCCCGGCGGCGGATGAACGGCTCGCAGACCTCCTGCATGTCGATGGCGGAAAGCACCCGCGTGGGGAAGCCCTGCTTCTCCAGCCGGTCCTGCACCGCCAGCGCGTTGAGCACCGTGGCCAGCATGCCCATGTAGTCCGCCGAAGAGCGCTCCATGCCCTTGGCCGAGCCGGAAAGCCCGCGAAAGATGTTGCCGCCGCCGATGACCAGCGCCAGCTCCACGCCCATTTCCAGCAGCCCGCCGATCTCGTCGCAGATGGCTGCCACGGTATCGGGATCGATGCCGGTCTTGTGCTCGCCGGCCAGCGCCTCCCCGCTCAGCTTGAGCAGTACGCGCCTGTATTTCAAATTTGCCATGTGGACCGCCTTTGTTAGGGTTGATGCGTTTTCGGGCAAAGTCGTGTCACTCTAGCAGAATCGGCGTACATCTCAAAGCGTTTTTGCCCCCCCTCCCCTGCCGGGGGAAAGCCCTTTGTGTCCGGCGGGGTTGTGTGCGGGGGGAAGGAAGGGCGCTTTTTTGCAAAAAAGCGCCCTTCCTTCCC
>DWYJ01000056.1 GCA_019118745.1 Candidatus Desulfovibrio gallistercoris | reverse complement strand
GCAATAGAGCGGATTCGCATGGAAATCGTGTCCAATTTCCATGCTGACGCTGCCCTCATACGACGGAAAAAGCGTGGTTTTTCCGTGTGTTCGGTTGCGGGTAGTCGCTCTCGCGACTACCAGAGCAATCCACATTTTCAATGTGGAATTGCTCTAAAACGGCGTGCACAGTGCAACAAAAAAAGACAGGACAGATGTCATGCCGTGAGCGTATTTGCCGTCGTAGCGGCACATCGTCCCTTGAGGTGGAGCCGGGAGAAACGGCTTTCCGTTGCTGATTCGGCGCAATGGACGGCAGGGCCGTTGACCATCCGGGGAAAATGCCCCCTTGGCTGCCGGGCGTCACTGTCGCGTGTCGTGTACCCTGTCCACCGCTCTGGGGGGGAGGGGATGTTCTTTTTCTTTTCTTCTTGCGCTGGCTGCCGGTCTCCCGGCGGGACGGGGGAAGGGGTAGGGAGGAGAGACGTCGGACGTTCCGTGCCCTGCCGCTGCGCTGTACGGTTCAGACAAAGCTTTCGTAACGTTTGGGGCAGCGGACGCAGGGGGGCGGGGGCGCGTCGTGGCAGAGGTCGCCGCGAAAGTCGGCGAATTCCGGGCGCTGCCAGACGGCAAGCGCGTCGTCGTGCGGCAGTTGGCCGAAGACCCACGGAGAGGCAGTGGCCGAGGGCTGGGCGCAGGGCACATTGACGTAGATGCAGGGGGAGATGTTGCCGTCGGCATCCACATAACAACTTTTGTCGATGTCCTCGCGGCAGGCGTGGATGGGGCGGGATTGAGGCAGGCCATAGCGGATGCGGCGGCCATCGGCGGCGGCGCGGGCGGCGGCCTCTTCCAGCAGGGCGCGGGCGGCGGCGATCTTTTCGGTCTCCTCCGGCGCAAAGGCCAGCCGGCGGTGATCCGGCAGCACGGGCATGTCCAGCGTGCTGACCACGCAGACGGGCACGTCCCACTCCCGCATGAGTTCTGGCAGGCGGCGGGCGCTCTCCTCATTGCCCGCCAGCAGCAGATAGGCAAGGTGGATGTGCGGCGTATCCCGCCGCAGCCGCCGTCCGGCTTCCTGCAGACAGGCCACGGCCTGCGCCACACGGGCAAAGGGCACATGCCGCCGGGCCGCATTGCCCGCCTCGTCCGTACCGGCAAGCGAAAAGGCGAGGATGTCCATGCCGCTGCGCACGATGCCCTCGGCCAGCGCCTCGTCCATGCGCAGGCCGCAGGTGGTGCTGGAAACGGCGCAGCCCGCATCCCGCGCCAGCGCCACATAGTCCAGGAAGCGCGGATGCAGGAGCGGTTCCCCCCAGCCCTGCAAATGTATGCGGCGGCTGCGGCGCATGAGCGGCCAGAGCGCCGCAAAGGTGCTGTCGGCCATGTGCCGCGCCCGCCAGGTCCCGGCATGGATGGCGCGCGGACAGTAGCAGCAGGCCCCCGGACAATGGGAGGTCACTTCCACCTGTATGTGTTGCAGCGGACGTTCGTCCGTCCAGCGCTCCCGCAGCCGTCTCCACCAGCCCGGACGACGCCGGGCGGCTTCGGCCAGCGGGTCGGGGATTTGCGGGCGCTTTTCCTTTTCTGTTTGCGACATGGTTCGTCGTCTCCACGATGATGTTTTTTTCGTCTCCCCTTTTCCATCCCGCCGGGGGACCAGCAGCCGGAGGGACGGCTTGCGGGCCGCCTTGCCCTTGCATCCTCCTGAATAAAGCGCGCTGGGGAAGGGATGGGGGGTCTGGGGGGAAGATTGACGAGAACGCCTTTTCTCGCTTCGCTGCGAAAAGGCTGGGCCCTCACGCGCGAGCTGAGGGGTTCCCCTTCCCCCCAGGCTGACAACGCCCAGCGTTCACGCTTCCTGTCGATCGCCGCGCAGGCGGGTGAGCAGGCGCGCCAGCAGGGAGGGAAGGCTGGGGGCGGTGATGTCCCAGGCGCATTCCACGAGGGGCAGCCAGGGCTCTGCCTGCCATTTGCGTTTGAAGAAGCGGATGCCGTCGTGGATGCCGAGGCCCAGATTGCAGCGGCGTTGTCCGCGTCGGGCGGCTTCTTCCAGCAGGGCGAGGAGGAGGGCGTCCGCCGTGCCGGGCGGGGCGTCGGGGCTGCGGAAGGCGAAGAGATAGAAGGCGGTGGCGTAGGCGGCGTGGTCGGCCACGGCCAGCGCGCAAAGGCTGCCGTCGTTCAGGCGGCGGGCCGAGTAGCAGAGGGCTGCCGGGCCGGCGGTGCGCAGATAGTGCCCGATGCGGGTAAAGAGCAGGGCGGAAGCGCCGGAAAGGGCACGCTCGCCGGGCTGGCTTTGCAGGCGGCGGCTGGCCTCCAGCACGAGGTCTTCATGCTCGCCTGTCCAGCCTTCGGCGCCGTGCTGCTCGATGCGGATGTCCCGCAGGGCACGGCGGATCTGGTTGCCCAGCTTGCCGCGCGGCGGGGACACGGGCAGGGGGACGCTCCAGCAGGCGTCTTCGTGGCAGTGGGCCGAAGGGGGCGCGCAGCGGGGCCGGAAGGGGGCCAGCACCACCAGATGCCGCACCCCGGGCAGGGCGGCGGCAAGGGTGGCGGCCTCCTCCACGGCGTCGTGTTGCGCCGGGCCGAAGGGTGGTTCCGTAAGCGGGAAGGCGGCCAGCACGAGATGGCCGCCCTGCCGCCAGCCGAGGCAGGAGCCCACGCGCAGGGGCTGCATGTCGCTCATGCCGCGCACATAGTGGACAAGTTGTTCGGGGACGAGCGCCCCCAGGCTGAAATCCCGCCAGTCGCCGTCAGTCATCGTCTTCCTCCCGCAGGCCGCGCAGTTTCCGCCGCAGCCGGAAGAACAGGCTCCGGCCCGCCGGGGTGACGGTGAAACCGTCCTCGCGCAACATGTGCCGCAGATTGAGCAAATGGGCCGAACCCACCAGCGCGCAACAGCCGCCGCGTTCCAGATAGGGACGCATGCGCTCGCGGAAACGCTGATCCCGTTCCGCGATCACCTGTCCCGTGCGGGTGGGGAATTCCGTGCTGGTGCCCATCATGCCGATGAGGTCCCCGGCCAGATAGGTGCGCACATTGGCCCGCAGGTAGGCGGCCCATCGTCCGCAGGCCCGGAAATGCGCCACGGCCCGCGCGGGGGGCACGCTCTCCAGCGCGGCGATCTGCTCGGAGAGGTCTTCCATGGCCAGCACGCGCCTGCCCATGTCGTGTGCCGTGCGGCAGGCTTCCAGATCTACGGAATATCGCCAGCCGCGCCGCTCCAGATAGGCGCACCAGAGGGAAAAGAAGGCGTACCACGGGCGCGTCCGGCGCAGGAACCAGTCCACATCGGCCTTGTCCGCCGCTTCCATGTTGAGGGCGCGCCAGAAGGGGCCTTCCGGCCCGCGTACCATACGCGCCAGCGCGGCCCGCTCCGCCGGGGTCAGCAGGTCATAGAGACAGGCCCCCGGCGCGGGCGGACGCTTGCCCGCACGGGCGACCGTCTCCAGGCTGTCCTCGTCCAGATGCCCTTCGAAGAGGACGGTATCCACCTCGCGGAACAGGCGTTTGAACGCGCTTTCAAAGGAATAGGGGAAAAAGTGGGCCGTGCCGCCCAGCCAGGACGTGCGGCCGTTCTTTTCGACCTTCCAGAGCATGCGGAAAGGACGCTGGACCTGTGCGTGTTCCATCTCGCGCTGGGCCTCGCTCCATGCGGCGTCAGGATCGGTATGCATGCTCGCCAGCAGCGCCAGCATGAAGGCCTCATCCCTCTTGGGTTCTTCCCAGTCGGCGCGAATGTAGCGCAGGGCGGGGCGTCCGCCCCATTTGCGCTTGAAGCGGCTGATGCCCGCGTTGACGCCCAGCCCCAGATGGATGAAACGCTTGCCGCGCTGCCGGGCCCGCTCCAGCATGAGGGCAAAGAGGGCGTCCGTGGCGTAGGGCGTGGGGTGTTCCCGTGAATGCGCGCCCAGCAGGTAGGTGTCGAAATGCGCCGGGGCCTCATCCATGACCAGGCAGGCGGCCAGATGCCCGTCGGCGTCAAAGGCGTTGAGCAGGCGGACACGACAGCGGGCGTCCCGCAGCAGGTCCTCCACCCGGCCGTACAGCGCGCGCACGGACGGCGGCAGGGCCGCACGCCCCAGGAATTCGCCCCACAGGCGGCGATGCGCGGGCGTGAATTCCTGCCCGGCCTCCAGCCGCAGCGCAGCCCGCGCCCGTTCCAGCGGCGCACGCAGCCGCGCAGGTACGGGAGCCTGCGCCGACAGCACATAGTAGCGGTCCGTTTCCGTCGTATGCCCGCGCAGAGAGGCAGGCAGGCGCGGCGACATGAGATGGAAGATGCGAGCCCCGGTGCGGCGTTTCGCCTCGCGAAAAGCGGCCTCGAACGCCGATGGGGAAGTCCCGCCCGTCAGCGCGTACCCGATGCCGATGAGCCGTTCCCCCGCATGGAAGAACAGATAGTCGCCCACCTGCAGCGGCGTGCCGCCCGAGGCAACCGTCATGAGGGCCAGGGAATGTTCAGGGATGCGCGCCGAAAGATCGGCGGCGGACAGGAGCGGCGCTGCATCAGGCGCGCACGCTGCTTGCTGCGCAGCATCAAAAACAGACGACGTGACGGAGGATGACGGCATGGCGGTACTCCTGCACAGGCCTCCAGCATAGCCGCCAACGCCGCCCCCCGCCAAGCAAAAAATGCGCTCGTCCTCGTATCCCCCCAGCCGGGCCGTGCCCGCAAGATGGATTTCCTCCGGCGGTGATGTTATCCCTTTAAGGCTTGTTAACACTATTTCGTTACGTGTTTGGGGGGAAGGGGAACCCCTCCGCCGGCGCGAGAGGGGTTCCCCTTCCCCCCAAGCCCCCCATCCCTT
>DWYJ01000055.1 GCA_019118745.1 Candidatus Desulfovibrio gallistercoris | reverse complement strand
CGGAGCCCCAGTTCTCAGTATCCAGAAGACGGCGTTGATAAACAATCGGTTATCGGCGGAAGGGCGACCAATACTGCCTTTGGAGCCGGGAAGAAGCTTTTCGATGTTTGCCCATGTCTTGTCGGAAATATTATGCCTTCGATGTGCCGCCATATGGCCTCTCCTCATTGTAAGTGAGGAGAGCATAACATGCTTTTAGTTTGACGACACTATCTAGAGCGTTTATCTTGGAAAAGATAAAATGCGAGGCGGCGGCACTGCTCCGCCCGGCCCAACGTGAGCAGAAAAAACGAGCTCTTTCCTCGAAACGACGGCCGTATGGTTTGAAACGCAACTCGTTTCAAACCCAAAATGCTTCAAACAAAAGCTTTATGAATAATTTCGGTAGATAGAGTGGTGTGGTTGTATGTGCCCCGCTTACCTTTGGGAAAGGGGCCCCCTTCCCCCAAACAAGTTGCGAATAGTTTCGGCAGGCTCTAACTACAGTCAAGGTTGGCCGTTTTCCAGACGGCGCAGATGCGCGTTCCCCTGCCCGGCGCGCTGTCGATGCGGAAGCGGCCGCCGCTCAGTTCCACACGTTCGCGCATATTGCGCAGACCGTTGCCGCCGCTCTCGTCCGGCCTTGCCGCCGTCTCTCCGGGCGGAGGAGGGGAAAAGCCGCGGCCGTCGTCGGCTATGCGCAGGCACAGGGCCGATGGCGTCCTGTGGATGCGTATCTCGACATGGTGCGCCCCGCTGTGCTTGGCCACATTGTTCAGGCTCTCCTGCACCAGACGGAAGAGGACGATGCGCAGCGGCACGGGGATGTCCTGCTCGCTGAGGGAAAGGCGCAGATCGAGCGAGAGGCCGGGATGGGCCAGGCGGTAATCCTCGCAGAACCAGTTGAGCGACGGCAGGAAGCCCACATCGAGATGGGCCGGGCGCAGATCGTACTGGATGCGCCGCAGCTGCCGGGCCATGCCCTTGATGAGGTCGATGGCCTCCTTGAGCGGCGCCTGCGCTTCGGGGTTCTGGTCCTGACGGGCCAGCATGAGGAGGGCGCGCTCGATCCCCAGTTTGATGACGCTCACGGTCGCGCCGATATCGTCGTGCAATTCGGCCGCAAGGCGGAAGCGTTCCTCTTCGCGCGTGCGCAGCAGGCGCTGGGAAAGGTGCCGCAGTTCGGCGGTCCGTTCGCGCACCTGATCTTCCAGATGGGCGTGGGATTCGCGCAGCTCCTGTTCACGTTCTTCCAGCGTGGCGACGAACCAGGAGAGGGCGCGCGCCACCTCCCTCACTTCCAGCGCGCCCTCGTCGCAGCGGATGCGCGCCGGGCTGCCCGACGTGCGCAGGCGCAGGACGTTGTAGAGGCTGAGCACCGGGCGCACGACCTTGTGGAGGAAATGGCGGTAGGCGGCGTAGCAGGTCAGGAAGGCCAGGAGGACGGAAAACAGGATGACGAGGGCATTCCTTTTCATGCGGCTGTCCACATCGCCAGCCATGCCGGCCAGTTCCGCATGGATATCCTGCAGCAGCTCCCCGGCGTTGATGGTGATGGATTCGGCCAGGGCGTCGGTCTCGATGGTGGCTTCCGCGTACTGGCGGTGGATCATGCGGGCCCGTTCGAAGAGCTGCACCACGCCGTCCCTGTTCGCGTAATTCATGAGCAGCTGATGCATGCGCTCGAGCTGTTCACGCTCCCCGGCTGGGAGCACTCCCTCCGGCAGGTGGCGCAGGATCTGCTCCGCCTGACGTTGCAGGTCTTCTATGTCCGCCTTGAGGCGCAGACCGTAGGAGGCGTCGATGGGCGTGGAGAGCGCCAAAAGGTCCAGGATGAGGAGACGGCCGGCGCGATGCCATGCGGCGATGCCGGGATGGCGCGCCGCCATGTCCTCGATGTCGCAGGCCAGGGCGCGCAGGCTCTTGGTGAGTTGCAGGCGCAGATTGGTGGTGTCGATCCAGTCGGTCATGAAGCTGTCCGTGCGGGCGACCACGGCGGAAAGCCTCTCCATCTGGCTTTGCAGACGCTCCACCCTGTCGGGATAGAGACCGATCTTCCGCAAATTGCGGGCGCTTTCCCGCCCTTCGGCAAGATGGGCCTGGATCTGGTCCGCAAGGGATTCCCAGACGAGGCGGCTGTCTGTCTGGAGAAGGCGGAAGACCATGCTCCGCAGCCGTTCCGACTGCCGCACGAGCGCCGTGGCGTGCGTGACGAACGGCGTCTGCTGTTCGAGCGTCTGTCCGAGCACCGTCTGTATGTCCCGGAAGGCAAAGAAGAGCAGGACCGTCATCAGGAGGAAGACGCCGAGGAAGAGCAGGAGCGGCACGGCCACCAGCGTCATGAGGCCGACGGGATGGCGGGACGGCATCATTCTCCCTCCCGGTGCGGCAGCGGGAAGACCGTATCCAGCGGAGACATGGTGCCCTGCACGAGGCTTTCCAGCCCGCCGATACGGGGAGAGGCGATGATGACGTAGGGGTTGGTCATCAGCCACAGCGCCGGATTGTCGCGGGCGATGCGTTCCTGTATGCGGGCGTAGAGCTCCTGACGGACGTGTTTGTCCGTCGTTTGTCCGGCCTGCTCCATGAGCTCCTCCACAAGCGGCTCGACATAGCCGGTCATATTGGTCCAGATGAGGCGGCGCTGCCGGTTGCCGCCGCTGTACAGGCGGTGGAAGCCCACCACCGGATCCTGCCAGAAAAACACTTCATCCAGCGCCACGTCGAAGTCCCCTTCGCTCAGGATCTGCCGCCAGCGGGAGACGCTCTCCACGTCCCGGGTCTCCAGCACGATGCCGAGACGCACCGCGAACTCGTGTTGCAGGTACTTGATGAGATCCTGCAGGCCGGGGGAGATGTCGGGGGAGTAATTGAGACGCAGCACGAAGCGTTTCCCGTCCGTGCCGCGGGGATAGCCCGCCGCGTCCAGCAGGGCATTGGCCCGTGCGGGATCGTAAGCCTGCGTGCAGTCCACGGCAAAGGGCGCGTCGGGGGGGAAGGGGCCTTGCAGGGCCTGTATGCTGCCGTGAGGAAAACGACGGATGAGCCGCTTCCTGTCGATGGCCAGGGACAGGGCCTCACGTACCTGCGGATGGGAAAAGGGTTCGCGGGACAGATTGTAGTTGAGCAGCGTGTAGGCATGGATATGGCGGACCGGCTGGATGCGCGGATGCCAGTCCATGCCCGTGCGGACGAGGAGGCCGCCCTCGACGGGAGCGGGGCAGAGATACATGTCCACGCTGCCCAGCCGCATGGCGTGCAGGACTTCCGCCGGATCCCGGAAGACCCGGAACGTGAGGCGCTCGAAAGCGGGGCGTTCCGGCAGGAAAAAGCGCGGGTTGCGTACCATGCGGACGGCCCTGTCCTCCTGGAAGGAAGTCAGCATGTACGGGCCGGAACCGACGACGCGGATATTGGCCGGGTGGTCGGGCAGAGGCGTGCCGTCGCCGTAGACATGGCGCGGCATGATGGGCACCAGCGACGGTAGCAGGACGGCGGGCAGCAGCGGGAAGGGGTGGCGCAGGCGGACGACGGCGGTATGCGGGTCCGGCGTATCCACGCCGGCCACCGGCGCGAGCATGGGCCGGAAGGGATGATGGTCGCGGCATTGCAGCAGAGAAAAGGCCACGTCCCCGGCGGTGATGGGGCTCCCGTCATGGAAGACGGCCCCCGGTTCCAGATGGAAGGTCATGCGCAGGCCGTCGGGGCTGCTTTCCCAGCTGCGGGCAAGGTAGGGGCGGGGCCTGCCCTCCGCGTCCAGCCGCGTCAGACCGGCAAAGAGTTGCGCGCCGATGCTCGTGGTGATGCTGCCGGAAAGCACCGCCGGGTTGCAGTGCTGCGGCGCGGATTCTATGCCGACGACCAGTTCATCCGCGCGCGAGGAGGAGGCGGAGGCCGGATGCGGGATGAACGCGAGCAGAAGGAGGATGAACAGCGTCTTCACTGGCCGTCCACCTGCATGAGCCCGTGCGTGATGGCGAACATGGTCACCTCCCGGACATTGTGCAGTCCGAGCTTGCGCATGAAGTTGGCGCGGTGGGTGATGACGGTCTTCTCGGAAAGGAAGAGGTGCGCGGCGATCTCCTTGTTGGACTGTCCGGCGGCCACCATGCGCAGGATCTCCCGTTCCCGCAGGGTCAGGCTCTCCAGAAGGGAGGACTGGGGCTCGTCGCTCTGGCCGAGACACCACTCCACCATCAGGCCCGTCAGCTCGCTGCTGATATACTGGTTCCCCTTGCCGACGGCCCGCACGGCAAAGAGGAACTCCTCGCTGTCCACGGTCTTGAGCAGATAGCCGTGGGCGCCCTCCTTGAAAGCGGAGCGGACATGCATCCCCGATGCGTGCATGGAGATGATGAGGATGCGCGTTTCCGGGCTGACCTTGCGGATGCGGGCGATGGCTTCCAGGCCGCTGCCGCCGGGCATGGTCAGATCCAGCAGCATCACGTCCGGCCGCAGCTCTTCCGCCAGCCGCACGGCCTCCGGGCCGCTGTCCGCCTCCCCCACGACGCGCAGATCCGGTTCCGGAGCCAGGAGCTGCTTCAGTCCGCTGCGGAACAGGGCATGATCCTCGGCAATGATGATGGCGATGCTCATGGCGTTTCCTCCTTCTCCTGCTTTCCCTGTCCAGTCTACGGGATTTTTCAGGCTTTTTGCATACCGTAATCGGCAAAAAATATTCAGGTGTTTTTTGCAGACGATCTCAGGTGCGCAGCTTATGGGCCGGAGACGCCGTCTCGTGTATGCAGAAAGTAGCGGGCCCCTTTCCTCCGGGAAGAGCGAGCCGGGCCCGCGTACAGCGATCCAAGGAGGGTTCCATGAGCATGACAGGGGGAGACCCCGTACAGAAGAAGCCGGCGCAGGCCGACACCATCTATTTCGGAGGCCCGATCCTCAGCATGGATGCGTCCGATCCGGGGCCGGAAGCCGTGGCCGTGGCTGGAGACCGCATCCTGGCGACGGGCAGCCTGGACGCCATGCGGGCGCTGGCCCATGCCGGGACGCGGCAGGTCGATCTGGCCGGGCGAACGCTGCTGCCGGGCTTCATCGACGCGCATAGCCATTTTGTGGATGCGGCCCTGTTGACCGCATCGGTGGACCTGAACAGCTATCCGCTCGGCAGCGTCCACTGCATCGAGGACATGGTGGCCCTGCTCAGGCAGCGGGCGGAGATCACGCCGCCGGGGCAGTGCATCCAGGGCTGGGGCTATGACGACAGCCTGCTTGCGGAAAAGCGCCATCCCACACGGCAGGACCTCGACAGGGCCAGCACCCGCCACCCCATCGTTCTGCAGCATATCTCCGGCTGGGTGACCACGGGCAACAGCCTTGCTCTTGAGCAGGTGGGACTGGCCGGGGCCGAGGCCTGCGCGGGAGACAACGTCGTCCTCTACCGGGACGGCAGCGGCGTGCCCACGGGCGTGATCGAAGCGGCCACAAGCCCGCTGCTGCGGCTGGCCCCGCCCCCGGACGAAGCCGGTTTCATGCAGGCCATGCGCGCGGGGTCGGAAACCTATCTGGCGAGCGGCTGCACCACGGCGCAAGACGGCTGGCTTGTGGGCGGCGAACGCCTGCGCCTGCTGCATGACGCCTTGCGGCAGGATGCCCTGGGCCTGCGGCTGGTGATCTATCTCGTCGGGCAGGAGTGCAGCATGGAGGAATTTTGCGCCACCTATCCGCAAGTGCCGTCGGGCGAGGCTCTGGATGAACGGCGCATGCTCATCATGGGGGCGGCCAAGCTGGCCTGCGACGGCTCCATACAGGCGTATACGGGTTACCTTTCCCGGCCTTATCATGTCCTTCCCCCGGACAAGCCGGCGGATTACCGCGGATATCCCTCCTGCGACATCGAGGCCATGACCCGGCGCATCGCCGAGCTGCATGCCGCGGGCCGTCAGATCGCCGTGCACGGCAACGGCGATGCCGCCATAGAAGCCATACTGGATGCCTTCGAGGCCGCGCAGGCCGCCCATCCGCGTGCCGATGCGCGCCATATCGTCATCCACAGCCAGATGGCCCGCGCGGAACAAATGGAACGCATGGCGCGGCTTGCGGTCATCCCCTCCTTTTTCATCACCCATACCTACTACTGGGGCGACCGGCACTATGAGCGCTTCATGGGGCCGGAACGGGCCTGCCGCATGAGCCCCGCCGGCGACGCCCTGCGGCTGGGCCTGCCCTTCACCCTGCACAGCGACACCTACGTCACGCCCATGGATCCCCTGATGCTCGTCTGGTCGGCGGTCAACCGACGCAGTTTCGGCGGACGGGATCTCGGCAGGGAGGCGCAGGGGGTGCCCGTGCTGGAGGCCCTCAAGGGCGTCACCATCAATGCCGCCTATCAGGGATTCGAGGAGCGGCACAAGGGCAGCATCACGCCCGGCAAGCTGGCCGACTTCGTGGTGCTGGAGGAAAACCCGCTGACCGTGGAGCCCCTCCATATCAAGGACATCGTCGTGGCCGCCACCATCGTCGGCAATACGCTCCGCTACGGCAGCCTGTGATTTCCCGCAGGATTTCCCACAGACAAGGAGAACCGCATGACACGCTTCCAGCAGATGCTGCGCATCCTGACGCTTGGCCTGACATTCTCGGCCTCCAGTGCGCTGCCCTATGTGCATATCAAATTCTATGACGTCATCCGCGAGGTGACGCAAACCACCAACAATGAACTCGGCCTGCTGATGACGGTGTTCACCGGCGTGGGCATGCTGCTCTACATCCCCGGCGGCCTGCTGGCCGACCGCTGTTCCGCGCGGAAACTGCTGGCCATCTCGCTGGCCATCATCGCGCTCTGCAATTTCTTTTTTGCCTTCTACCATACCTACACCATAGCCCTCTTCATCTGGGGGGTGCTGGCCGTGGCCGTGAACATGATCGGCTGGTCGGCCCTGATCAAGGCCGTACGCGAAAGCGGGGCCAAGGATGAACAGGGGCGGGTGTTCGGCTCCTTCTACGGCTCGACGGGCATATTCTCCTCGGTCATCGGCTTTGTGGGGGCCGCCGTTTACGGCAGCGTGGCGGTACGGGCCGTGGGCTTCCAGTACATGCTCATAGGGCAGGGGATATTCGCGCTGCTGGCGCTGCTGGGCATCCTGCTGTTCGTGTCCGACCGCACGCCCTATAACGAGGATGTGGAAACGCCCACAGAAGCGCCGCTGCGCAGTGCTCTCACCGTGCTGCGTCTGCCCGCCGTCTGGCTCATGGTGCTGCTCATCTTCTGCGGCTACGGGATGTACATCGGCATCGGCTACATGACGCCCTACACCACCAACGTGCTCGGCATCTCGGTCACCTTCGGCGCGGTGCTCGGCACCATCCGGGCTTTCGGGCTGCGCGTGTTCACTGGGCCGTTCAGCGGCTACATCTCCGACAAGATCGGTTCCACGGCCCTGGTGATGATCTTCTGTTTCTGCGCGCTGGTGGGCATGCTCGTCGTGCTGCTCCTGCTGCCGGCGGGCACCTCGTCCGGCGTCATCATCCTCATGACCCTGCTGTTCAGCTTCTTCGGCCTGGTGGGCTTCACCATCATGTTCTCCTGCATGGAGGAAGTGCGCATCCCCGCCCAGTATACGGGCATGGCCGTCAGCATCATCAGCCTCCTGGGCTATGTGCCTGACGGGCTTTTCGGCCCGCTGTTCGGCTACTGGCTCGACCGTTACGGCAACGGCGGCTATCAGGTCATCTTCTTCTTCCTTATCGCGCTGAGCATCGTCGGCGCGCTGACGTCCGTGCTCATCTACCGCCGCGGTCGTGCCCTGCGGGCCGCCGAGGGCGAATAACCCTGTTTCTGGAGAGAGGAGTTCCAACATGAAAAAGATCGTCGTTCTGCTGCTGGCCGCCGCATACCTGGCCGGGAATGCCGTCGCGGCGCAGGCCATCGACTTCCGCATCCGGGGGGACTGGATGTTCGGCTTTGGCCTTGTGGACACCAACTACGTCAAGAAGGTAGGCAACAAGAAGGTGGCCACGACGGATGACTTTGCCTCTCTGCAGCGCGTGCGCCTGCAGATGGATGCCGTGGCCTCGGAGGCGCTCTCCGGCAATCTTTTCCTTGAGATCGGGGAGACCCCGTGGGGCCGCTCGGCCAGAGGGGGCGCGCTCGGCGCGGACGGCACCAATCTCATCAAGGTGAAGCGGGCCTATATCGACTGGCTCGTCCCCAATACGGATCTGCGTATCCGTATGGGCTTACAGGGCATCACCCTGCCCAACGCCGCCGGCGGCTCCACCTTCTGGGATGATGACGGCGCGGCCATCACGGCCAGCTATACCTTCAACGAACATGTGGGGCTTACGGCCATGTGGGCGCGGCCCTACAACGACAACTATGCCGGCGAGCTCCAGGCGGACGGCAGCGTGCGCGACGTCAACTTCCTCGACAACGTGGACATGTTCATGCTCTCCGTGCCGCTGACCTTCGAAGGCTTCAAGCTGACCCCGTGGGCCATGTACGGCATGATCGGCAAGAACGTCACCACCGGCGG
Organism: Candidatus Desulfovibrio gallistercoris; assembly: GCA_019118745.1. Taxonomy (GTDB): domain Bacteria; phylum Desulfobacterota; class Desulfovibrionia; order Desulfovibrionales; family Desulfovibrionaceae; genus Desulfovibrio; species Desulfovibrio gallistercoris. Next base: position 2,482 of record DWYJ01000055.1, on the reverse strand, counting down.
CGCCAGCTCCACCTATTACGATTATGGCACGCGTCCCTTCTTCATGGCCATCAACGATCCGCTCATCAATGCCGCCACGGAGAATCCCATCGGACGGTTCAACGACAGCAAGCCCTGGGTATCCGCCGTCTATGCGGGGCTGCCCGTGGTCATCGACGCCTTTGACCCGCTGCATATCGAGATCGACCTCAACTATGCCTATGTGGAGAGCCGCGGCCGTTTCGACATCCGCAACCAGGCCGACGGCCGCGTGCGTCGGGCCGACAGCCGCCGGGAAGGCTGGCTGGCCAAGGCCCTTGTGGAATACAAGATGGACTGGGGGACGTCCGGCATCTTCGGCTGGTACGCCTCCGGCGATGACGACAGCGTGACCAACGGTTCGGAACGGATGCCCAGCTTCTCTCCGGCGGGCTACTTCACTTCCTTCATCGGCGACGGCTTCGGCTGGGGGACCTTTGCCGGGCGGGCATACGACCAGTCGCTGCATTATGGCGGCACCTGGGGGATAGGCGCGCAGATCAAGGATGTCTCTTTCCTGGAGGATCTGACGCATACGCTGCGAGTCACCTACTGGGGCGGGACGAACAGCACCAGGATGACCGATTATCTGGGCATGACCGACGCGACCACCACGGTGGGCGTTTCGCCCGCGGGTTTTTATCTGACGACGGCGGATCACCTTGTGGAGATCAATCTGGACAGCGTCTACAAGATCTATGAAAACCTCGAGGCGCGCCTGGAGCTGGGCTACATCATCAACGGCATCGCCAAGGGGACGTGGGAACGCTCCTTCCATCATAGTTCGTTCAGCAAGAGCGACGGCTACAAGGCGGGCGTGATCTTCTCCTATAAATTCTGACGGAGTAGCGGGCAGGGGCTGCCGGAGCATCTCCGGCGGCTCCCGCAACGTCAGCGGGCCATGCCGCGTTCTTCCGGGTTGCCGGAGGGCGCGGCATGACCGTTTCCGGCGTGAGAGAGCCCTGTCTTTGAAGAAGGTAAAACGTGAGGCGGCGGCACAGCGCCTCCGGTCCGAACCAAGCGGAAAAAATGCGTTTTTCGCGAAACGACAGGCCGTATGGTCTGCAATACAAAGCGCTTCAAACTCAGAATGCCCTGGCCCGGTCGGCCGGGAGGAGCCTTGCGGGCGTCTGCAAGCCGTGGCAATATGAAGAGCGTCGGGCAAACGGCAGCAGGTGCACATGAAAGAGACGCAAAAAAATATCCTTCTCTTCTCCACGGCGGACTGGGATAACCCGTTCTGGACCAACAAGCAGCATATGGCCGTCCTATTTGCCGAGCACGGCTACCGTGTCCTGTATGTGGACTCGCTGGGTCTGCGCAAGCCTTCCCTGCATGCCCGCGACATGAAAAGGATATTCGGGCGGCTGAAGAAAGCTCTCCCCATCCCGCGAAGGGTACGCCCGAACATCTGGCGGGTATCACCCCTCGTGTTGCCCTTCCATGCGCATCCCCGCATCAAGCGGTTGAACGATTTGTTGCTGCGGGCCGTCATCCGCTGGCAGCTCCTGCTGCTGCGTATGCGCAGGCCCATCATCCTTACGTACACGCCTGTGGTGAGCGGGCTGTGCGCCACCGTGAAGAACAGCGGTGTCGTTTATCATTGTGTGGACGATCTGGGAGCCTCGCCCGGCATAGACGTGCAGCTCATCCGGGAAGAGGAGAAACGCCTGGCCGCGGTGACGGACTGCTGCTTCGTGACCTCAAGGAACCTGTTGCACATGCTCTCGCCGGTCTTCCGACATGTGGAGTACGATCCCAATGTCTGCGACATCGCTCTGTTCCAGCGGGTCCGGCAGCATCCCGCGGAACCGGTGGATCTGAAGTCGATCCCCCGGCCGCGTCTCGTCTTTATCGGGGCGCTCAGCCAATACAAGGTGGATTTCGGCCTCATACGGCGGGTGGCTGAATTGCTGCCCGACGTGCACTGGCTGCTCATCGGTGATGTGGGCGAAGGACAGCCGGGCACGCAGGGACCGCCCGTGCGGGGCAATATCCATCTGCTCGGGCCGCGTCCCTATAAGGAGCTGCCCTCCTACCTGGCGCACGGCGACGTGGCCGTCCTTCCGGCGGCGCGCAATGCGTATACCGCCTCCATGTTCCCCATGAAATTCTTTGAATATCTCGCCTCCGGCCTGCCTGTGGTGTCCACGCGGCTGCCGGCGCTGGAAGAATTCGAATCCCTGTACTTCCCGGCGGAGACGGCCGAGGAGTTCGCCGCGCAGATCCGAGCGGTGCTGGCGGGCGCGCGCAAGGATGCCGCCGCCATTGAGGCTGTCTGCCGGGAGCACACCTGGGAAGCCCGCTTCCAGCGCATGGAACGACGCATGCTGGAGATGCTTTCCCGACCGTCCCAGGCCCGGGACACATCACGCTAAACAGCGGAGAGTGCGTTTTTGTCTTTGAAAAGGCGACCTCGAGGGCCGTGCTTGTCAGGGCCTGTCAGCACTATTCGTCGTCTGTT
>DWYJ01000054.1 GCA_019118745.1 Candidatus Desulfovibrio gallistercoris | reverse complement strand
ATGCGGGTAGCCCGTTTACGGGCCGCAAGTAACAAATATGCAGATGTCAGACCGTTATGCGCCTGTTAGGGCGCAGCTGGTAAAAAAGCCTTATAGGCGCATATGAAGAACCACCGGCTTTGCCGGTGGGTTCCTTTTTTGTGCCGCTCTCCCCTGCTCTCGTCCTGCTCCGCTTGCGGCTGGCGGGCTTTTTGACGAGCATAAAAAAAGCACAGCGACGTTCGCCGCTGTGCTGTGTGGGTTGTGCGAGGAGTTTCCCGTCAATATGCCCGGATATACTCGTCCAGGCTTTCAGCCGAGCAATTGCGGCTGACCCAGAAGGCGGAGGCCCAGACCATGAGGGCCGTTGCCTGCGTGTCATCCAGGGACTTGAGCTTGCTTTCCAGGCTGGACTTGCTTGCTCCGTGGCGCATGTGCACATGGTTGATCTCGCAGGCATCATGCACCCGCAGCAGCAGGTAGGACAGGCGGGAATTGTCCGGCATGAGCCGCATGTCCTTGTGGGCTTCCACAATGGCCTTCAGCTCGGCGCCGGTGAACAGGGTCTTGATGTTGGTGATGGCCCGGAAGAAGGTATCCACAGCCCACGGGAGAATGAACTCCGCTCCCGCGCTCTTGGTGCGGAAGTAATCTTTGAGCCAGCGTTCCTGGTCCTCATTGATGCGAGCGGCGACCTGTGGCATGTTTCCCCCGGTAAATCATGGAGCAGGCAGCCTGTGCGGAAAACGCCATGCAGAGAGAAGGCCTCGTTCGTGAGTTTCCCTCATACTGACGTGTCCTGTACTGCGTTTGCGTCTGCTCCAAACCCCTTATTTTTTCACGTACCTTTTTTCCCTATCGCACCAAAGGGAAAATATCAAGAAAAAATCTAGAAAATATCTTGCATCCCGTAGAGGCGACCGGCGGCACGACCCTTGAGCCAGGCGGCGGCCCGCAGGGCTCCCTGGGCAAAGGTCTCGCGCGAATGGGCCTGATGGGTGACCTCGATACGCTCGCCGGGGCCCATGAAGTAGACCGTATGGACGCCGACCACGTCCCCGCCGCGTATGGCCTGGATGCCGATCTGCGCCTTGGGCCGCTCGCCGATGATGCCGTCCCGGGCCGAGCAGCGGACGTCGGGCAGGTTCCAGCCGCGCGCCTCGGCGAGGCATTCGCCAAGGGTCAGGGCCGTACCGCTGGGGGAATCCTTTTTGCGGTTATGGTGCAGTTCCACCATTTCGATGTCGTACTTCTCGCCCAGCGCTTTGGTCAGTTCGGGCAGGATCTTGAGCAGCACGTTGATGCCCACGCTCATGTTGGAGGACCAGAACAGGGGCGTTTTTTGGGCAAGCGCGGCAAGTTCGGCCCGCTGGGCCTCAGTCAGACCCGTCGTGCCGATGACGGCGGCATGTCCGCTTTCGGCGGCCTGTCGGGCGGTGTTCAGGCTGACTTCCGGGGCGGTGAAGTCGATGATCACGGCATCGGCGCAATGGGCGAGCGCCGCGCGCAGGTCGTCGGTGATCAGGCAGCCGTCGCCGCCCTGGAGCTGGGCCAGATGATCGGCCCGGTCCACCAGGGCCGCAAGGCTGTAGGTGCTGTCTTCTTCGGCCAGCGTAGCGATGGTGCGTCCCATGCGCCCGCCGGCTCCCATGATGATGAGCGGCGTTGCCATATGTTGTCTCTCCTTTGCTGGCGGACGTGCGGGGGCTTATTCGCCCGTGCGGAGCATGTCCAGGAATTCTTGTTCGTCAAGGATGGGGATCCCCAGTTTTTCGGCCTTTTCGCGCTTGCTGCCGGCTTTTTCCCCAGCCACCAGATAATCCAGTTTCTTGCTGACGCCCCCCGCGATGATCGCGCCGCAGGCTTCCGCCATTTTGGCGGCATCGTCCCGCTTCATGGAAAGGGTCCCGGTGAAGAGGATGGTCTTCCCGGCCAGCGGGCCGCCAGCCACGGCAGCTTGCGCGGGCTCCGCCGGGGCCGAGGGCCAGAGCCCCAGCGTACGGAAGCGTTCCAGCATGGCGGCATTGGCCGCGTTGGCAAAAAAGGCATGGATGGAGGAGGCCACTTCGGGACCGATGTCCTCCAGACGCACGAGCTCTTCCGTACCGGCATGCGCCAGGGCGTCGAGGTCGGCATAATGCCGGGCAAGCTGGCGGGCGGTCTGTTCGCCCACATGCCGGATGCCGAGGCCGCAGATCAGGCGCGCAAGGGTGGCCGTGTGCCGGGCCTGCTCGATGGCGTCCACGAATTTCTGGGCCAGCGATTCGCCCATACGCTCGTATTGCAGCAGCTCCTGCGCCGTGAGGGTGAAGAGATCCGGCGGCGACTGGACGCGCCCGCTGCTGACGAGCTGTTCGATCCATTTCTGGCCGATGCCGCCGATATCCAGCCCGGCCTTGGAGACAAAATGGATGATGGCCCGCAGGCGGATGGCCGGGCAGGCGAGATTGTCGCAGCGCCAGGCGGCCTCCCCTTCTTCCCGGTGGGCGGGCTGGCCGCAGACCGGGCAGACGTGCGGGAAGACGAATTCCGCCGCGTCCGCCGGGCGCTCTTCCAGCACCGGGCCGACCACTTCGGGGATGACGTCCCCGGCGCGCTGCACGAGCACCGTGTCCCCGATGCGGATGTTCTTGGCGCGGATCTCATCCTCATTGTGCAGGGTGGCCCGCGAGACCATGACCCCGCCCACGGCCACCGGGTCAAGGATGGCCACCGGCGTCAGCACGCCGGTACGCCCCACCTGGATCTCGATGCCGCGCAGGATGGTGCGGGCCTGCATGGCCGGGAACTTGAAGGCCACGGCAAAACGCGGCGCGCGGGCCGTATAGCCGAGGGCTTCCTGCGCTTCCAGATCGTCCTGCTTGGCTACGGCGCCGTCGATCTCCATATCGAAGCTCTCGCGTTGCTGCCGCACCTGCTCCACATAGGTCTCCACCTCGGCGGGACCGGCGCAGAGGCGACCGTCAGGCGGCGTCTGGAAGCCGTAGCTTTGCAGCCGCGCCATGAGTTCGTTCTGATGCGTGCAGGGTCGGGCCCCGCCCCAATCCGCATCGCCCATGCTGTAGGCCAGGAAGCGCAGCGGCACGGCGCTGGTAGCCGTGGTGTCCAGCTGACGGAGCGCCCCTGCCGCCGCATTGCGCGGATTGGCGAAAGTTTTTTGCCCGAGGGCATCGCGCCGTTCATTGAGGGCCGCAAAGTCGGCCTTGAAGATGACGACCTCGCCGCGCACTTCCAGACGCGCGGGCAGCTCCCCGCCTTGCGCCGGCGGTCTGAGCCGCAGGGGGATATTCTTGATGGTGCGCACGGCGGCGGTCACCACTTCGCCGGTTTCCCCGTCGCCGCGGGTCAGGGCTTCGGTCAGGATGCCGTTTTCATAGATGATCTCCAGCGCCAGACCGTCCAGCTTGGGGTCGCACCAGAAGGCGAGCGGCGCTTCGGGCAGGGCCCGGCGCATGCGCTCGACGAATTCGCGCCATTCCTCCGGGCTGAACACATTGTCCAGCCCGTACATGCGGCGGCGGTGCGCCTTCTTGTCCAGTCCGCTCAAGAGGCCGCCGCCCACGCGCAGGGTGGGAGAATGCGGGCTGCGCCACTGGGGATGGGCGGCTTCCAGCGCCAGCAGTTCGCGGAACAGGGCGTCAAAGGTGTCGTCGCTTATTTCCGGCGCATCCAGCACATGGTAGAGGTAGTTATGGTGTTCCAGCTCGGCCACCAGGGCGTCCATACGCGCTTTTTCCGGCGGGACGGAAGCGGCGGGCTGGGCAAAGAGCGGCAAGTCGTCAAGAGGCATATGGTTACTCCGGCAGGGCGATGAGACGGGAACGCAGCGCCCGGATGCTGTCCCGCAGCTCGGCGGCCCGTTCAAATTCCAGATCGCGGGCCGCGGCCCGCATTTCCTTTTCCAGTTCGGCGATGCGCACGGCGGTTTCCTCGGCCGTGAGAGGGAGCGCCGCCTGTTCGTTGCGGGCGGCCGCCCTGCCTTTGCCGCGTCCGCGCCCTCCCTTGCCTTCGTTGTCGGCATAGAGGGCGTCCAGCGGAGAGTCCAGGCTTTTGCGGGTGCTGCGCGGGGTGATGTGGTGCGCCTCATTGTAGGCGGCCTGCTTTTCCCGGCGGCGGGCGGTCTCGTTCATGGCGGCCTGCATGGAGGCCGTCACCGTGTCCGCATAGAGGATGACATGCCCATGCTCATTGCGGGCCGCCCGTCCGAAGGTCTGGATGAGCGAGCCCGTGGAGCGCAAAAAGCCCTCTTTGTCCGCATCTAGGATGCAGACCAGGGAGACTTCCGGAATGTCCAGCCCCTCGCGCAAGAGGTTGATCCCCACCAGCACGTCGAATTCGCCGGTACGCAGGGCGCGGATGATCTGCATGCGCTCCAGCGTGTCGATGTCCGAATGCAGGTAGCGGGCGCGCACGCCCATATTGCAGCAATATTCCGTCAGATCCTCGGCCATGCGCTTGGTGAGCGTGGTCACCAGCACGCGTTCGCCCCGGCTGACGCGGGCGCGGCATTCGCCCAGCAGGTTCTCCATCTGTCCGGCTGTGGGGCGCGCCTCCACTTCAGGGTCCACAAGGCCGGTGGGCCGGATGATCTGCTCCACCACGATGCCCTGCGCCTCGTCCAGCTCGTATTTGGCCGGCGTGGCCGAGACGTAGACGGCCTGATGCACGAGCCGGCGGAACTCCGCGAACTGCAAGGGGCGGTTGTCCAGCGCCGAAGGCAGGCGAAAGCCGTAATTGACCAGCGTTTCCTTGCGGGAGCGGTCGCCCTTGAACATGCCGCCCACCTGCGGCACGCTGATGTGGGACTCGTCCACGAAGAGCAGATAGTCTTCGGGAAAATAGTTGAGCAGGCAGGACGGCGGCTCGCCCGGCTTGCGGCCGTCCATGTGGCGGGTGTAATTCTCGATGCCGTTGCAGTAGCCCAGTTCCTCGATCATCTCAAGGTCGAGCTGGGTGCGCTGCTCCAGGCGCTGCGCCTCCACCAGCTTGCCCTGCTCCCGGAACAGGGCAAGGCGTTCCTGGAGTTCCTGCCGGATGTCGTCGCAGGCGCGCTTGAGGTTGTCCTGTGCGGACACGAAGTGGCTTGCCGGATAGAGCACGGTCTTGCTCACCTCGGCCAGCACGTCGCCGGTGAGCGGGTCGATCTCGCGCATGGCGTCGATGTCGTCGCCGAAGAACTCCAGCCGCAGGGCCCGCTCGTGGTGATAGGCCGGGATGATCTCCAGCACGTCGCCCCGTACCCGGAAGGTGCCGCGGTGGAAGTCGTAGTCGTTGCGCTCGTAATGCACTTCCACCAGACGGCTGATGAGCGCATCCATAGGGAAGCGCTGCCCGACTTCCACGGGGATGACCATCTTGGCGTAGTATTCCGGCGAGCCCAGGCCGTAGATGCAGGAGACCGAGGCCACGATGATGACGTCCCGCCGCGTCAGCAGGGCGTGCGTGGCCGCATGCCGCAGCTTGTCGATATTGTCGTTGATGGCCGAATCTTTTTCGATGTAGGTGTCCGAGGCGGGCACATAGGCTTCGGGCTGGTAGTAATCGTAATAGCTGACGAAATATTCCACGGCATTGCGCGGGAAGAGCGCGCGGAACTCGCTGTACAGCTGGGCGGCAAGGGTCTTGTTGGGGGCCAGCACCAGCGCCGGGCGGTTGCAGCGGGCGATGACGTTGGCCATGGTGAAGGTCTTGCCCGATCCTGTCACCCCCAGCAGCACCTGCGCCGGGACGCCGGCCTGGATATTGCTGACGAGCTGGGCGATGGCCTCGGGCTGGTCGCCCGTGGGCTGGTGCTCGCTTTGCAGGGAAAAGACGGCTTCGCTCATCTGTGGTCCACCTCGTGCCACTGCCGGCCATCGTGGATATACCGTTCGCGCCAGGGCTGCCAGCGCAGCGGACAGGCCGGATCCTCCTCCTGCCGCACGGATCGTTCAAGCAGTTCTTCAAAGGCTGGGCGGGAAACGAGTTCGCCCCCCATGCCCATGATGTGCGGGGTGTCCTGCTGGCAGTCCAGCAGGAGCGTGCCCCGCAGGCGCAGCAGATCCACCAGCCCGGTCAGGGCCGCGCGGGAGGCTTCGGAGACCCGGTGGAACATGGATTCGCCGAAAAAGGCCCGACCCAGCGAGACGCCGTACAGCCCCCCTACCAGCGTGTCCCCCTGCCAGGTCTCGATGGAATGGGCATAGCCCATCTCGTGCAGGCGCACATAGGCCCGGAACATGTCGCGGGTGATCCACGTGCCCTGCTCCCGGCGGCGCGGCCCGGCACATTGCAGCATGACTTCCGCAAAGGCGGCGTCGCAGCTCAGGCGGAAGCCCGCCTTGCGCAGGGTGCGGATGCTGCGCCGGGGCAGGCGGAACTTGTCCAGCGGCAGGATGCAGCGCGGCGCGGGCGACCACCAGAGCAGCGGCATGTCCTCGCTGTACCAGGGGAAGATGCCCCGGCTGTAGGCGGCCAGCAGCCGCACCGGATGCAGATCGCCGCCGCGGCACAGCAGTCCGTCCTCCCGCGCCGCCTCCAGCGGGGGGAATTGCTCGGCATAGGCTGCCACCAGATCGGCCGGACGTTCCGGCGGGACCTCACTCATGCCCATCTCTTTTCGTGCGCCTCGTGGATGGGCGCGGGCGCGACGTCTTGCGGGCTTCGCCGCCCGCAGCGGCAGCTTCCGCGCCGGCCGGTCCCTTGCGGGAGATGTCCAGATGGAGCTTGCCCTCCCGCAGGACGAGCACGGCCTCGCCGCCCTTTTGCAGGCGGCCGAACAGCAGTTCCTGCGCCAGCGGGTCTTCCAGTTCATCCCGCAGCAGGCGGCGCAGCGGGCGCGCGCCCATGCGGGGATCGAATCCCTTTTGGGCCAGATGCCGCCGGGCCTCCTCGTCCAGCATAAGGCGGACATGGCGCTCGGTCAGGCTCTGGGCCACCTCTTCCACGAATTTGTCCACGATGCGGAGCATCATGGGCTGCGTCAGGCTGCCGAACGGCACCAGCGCATCGAGACGGTTGCGGAATTCCGGCGTGAAGAGCTGTTCCAGCGCCTTGCGCCCCTTGCGGGCCGCGGCTTCCGAGGTCCTCCCCTTCCCGTCTTCCTCGTCCGTGCCGTCCGCGCGGGCGGCAGGCGTGGCAAAGCCCATGCTGGCGGCGGACATCTCGAAGGCCCCGGCATTGCTGGTCATGATCAGCACCACGTGCGAGAAGTCGGTCTTGCGGCCCGTGGTGTCGGTCAGCGTGCCGTAATCCATGACCTGAAGCAGCACATTAAAGATGTCGGGATGGGCCTTCTCCATCTCGTCCAGCAGCACCACGGAATACGGGGACTTGCGCACGGCCTCGGTCAGCAGGCCGCCCTGATCGAAGCCCACATAGCCCGGAGGCGCGCCGATGAGGCGGGAGACGGCGTGCTTTTCCATATATTCGCTCATGTCGTAGCGCAGGAAATCCACCCCCAGACACTGCGCCAGCGAGCGGGCCACCTCGGTCTTGCCCACGCCGGTGGGCCCGTAGAAGAGGAAGGCCCCGGCGGGGCGTCCGCTCTGGCCCAGCCCGGCGCGCGAACGCAGGATGGCGCGCACCACCAGCGAGATGGCGGCCTCCTGCCCGAAGACGCGGGCGTTGAGGTCGCGCTCCAGGTGGCGCAGGCGGTCCTTTTCCCCGCCGCTGACGCTGCGTTCGGGGATGCCGGCCATGCGGGCCACGATGCGCTCCACATCCCGCAGGGTCACGGCCGGGCGCTTGCCGCCCTCGTCCGGCTGCTGCAGCCGGACGGCGGCCCCGGCCTCGTCCATGACGTCGATGGCCTTGTCCGGCAGGAGGCGCTCCCGCACGTGGCGGCTGGAAAGTTCCACCATGGCCCGCAGCACGGGCTTGCCGTAGCGTACCTGATGGAAGTCGGCGTAATGGCTCTGCAGGCCTTCCAGGATGGCCAGACAGTCCTCGATGCCGGGTTCACGCACATCTATGCGCTGGAAGCGCCGGACGAGCGCCCTGTCCTTTTCCAGATGGTTGCGGTATTCCTCATGCGTCGTGGAGCCGATGCAGCGCAGTTCGCCGCTGGCCAGCAGGGGTTTGAGCAGGTTGGACGCATCCATCGATCCGCCCGATGTGGCCCCGGCCCCCACGATGGTGTGGAGTTCGTCGATGAACAGGATGGCCTGCGGCACATGCTTCAGGGCGTCCATGATCTTCTTCAGGCGCTGCTCGAAGTCGCCGCGGTAGCGCGTGCCGGCCAGCACGAGCCCCATGTCCAGCGCGAAGAGGCGGGCCTCCCGGAAGCGCGGCGGCACTTTGCCCTCGTGGATGCGCAGGGCAAGGCCCTCCGCAAGGGCGGTCTTGCCCACGCCGGGCTCGCCCACGAAAAGAGGATTGTTCTTGCGGCGGCGGCACAGGACCTCGATGGCGCGGTCCAGCTCCATTTCCCGCCCGATGAGCGGGTCGATGCCGCCGGCGGCCGCGCGGGCCGTGAGGTCCGTGGTGTAGCGGGCCAGGGGATCGCCCTCCCGGCCTTCCTCGTCGTCTTCCGCCTTCTCCCGGACGCCCTTGGAGCCGCTGCCGTCTTCCAGCCCGTGGGAGATGAAGGTCAGCACGTCCAGCCGCTCCACGCCCTGTTTGCGCAGGTAGTAGACGGCATAGCTGCCTTCCTCTTCCATGAGGGAGACGAGCATGTCGCCCACGTCCACGGTCTCCCGTCCGGCGGAGCGGATATGGGCCACGGCGCGTTCCAGCAGGCGCTGCACGCCCGGCGTCTGCACGATCTCCAGCTGGTTGGTCGGGCGGACGCTCTCCATCTCCGTCTGGAAGAAATGTTCAAGCTGTTCGCGCAGCAGGGGCACGTCCGCGCCGCTGCCCTCCAGGATGAGGCAGCCGCGCACCGTGGCGGTCATGCCGTAGAGGATGTGCTCCACGGTCAGCATCTCGTGCTGCCGTTCCTGCACTTCCATGACGGCGATCTTCAGGACTTCCTGAACGTCATTGCTCAACATGGCTTATTCCGGCTCCATGGTGCAGCGCAGCGGGAACCCCGCCGCCCGTGCCTTCTGCGTCACGCGGCGGACCTTGGCTTCGGCGATCTCCGCGGTGTAGACGCCGCAGCGCCCGACGCCCTTCTCATGCACGGACAGCATGATGCGCGTGGCTTCTTCCTTGTTCTTGTTGAAGATCCCCTGCAGGACATCCACCACAAAGTCCATGCTGGTGTAATCGTCATTGTGCAGCAGCACCACGAAGCGCTGCGGCTCCCGGACGCGCTCTTTTACCAGGCTTTGCCCGTCGCTTTCGTCTTGCGGTCTATAAGGGGCCGGCATGGCTCAGTCCTCCTCTGGCGGCAGGTGCAGGGCGGCACGCCATTGCGCCGCCTGACCGGGGGAAAAAATGAAGGAACGCTCCGGCGGCAGACCTTGTTCCGCGCGCCAGCGCGTGTGCAGTACATGGTAAGAGTCGGCACTGGTCGGCCGCTTGTCAAGTTCAAGCAGGACTTCAACTTTGCGGATGCGCTCCGCCTCGCCTTCCAGCTCCACCACCCGGGTGAAGGGCAGGATGTCCATATCCACCTGCACGCCTTCGATTTGCCAGCTCTCCCGGAACTTCTCATAGCGGGCCGCGGGAAGGTAGCCCAGCCCTTCCAGGATGCCCTGCATGGCCTGCCTGTCCGCCACAGGGCATTCGCGTTCCTCCCGGATCTTGAACCCGGCCTCGGCGGCATCACGCGGGGCCGCAGGCGGCAGCTTGAGGGTGAGGATATGATCCTCGTGTCCGGCCCACTGGCGGCTGCGCAGGCGGAGCAGGCGGCGGCTGCCGAAGAGCTCTTCCTGCCGATCAAAAAGGATGTTGCGCTCGAAATGGACGCCCTCGCTGCGGGCGTCAAGGGCGATGAGCCGTTCCCGCAGGAGGGAAAAGTCCACATCCAGATATTTGCGTTCCACTTCACGGTTCATGACGGCCTCAGGGATTGCGGCGGTGGAAAAGCCGCTGCTGCAGCTGGCTCAGGGTGGATATGCCGCCCTTGTCCGCCGCCGGGTGGATGATGGGCGAAAAGCCGAGCCGCTGCGCCTGCTTGAGCCGCAGCTCCTGGCCGGCCACCGGCCGGATCTGGCCGTTGAGGTCGACCTCGCCCCAGAGGACGCATCTTTCCGGCAGCGGCAGGTCGTAATAGGAGGACAGCACGGCCGCCACCAGCGCGAGGTCGAGCCCCGGCTCCTGGAGCTTCATGCCGCCGCCCACCTTGGCGTAGATGTCCACCTGCCCGAAATTGAGCTTGAGGCGCTTTTCCAGCACGGCCAGCAGCAGATGGAGCCGGTTGGCGTCAAAGCCCAGAGCCGTCCGGCGCGGGATGCTCAGAAAGGTGCGCGCCACCAGGGCCTGCACTTCCACCGCCAGCGGGCGCTGTCCGTCCACGCCCATGACCACGGCCGTGCCGGAGAGCTCCGGGTCGCGCGCGCCGAGGAAGAAGGTGGACGGATCATCCACCACCTCCATGCCGCGCTGGCCCATGCGGAAGACGAGGAGCTCCTCGTTGGGGCCGAAGCGGTTCTTGAAGACGCGCAGCAGGCGGAAAAGCTGGCGGCGGTCGCCCTCCACGGAGATGACCGTGTCCACCATGTGTTCCAGCATGCGCGGGCCGGCCAGGACGCCGTCCTTGGTGACGTGCCCCACGAGGATGAGCGTGGTTCCGGTACGGCGGCAGCACTCCAGCAGCGCCGTGGCCACGGCTCGCACCTGACTGACGTTGCCGGGCAGGCCGTCCGCCTCAAGGCTGGTCAGGGTCTGGACGGAGTCCACCACCAGCAGGGCCGGCGGGGCGCTCTCCACGGCGGCCACGACTTCTTCCACGCTGGACGTGGCCATGGCCAGCAATCGTTCATGTAATACTTCAAGTCGTTGTCCGCGGGCCTTGATCTGGGGGAGGGACTCCTCGCCGCTGGCGTAGAGCACATCCCTGCCCTGCCGGGCCACGAGCCCGGCCACCTGAAGCAGGAGGGTCGATTTACCTATGCCCGGTTCGCCGCCCACCAGCAGGGCCGCGCCGGGCACAAGCCCCTTGCCGAGGACGCGGTCCAGCGCCTCGATGCCGCTGGCATAGGGCGTATGGCCGGAATCCGAAACGTCCCGCAGGGGCTGGGGACGGCTGCCCGGCGTGCGGGCGGCAGCGGCTGAGGCCGGGCGTGCGGCCGCCGCGCGGGGCTGGGCTGCGGCCTGCAGGGTGTTCCACTCATGACAGCCGGGGCACTGGCCCCGCCATTGCAGGGCCTGCGCGCCGCAGGCGGAACAGATGTAGACTTCGCGCGTTTTTGCCATGCGGCAAACCTACGGAAAAAGGCGGTGAGAGGCAAGTGCCGCGGCGCTGTCCGGCCGCATGATGGGTATGCCGCGCAAAAAAAGGGAGCCGCCCGGAAATGGGCGGCTCCCTCAAGGTCACGAAAGGCTGTTCTACAGCCCGTTAAAGCATTTTTTGTTTGGAACGTTTTGCGTTTCAAACCCTGTGGACTGTCGTTCCGTGGAAAAAACGTGGTGTTTTTTGTTCGCTTTTGATAAAAGCGCGCTCGGGAAGAGATGGTGGGAAGGGGAACTCCTCCCGCGCTGGCGGCGATCCGACGGGCGGCCCGGAGGGCCGTGCCCGTTAGGATCCCCCAAACAAGTAACGAATAGTGTTAACAGGCCCTAAGGAGCGACCGGCTCGAGCTTCAGGTCGGCGGGGGCCGTGATCTCGACCTCCTGGCGGACATCGCTGTTGCCGCGGGCGGGCACCTTCACGTCCCAGAAGAGGATCCCCTCGTCCTGATCCGTGGCCGGTGCGGGCGTGCCGGTAAGCTTGAGGGTCACGCGCTCGTCCACGCTGCGCGGCAGGGGCCGTTCAAGCCGTACCCGCACTTCCTCCGGCCGTTCGTTGCGGATGGCGTAGCGCCAGCTCCAGCGCCAGAAACGGCGGGCGTTGATGATGCCGCTCTCGTTTTCCTTGCGGGTCTCGTTGATGGTCTTGACGGTCACGCGCGGATCGGCCCCGAAGAAGAGCTTCACCTTGCCGGCTTCGGGCCGGAAAGCGCCTGTGCCCACATACTGCCCGTCGATGCGGCATTCCATGAGCCCGGCCGGCCAGGAGGGACGGTCGCCAAAGGAGTATTCCGCCGTCATCCAGACGCGGCTCTCCCCTGCCGAGGGGCGGGCCAGCCACTGCATGGGGGCTGCCCATTCTTCGTTGGTGACGTTAAGGATGGACTTGCCCTGCGCAAGGCCGGTCGCGGGGATCTCCCAGCGGACGAAAGCGCCATCTTCCGCGGCGGGGATGCCGCTGCTGTCCGCAGCGGCCGCCATGAGCGGGACGGCCTTGGCGTTCCGGGGCCGCACGGCCGCGCGGGCCATCTCCGGCGCAAAGGGTTCGATGATCCAGTCAGGCAGCGCATCCGGGCCGAGCTCGCCGGGCATGCGGGTGGCCAGGGCCAGCCGGGCCTTGTCCCAGTCCAGACCGGAATACTGCCAGACCTCGGCCGACATGGCGATGTCCACCTTGCCCGTGCCGGGACGGGCATTGAGGCTGTAGCGCGGCTGCCAGCCGCAATTATGCAGGGTGTAGGTGCAGGTGACCCGCACAGGCTTGGCGGGACGCTCGGCCAGGGTGATCTCCAGCCGCTTGCCCTGCCCGGAAAGCGCGGGCACGGCGTTGATCAGCTTGCGGAGCTGCTCCAGCTCGCGGGTGAGCTTCTGGCGTTCGGCCATGAGCGCGGGCACGGACTTTTCCGCCAGCGCGTCCAGGCTTTCCACAGCTGCGCTGTCCGCACCGCCGGGCAGCTGCTTGTGCAGCTCCATGCGGGCATTGAGGGCCGCTATGCGGCCTTCCAGCGCATCCGCCTGCGCCAGCAGTTCGCGGCGCTCCTCCGCGGCCTTGCCCTGCGGCGCGACATTCACGGGGAGCAGCGTCCAGCGCAGGATGCGCCCGCCCTCCACCACAGGGGCCACATTCGCCGCACCATCGGGCAGGAGGAGCCGCAGCACGGCCTGACCGTCGCGGCTGACGGCCTGCATCTCTTCTTCAAGCGTGATCTGCGCGCCGGTCGGGAACAGCTCCACCGCGCGCGGCTGGCTGAAGACGTCCGCCGCTTCCCGCTCCGCCTGTTCCGCAGGCTGGGGGGCGGCAGGCTTGCCAAGGGACGCGCCGGACACTCTCCCGGCGTCCGCGGACGGTGCGGCTCCCGCGTTTTCCTTCGGGAACGTCGAGGCTCCTGTCGGCATGGTCGCGACCTCCGGCGTTGCGGCGGCCCACGCAGGGGCGGGGCTGCCCGTCAGCAGCCCGCACAGGGCAAGCACGGCCAGGGGCAGCGCTCGTCCCTGCCGCCGGGGCGCGCTGTACGGGCGCGGCGTCTTGTAGTTAATGTAAAACATGAACTTCCCCCTTGTCGTCTCAGCGGGTGAGGCGGCGGAATTTCAGGCGATGCGGCGTATCGGCATCCTTGCCGAGGCGCTTCTTGCGGTCTTCCTCGTATTCCGTGAAGTTCCCCTCGAAGAAATCCACCTTCGAGTCGCCTTCAAAGGCCATGATATGGGTGGCGATGCGGTCGAGGAACCAGCGGTCGTGGCTCACCACGAGCACGCAGCCGGCGAAGTTGTCCAGCGCGTCCTCAAGGGCCCGCATGGTGTTCACGTCGATGTCGTTGGTGGGTTCGTCCAGCAGGAGGACGTTGGCCCCGGACTTGAGCATGCGGGCAAGGTGCAGGCGGTTGCGTTCGCCGCCGGAGAGCACGTCCACCTTTTTCTGCTGATCGGCGCCGTGGAAGTTGAAGCGCGTGCAGTAGGCGCGGGCGTTCACTTCCCTGCTGCCCAGCTTGATGGTCTCGTGCCCGTCGCTGATGAGCTCATAGACGGTCTTGCCGGGCGTGAGGGATTCGCGCCCCTGATCCACATAGGCGAACTTGACGGTATCGCCGATGGTGATGGTGCCCGTGTCCGGCTTTTCCTGCCCGGTGAGGAGCTTGAAGAGCGTGGTCTTGCCTGCGCCGTTGGGGCCGATGATGCCCACGATGGCCCCGGCGGGCACGAGGGCGTCCACATTCTCCATGAGCAGCTTGTCGCCCATGCTCTTGCTCACGCCCTTGAGCTCGATGACGCTCTTGCCGAGGCGCGGTCCCGGCGGGATGTAGATCTCCAGATCCGGCGCGCGCTTTTCGCTTTCGTGGGAGAGCATGGCCTCATAGGCGTTGATGCGGGCCTTGCCCTTGGCATGACGGCCCTTGGGGGACATGCGTATCCACTCCAGTTCGCGGGCGAGCGTCTTCTGACGGTCGGCCTCGGCCTTGTCTTCCTGGGCAAGGCGCTTCTGCTTCTGTTCGAGCCAGGAGGAATAGTTGCCCTTCCACGGGATGCCGCGGCCGCGGTCCAGCTCCAGGATCCAGCCCGCCACGTTGTCGAGGAAGTAGCGGTCGTGGGTGACGGCGATGACCGTACCGGGGAAGGTGGAGAGGTAACGCTCCAGCCAGGCCACGGATTCGGCGTCCAGGTGGTTGGTGGGTTCGTCCAGCAGGAGGATGTCGGGGTTCTGGAGCAGCAGGCGGCAGAGAGCCACGCGGCGGCGCTCGCCGCCGGAGATGTGGGCCACGCTCATGTCGCCGGGCGGGCAACGCAGGGCGTCCATCGCCATCTCCAGCTTGGAATCCAGATCCCATACGCCCTTGTGGTCCATCAGCTCCTGCACTTCCGCCTGCCGGGCGATGAGGGCGTCCATCTCCTCCGGCTCCATGGGCTCGGCAAACTTGGCGTTGATGGCTTCGAATTCGCGGGCGATGGCCATGAGTTCGGCCACGCCCTCTTCCACCACCTCCCGCACGGTGCGGGTCTCGCCCTGGAGGGGTTCCTGCTCCAGATAGCCGATGGTGTAGCCGGGCGCGAGCACGGTCTTGCCGTCAAAGGACTGATCCACGCCCGCCAGGATCTTGAGCAGGCTGGACTTGCCCGCGCCGTTCAGGCCGAGCACGCCGATCTTCGCTCCGTAAAAATAGGAGAGCGAGATATCCTTGAGCACTTCCTTCTGACCGTGCCGCTTGGACACGCGAATCATGGAATAAATAATCTTGTCCGGTTCGTTGCTCATGCTTTCCTCAAAGGTCGGATTGGGCGGCCATACGGTCGCCAAGGTCATCCAACATATACGGCATCGCGCGGATTTTCAAGCGCACGGCAGCAGCCCCTTGATTTGCCCTCCCCTCTCTGCCAAGATGACCGGTGGCCGCGAACTGGCGGCAACGAGGAGGAAAAACAAGGTATGCGTTCTTTTTTTGGCCCGGATTTCCAGAAAGTCATGGGGGGCTCCATGGTGGTGGCCGGTACGGCCATCGGCGCCGGGATGCTCGGCCTGCCCATGATCTCGGCAGGCATGTGGTTCAACTGGTCGCTGGTGGTCATTTTCGTTTCCTGGTTCTGCATGCTGCGCGCCAGCCAGGCCATACTGGAGGTCAACCTGGGCTTTGAGCCCGGCGACAGCCTGCACACCATGGTCAACCGGACGCTGGGCCCGGCGTGGAGCCTCATCAACGGGCTTGCCGTGGCCTTCGTGCTCTATACGCTGGTCTATGCCTACGTGAGCGGCGGCGGTTCGGTGGTGCAGCAGGCCATGCAGTCCAGCTGGGGCTATACCCCGCCGCGGGTGTTGACGAGCCTCATCTTTTCCCTGCTGCTGACGGCCTGCGTCTGGTGGAGCTCGCAGGTGGTGGACCGTCTTTCCGTGGTGCTCATGGGCGGGATGATCATCACCTTCTTCCTCTCCGTGGGCGGCATGATCGGCAATGCCGACATGGGGCACATCTGGGGCGATCAGGCCGACAGCGGCGAATTCATCTTCCTGTTCGGCGCGGTCTCCACGTACCTGACCTCCTTCTGCTTCCATGCCTCGGTGCCCAGCCTCATCAAGTATCTGGGCAAGGAGCCCCGCGTCATCAATGCCTGCCTGCGCAACGGCACCTTCATCGCCCTGCTCTGCTATCTCGTCTGGATCATCGCCGCCGACGGCATCCTGGACCGCGAAGCCTTCCGCGCCGTCATCGCGGCGGGCGGCAACGTGGGGGACCTTGTGCAGGCCTCCGGCTCCTCGCTGGGCTATATCATCCAGAAGATGCTGGAATTCTTTGCCCTGTTCGCCATCGCCACGTCCTTCCTCGGCGCGGGGCTCGGCCTGTTCGACTACATGGCGGACCTGTGCAACTTTGACAATTCCCGGCGTGGGCGTACACTGACCATGCTGGTGACCTTCCTGCCTCCCATGCTGGGCGGTCTCATCTGGCCGGACGGCTTTCTGGCGGCCATCGGCTGGGCCGGTCTCGCGGCGGCCATCTGGTCGGTCATCGTCCCGGCCATGCTGCTGCACGTCAGCCGCCGCAAGGGGGGCGAGACGCTGTATCGCATGCCCGGCGCAAGCTGGGCCATCCCTCTGCTGATGGTGTACGGCATCGGCGTGGCGGTGTGCCATACCCTGACCGTACTGAACTACCTGCCTGCCTTCAAATAGGAGAAGCACAATGAGCAAGGAACTGATCAACACCTCCAAGGCCCCGGCCGCCGTCGGCCCGTACAGTCAGGGCATCCGCTCCGGCGATACCTGCTATTTTTCCGGTCAGATCGGCCTGGTGCCCGAGACCGGCAAAATGGTGGAAGGCGACGTGGCGGCTCAGGCCGAGCAGGCCCTGAAGAATCTTTCCGCCGCGCTGGCGGAAGCCGGCCTCGGCACGGAAAACGTGGTGAAGACGGTCGTCTTCATTACGGATATGGCCAACTTCCCCGCCGTCAACGAAGTTTACAAGAAGTACTTCTCCGCGCCCTATCCGGCCCGCTCCTGCGTGGCGGTGGCCGGCCTGCCCCTGGGGGCGCTGGTGGAAGTGGAAGCCATCGCAACCCGCTAGAGCGTCTTGCCATTGAAAAAGGCAAGACCCGAGGCGGCAGCACCGCGCCGCCCGGCCTGGGTCGAGCGGGAAAACCGCGTTTTTCCGCAAACGACAGGCTGTGATGCGCGAAGACGCCGGGCCCGTGAACGCGGGTTGCGCGCCGCCTTGGCGGGACGCACAGACAGACGGAGGGAGTTGCAGCTCCCTCCGTCTTTTTGTACAAGACGCCATGCTGACCGCCTTTTCCCTTTTTCTGACGCTCTATGTGCTGGCGCGCGTCTTGTGGCGTGCCCCCCTTTCCCTGCGGTTGCGGCTGCTGCTGGCCCTGCTGACGGCCGCCGGGGCCTGCAAGCTCCTGTTGTTCCGCTTTTTCTTCGGCTCCTATTCGCCTGAGATCCCGCGCTGGTTCCAGATCGGCACGGGCATACCGCTGGGCATCGTCCTGCTTTTTGCCGCTCTCAGTCTGGCCCGGGACGGCCTGCTGCTGATCGGCTGGCTGGCCGAGCGCTGCGGTCTGGGCCGGGTCTGGAGCCGGCTGCGGCGGCATGATGCGCGCCTGTCGCTGGGGCTGGCGGGACTGGCCGTGCTGCTGGCCGCCATAGCCGTGCCCACGGCTCTGCGCGTGCCCGCCGTGCGGGAGGTGGAGCTGCCCGTGCGCCATCTGCCCCCGGAACTGGACGGTCTGCGGCTGGCGCATCTGACGGATCTGCACATCAGCGCCACGTTCCCGCAGGCCTGGGTGCGGGAGCTGGTGGCGCGCGTCAATGCGGCCAGGCCGGACGTCATCCTGCTGACCGGGGATCTCATGGATGGTTCCCCGGCCCTACGGGCCAATGACATCCGTCCGTTGGCCGACTTGCGCGCTCCGCTGGGCGTCTTTGCCTGTCCGGGCAACCATGAATACTACTCCGACTATCCGGCCTGGCGGCCCCTGCTGCGTGATATGCGCATCAGGATGCTGGACAACAGCTGCTGCACCGTGACGCGCGCGGCCGGGGAACTCGTCCTGTGCGGCGTGACCGATGCCGCTGCAGCTCGTTTCGGCCTGCCCGGCCCGGACCCGGAAGGCCCGCTGCAACGCGTTCTGGCCACCGGGGCGCTCAGTGCGTCCGACGGGACGGAAACACGACCGGACGGCGGGAAGGTGCGCCTGCCCGTCATCCTGCTTTCCCATCGGCCTGCCCTCTTTGACGCCGTGCGGGGCAAGGTGACGCTCCAACTGTCCGGGCACACGCATGGCGGTTCGATTTGGGGCGTGGATCTGTTGGTGGCCGCCTTCAATGGCGGCTATGTGCGCGGCCTCTACGGCGACGAGGATTCCCGCCTCGTGGTCTCCAGCGGATGCGGTCTGTGGGGCGGTTTCCCCTATCGGCTGGGCGTTCCCGGGGAGATCCTCCTGCTGGTCCTGCGGCGGGCCGGCGAGGCGGCAGGCTCCTGAGTTTGAAGCGTGAAGTGTTTCAGGCGGAGAAGACGCAGTGGGCTGAGTCGTTCATGTCTTCAATGTTAGAGCATTTTCAGTTTGAAACGCTGTGCGTTTCAAACCATACGGCCTGTCGTTTCGCGGAAAAAGCGCGGTTTTTCCGCTCACTTTCGGCCGGGCGGCGCGGTGCTGCCGCCTCGCGTTTTCCCTTTTTCAAAGGTAAAACGCTCTAAAAGGCGTCCGTTCGATGAGAACGGACGCCTTTCTGCTGTCTGTTGCGGAAGGGATCAGGCCGTTTCCACGGCGGCGTAATAGAGCTGGTCGCCCCGCAGCTGCGTGGTGGCTTTGCCGTCAGCCGCCAGCATTTCCAGATGCTTGAGGGCTTCGTTGTGGTGGATGCCCAGTCCGGCGGCCACGTCGTTGACGGTGCAGGGACGCCGGGCGATGGTCGCCAGCACGTCTTCTTCCTGCACCTGGGCCCGGAAGGTCGTGTGGGCCTCGTCATCCAGATGGGTGGCGATGATCTCCACCGGACAGGGGACTTCCGCCGCCATGCGCTCACAGATGATGCGCAGGCGCGCCGCCGGGACAGGCTGGGCGCTGTGCTCCGCCGGAGGCCGGCAGACGCTGTTGAGCTGCACCTTGTCCGGGCGGATCTCCCTGACGAGCCGGGCAAGAGCGTCGATGGAGGCGTCATCGTCGTTCATGCCGCCAAGCAGCATGATCTCCAGCCAGATCTGCCCGTGGTATTCCTTGCGAAAGCGGATGAGCCCGTCCACGATCTCCTGGAACTTCAGGGAGTCTTCCGGTGCGTTGACGGCAGCGAGCTGCGCGGCGCTGCCGCCGTCCAGCGAGGGGATGACCACATCCGCCGCCGCCAGATCCGAGCGGACATCGGCACGCCAGAGCAGGGAGCCGTTGGTGATGACGACCACCGGCACATCCGTCATGATCTTGATGTTGCGGATGATGTCGCCAAGCCGGCTGTTGAGGGTCGGTTCCCCCGAACCGGCAAAACTGATGTACTGCGGCGTATCGACGGCAAGCTTGCGCCTGATCTCGTCCAGTATGTCGTCAACAGCCACGTATTCCCTGCGCTCGACGGTGTGGTTGGTCGTATGGCCGAGCTGGCAGTAGACGCAGTCAAAGGAACAGGTCTTGAACGTCAGGGCGTCCACGCCCAGCGAGCGGCCAAGGCGGCGGGAAGGGACCGGGCCGTAAACATGATGAAAGGCTTTGCTCATGCCCACTTGCTCCTGTAAGAAAAATGCACACGCAAGGCTGTCGCTGGCGGTCACCCCTTCCGCAGCGTACAGGCCGGTCATGAGCTGTGCTCGGCCCGGATGACCGAGAGGAAAATTAAGCCTGCCCCTCGCAGCTGTCAAATCCCTTCCCTGCCTGCCGGCTGTCCTGCATCTTGCGCAGGGAGCGGGCAAGCTCCCGCACGATGGTCAGGATGAGCTCCCGGCCGTCAGGGGACAGGTCCCGCAGTTCCTCGGCGATGGCCGCGGCCCAGTCATCCGATTCGGGGCTGGCCTCCCGAAAGAGATCCGCCACACGGCAATCCAGAAAATACGCCACCTTCGGCAGGCGCGAAAATTTGGGGGCCATGACGCCCTTTTCCATGCGTGAAAGCGAGTCTTGCGTGATGCCGAGTTTTTCAGCCAGCATGGCCTGCGTCATTCCGCACATTTTACGTCGCCGGGCCATGACGCGGCCGACCTGTGCGGCAAGCTTACTAACATCCTTGGAATTCATGTTAACGCCTCCTTTCTTCTTTTTCGCAGGAAAAGCGCCCCGGGAAAACAGCTTATTACGCGCAATATATTGATTTATAAAATCTATCACGTGAGAATGCCTGTTTAACGGCAAGAAAGTGGGCGTGTCTACAGTGTTTTTCCATGCTTTTTTTGAACTGCACTACGAAAAAATTTTTTTATCTTATTTTTCAAATGCATCATGAAAATGTTTTTTTATGGAAACAACTGCCATTATTTTACGAAAAGATACGTCATTATGTGGACTGTGCATTGTCCAGCACAAGATATATGCATGGTAATATGTTTTACTGGATACTGTTTTGGGGGTATCAGGAAACGGTTGCTGTATATGTTCGTTATTGAAAAAATATATTACTATATATATATTTTTATTTATGCCGGCAGGGCAACTTGGTGCCGGGCGCACTGTACAGCGTATGCTCAGGGGGCGGCATCCGCTGGAAAATAGCGATAGAGGAGCCGGCATACGGCGTTCCGCGGCTATGCGGCATGTCGACAACGCGCAACATCCCGCAGGGTATCCTCCCTTTTTGTTGTTTCCTTGCTGCGCGAGAAAAGTTATCGTGTGATGTCGTACAGAGTTTATGGTTGAAAAAGCGCTTTTCCGAACTACCTTTTTTTATAGGATTTTTCTGTCTGCGGCAGCGTGCGGCAAACTGCCGCAGACGGCCGCTCGCACCGCAAGACCGTTCTCCCGGCGTCTTTTTCGCTGTCATGATGCTGTGACGCTGGGGCGAGCGGCAGGAAAATTCGCTGCCTGAGCCCATCATCCCCGCGTCTTTATTTGATTTTATGATACATGAACAGGGCGGCTCAGGGCAAGGCGGCTTCGTTGAGGATTTTGTATCAGTCTGTTTTGGGGGCGGATCAGTTGACGACAAGGGGGAAATATGGAGGATGCCCGTTTGGACGGTGGCGTGATGTGTCCTGTGGCAACGGAGGACGTGTGGCGGCAGCTTGCCCTGCGCACCTCACAGGCGGACCCCTTCTGTTCCGGCCCGCTCTGGCAGCTCTCTTTCCATGCCGCCATGTCGCCCCGCCGCCCTCTGTACATCCGGGCAGAGGACGAGGCGGTGCTGGCCTTTGCCGGGCAGCCGCTTTCGGACGGCTCCCTGGCGCTGACGCCCATTGAGTCCCACTGGCTTTTCGGGGCCTGCCTGCTGGGCAGGGATGCGCCGGCCGTGCTGGAAAGCTGGCTTGCGGAAAGCGACACGCGCCATTTTTCCAAGATCCTCATCAGCGGTATCCGTCCGGGTGGAGAACGGGCTGCGCAGCTGCTGCGGCGGCTGGAGAAAGCGTTCCATGTCCTGCATTTTGCCGACGGACTGCAGTGTGCGGCCTCGCTGAAAGACGGGCTGGACGGCTTTTTGTCCCGCCGGTCGGCAAATCACCGCCAGAAGCTGGGCAAGGCCATGCGGCGGGCGCAACGGGCGGGCATCGTTTTTGAGCGGCACGCGCCGCAGACCGCTGAGGAGGCCGCGCAGCTCTATGCCCGCATGCTGGCTGTGGAAAGGGAGAGCTGGAAAGGCATGGCCGCCTGCGGCATGACGGAGCAGCCCGCGCGGCAGCTCTATGCGGTGCTGGTGCGCAATCTGGCCCGGCAGGGGCTGGCGCGCATCATGTTTGCCCGGCACGGAGAAACGGATATCGGCTTCATCTTCGGCGGCAAGGCCGGCAACGTCTACCGGGGGCAGCAGTTCAGCTATCGTGAGACCTGGAAGCGCTGGGGCATCGGCAATCTTCTGCAGGTGGAGCAAGTGCGCTGGCTCTGCGAGGAAGGCGCGCGCCGCTACGATATGGGCCCGCTGGACGGCGGCCCCATGCGCTACAAGGAACACTGGACGGAAAAACGCCTGCCCATCCAGTCCTGGCTGTTGTTGCGCCGTTAGAGCTGTTTACCTTTGAAAAAGGCAAACTGCGAGGCGGCAGCACCGCGCCGCCCGGCCAAAACCAAGCGGGAAAACCGTGTTTTTCCGCGAAACGACAGACCGCATGGCTTGAAGCGCAAAGCATTTCAAACTGAAAATGCTCTAGGGCGTGTTAACACAAATTTTACAAATAATTTTAGTGGATAAAACAAATAAGCTCTATACGCTCCGCTTGCCTTTGGAGGCGGAGTTGCCTCGTGTCCCTGATTCTTCCTTGGTAAAAGCGCGCTGGGGAAGGGATGGGGGCTTTGGGGGAAGGGGAACCCCTCTCGCGCCGGCGGAGGGGTTCCCCTTCCCCCAAACAGACGACGAATAGTGCTGACAGCCCTTAGAGCGTTTTGCCCAAGCCGCTCTGTCCGTGCGTTGGGAGGCCCGGTCTTGACAGGGAATCGGTTTCGGGCTTTCCTGATAGATGTTGCTCTATCTTTCCCCATTTTTTGAAGGAGATGCCATGCGTACCCTTTCCGCTCCCCTGCTTGCCGCCGCCCTGTTCCTTGCCGCGCCCTGCGCCGCGCTGGCGGAGACCGTCAGCCTCCCCGCGCCGGATACCTCAGGCGGTCTGCCGCTTATGCAGGCGCTGGCGCAGCGGCAGACCACCCGCAGCCTGAGCAGCGAACCGCTGGATCAGACCACGCTCGGCAATCTGCTCTGGGCCGCCTGGGGGCAGAACCGCCCTGACGGCAAGCGTACGGCGCCCAGCGCCCGCAACCGGCAGGCCCTGAAACTCTACGTCAACAAGGCGGACGGGCTCTGGCTGTACGATGCCGCCGGGCACCGGCTCGAGCGCATCGCCGCGAAGCCGCTGGGCAGCCCTCTGGATGATGCCGCCGTGGTGCTGATCTTTGCCGTGCCGCAGGATGATCCTTACGGCGGTATGCATATCGGCTCGGTCTATCAGAATGTGGGGCTGTTCTGCGCTTCGGCCGGGCTCGGCAATGTGGTCAAGGCGTCCACCACCCGTGATGCGAGCCGTTTTTCCTTCCTGCCGGACGGCTGGCGGGCCCTGGCCACGCAGTCGGTGGGCAGGCCGCGCTGAATGGCCCGGCGCGGCGAACGGCGGCCGGTATCCTGTGCTTGCCAAGCCCGGCACACTTGGGCAACATGCGGCCAACGTCATCCAAGGAGTTCTTGTGTCGCATAAACGATTTGCCGTCGTGGGCGGCGGGCTGGCAGGCTGCGAATGCGCCCTGCGCCTTGCCCGTGCCGGGCTGGAAGTGACCCTTTTCGAGCAGAAACCGGCTGCCATGTCCGCCGCGCATGTGAGCGGACAGCTGGCGGAACTGGTCTGTTCCAATTCCCTGCGTTCCGATGAGACGACTTCGGGCATCGGTCTGCTCAAGGCCGAGATGCGCGCGCTGGGCAGCGAGTTCATGGCGGCGGCCGACGCCCACCGCGTGCCTGCCGGCAAGGCGCTGGCCGTGGACCGTGAGGCCTTTGCCGCGGACATGACGCAGCGCATCGAGGCCGCCGGGAACATCCGCCGGGAGCAGGCCCGCATCACCGGTCTGGACGACGCCCGCCTCCAGGGGCACGAGGTGATCGTCCTGGCCAGCGGCCCCATGACCGACGCCGCCCTTTCCGCTTCGCTGGCGGAGGCCATCGGCACGAGCTACTGCTATTTCTATGACGCCATCGCCCCCATCGTCTGGACGCACTCCCTGGACATGTCCGTCGTTTTCCGCGCTTCGCGCTACGGGCAGGAAAAGGGCGAGGAAGGCGGCGACTACCTGAACTGTCCCTTTGAGCGGGACGAGTACGAGACCTTCCATCAGGCCCTGCTGACGGCGGAGAAGGTGCAGCCCCACGGCTTCGAGAAGGAAAAGCATTTCGAGGGCTGCATGCCCATCGAGGCGCTGGCCCAGCGCGGGCCGCGCACGCTCACCTTCGGCCCGCTCAAGCCCGTGGGCTTCGTGGACCCGCGCACCGGCCGTCGGCCCTGGGCCGTGCTGCAACTGCGGGCCGAGAGCCGCAACGGCGAGGCCTGCAATCTGGTGGGCTGTCAGACCAAGCTGACCTATGCCGAGCAGGCCCGCGTCTTCCGCATGGTGCCGGGCCTCCAGCAGGCGGAATTCGCCCGCTACGGCAGCATGCACCGCAATACCTACGTCAACGCGCCGGAAGTCCTTGCGCCCGACCTGTCCCTGCGGGTCCGGCCGGATGTTTTCCTGGCCGGGCAGATCACCGGGGTGGAAGGCTATGTGGAGTCGGCGGCTTCCGGGCTCTGGCTGGCTCTCTCCCTCATCGCCCGCGAACAGGGGACGGCTTTGCCGCCGCTCCCTGTGGAATGCGCGCTTGGCGCGCTGCTCAATCACTTGCGGACGCCGGTCAAGCATTTCCAGCCGTCCAATGCGCATTTCGGCCTTATGCCCGAACTGGAGGAAAAAGCGAAAAAAAAGGACCGCAAGGCGCTGTATGCCCAGCGGGCCCAGGAGGCTTTCAGCCGCTGGCGCGCCGAAGCGGCAAAGGCCGGTTGCCGCCTCTTCCCCAGCGAGACCTTTTAGGCTATAGTTGCTCAAACGTCGTTCATGCGACAAAAAAAGGAGCCTTCTATGGAATTGGAAGCCGTCCAGGCCAGTATCAATGTGGCGTTGAGCCGTTCCATCATGGACATGCAGGCCAACATGGCCAGCCAGATCATCAACGGCAGCTCGGCCGGTCTGGCGACGCAGACCGATCCTGCCCGTGCCGCGGGACTGGCTGCCGAAGGCATCGGCACGCGGGTGGATACCGTAGCCTAGCGGAGGCGCGGGCTGCGACGGCGGGCTTTTCGTGCGCATCCTGCACAAAATGAGTCCATCGCCGTCATGCCGCACGCCCTCTGTCCGCCGTTCGGCAAACATCTTCAGCAGGGCGCTCCGCCTGGAACGGGGAGCGCCCTTTTTCTGCCGCCGCTCGCTGAGCGCGGCGGGAGGCAACGACCTTTCCGGGAGGTTTGTATATGAAAGTTCTGGTGACGCCGCGTTCCTTCGGCAAGACTGATCCCGCTCTCTTTGACCGGCTGCGCGAGGCGGGCCTGACCGTCGTCCGCAACGAGACGGGCGGCATCCTTTCCGGCGAGCAGATGCGCAGCCTGCTGGCGGACTGCCAGGGACTCATCGTCGGGGTCGACCCGGTCGATGCGGACATCCTCGCCGCCGCCCCGCAGCTCAAGGCCGTGGCCAAGTACGGCGTGGGCCTGGACAATATCGACCTTGACGCCTGCGCCGCGCGGGGCATAGCGGTCTCCCGGACGCTGGGCGCGCCCACCGAGGCCGTGGCCGACTACGCGCTGGCGCTCATGCTGGCCGTGGCCCGCAAGGTGCCGCTCATCGACAGGCGCTGCCGCTGCCGGGACTGGAGCAAGATCACCAGCATCGATCTTTTCGGCAAAACGCTGGGCATCGTGGGCCTGGGGGCCATCGGCCGGGCCGTTGCCCGGCGGGCAAAGGGTTTTTCCATGCGGATCCTGGCGCATGACATCCATTGGGACGCCGCCTACGCCGAGGCCAACGGCATCGAGCGCGCCTCGCTGGACGACATCTGCTCTCAAGCCGACATCATCACGCTGCACACCCAGCTCGACGACAGCACCCGCCACTGCATCGACGCCCGGCGTCTGGCGGCCATGAAGCCGTCGGCCATCCTCATCAATACTGCCCGCGGCGAACTGGTGGACAATGCCGCCCTGCTGGCCGCCCTGCAGGAAGGCCGCATCTACGGCGCGGGGCTGGACGTGTTCGAGCAGGAACCGCCTGCGGAAGACGGCTGGTACAGCCTGGACAACCTGGTCATGGGCTCGCACTGCTCCTCTTCCACCAGCGGCGCTACCCAGATCATGGGAAATATGGCCGTGGACAATCTGCTGCGGGATTTGGGGCTTGCTCCGGCGCAGGACGCCTAGCCCGGACACCCGACGCGGCATGACAGCTCCGCGTTTTTCTTTTTCTTCCTTTTTTGGGGGCCTCAGCCTGAGGGCGGGGCCCCAAATGCTTTTGCAGACCGTTCATCCGACCGGGATGCCCTCCTGTTCGCGTACTCTGTGTTTGGGGGGCAGGGGAACCCCAAGCCCCCCATCCCTTCCCCAGCGCGCTTTTACCGTGGAAAGAGTCAGGGACACGAGGCAACTCCGCCTTCAAGTCAAGCGGATCGCATATGGGAGATGTGTATTATCTATTGAAATTATTTGTAAAATTTGTGTTGATAGGCCCTAGAGCGTGATATTTTCCCCCTGCCGTTTCAAGCGGTTCAGAAAGATCTCCGCCGCCCGCGTGAAGCATTGCTGTTTTTTCCAGGCCAGTTTGAGGCCTACCTCCATCCTGGGGCGCAGCGGCCGGAAGCAGAGCGGGCTGTCATCCCCCGTGCGCACGATGCCTTCGAGGCAGAGGGCGCAGCCCACGCCCTCCTCCACCAGGAGCGCGGCATTGTACAGCAGGTTGTAGGTGGCCACGCGCGAGAGCTGCCGGAACTTTCCGTCCATCCAGCCGGAGAATTCGTTTTCCACGAGCCCCTGACGGGACATGATGAGCGGCAGGCCTGCAAGGTCGTCCGCATCTATGGTCTCCTGCGCGGCAAGGGGGTGATCCTTGCGCATGAGTACGCCCCAGGTGTCCCGCGCGGGCAGCGGGATGAAGTCGTAGGCCGACAGATCCGCCGGTTCGATGAAGAGGCCGAAATCCACGCTGCCCCTGTCCAGATGTTCCCTGACTTCCTCGGCATTGCCGCTGAAAAGATGGAAGGCGATATGCGGATATTCCTGCCGCACCTCCCGAATGGCGCGGGCGATGAAGCGCATGCCTTCGGTCTCGCCGCCGCCTATGTAGACGTCGCCGCTGATCTCCTCGCCTGTGGCGGTGAAGGCCGCTTCGGTCCGCTCCAGCAGGGCCACGATCTCCTGCGCCCGTTTGCGCAGGAAGAGCCCCTCTTCCGTCAGGCTGATGTGCCGCTTGCCGCGGATGAAGAGCCTTGCCCCCAGCTCTTCTTCCAGCTCCATGAGCTGGCGGGAAAGCGTCGGCTGCGTGACATGCAGTGCGGCGGCCGCACCGGAGATGGTCCCTTCCCGCGCGACGGCCAGAAAATAGCGAAGTACCCGTATGTCCATCGGCCTCACCTCCTTTGCCGTAAGCGCCCGCTGCTTCGGGCGGCGCAGCTTCGCCATATCATGCCTTGGCGGTATGGTAAAGCATGCAATATAAGTATTTGCTCTTTTTACCGCGTGTCAGCATAAGGGACGGGAAGGGGATCGCCGTCGTGCACCGACTGTGCCGTTTGCCGCTGGGAGGCAGTCATCCCCCGACAAGGAGATGTCCCATGAAAAAGATTCTTGTTCTGTCCACCAGCCCGCGCAAGGGCGGCAACTCGGACATGCTGGCGGACGCCTTCATCGAGGGAGCCCGCGAGGCGGGGCATGCGGTGGAAAAGGTCTGCCTGCGGGAGAAGGATATCCGCTTCTGCAAGGGCTGTCTTGCCTGTCAGAAGACGCAGGCCTGCGTCATCCATGACGATGCGCCCGCCATCGTGAGCAGCATGCAGCAGGCGGATGTGCTCGTCTTTGCCACGCCTATCTACTATTACGGCATGTGCGGCCAGATGAAGACCCTGCTTGACCGGGCCAATCCGCTCTTTCCGGCCGAATACGCCTTCCGGGACGTCTATCTGCTGGCCGCGGCCGCGGATGAGGACGAGAGCGCCGTGGATGGCGCCGTGACCGGTCTGAACGGCTGGATATCCTGCTTTGACAAAAGCCGCCTCCGGGGCGTGGTGCGCGGGGTGGGGGCCACCCTGCCGGGGGATATCCGGCAGAAGCCCGCCGCGCTCGAAGCGGCCCGCCAGATGGGCCGTCAGGCCTGATCGTCCTCCCCTGCCGTCCGCCTTCTCGCCGGAGGCGCATGGCAGGGGCTTGCCCGCCTACGACAAGGAGAACACCGCATGCAATATACGACGCACTATACGGAAGGGAAAAAGGTCACCTTCAAGAAGTTTTCCCTGAACCTGGCCGGACTGCTCTTTTTGCCGCCCGACTTTGACGCCGCCCGGACCTATCCGGCCATCGTGGTGACGCATCCCGGCGGCGGGGTGAAGGAGCAATGTTCTTCCCTCTATGCCTGGAATCTGGCGCAGGCGGGCTACGTGGCCCTTGCCTTCGATGCGTCCCATCAGGGGGAAAGCGAGGGCCTGCCCCGCTATCTGGAAGATCCGACCTCGCGGGTGGAGGATATCCGTTCTGCCGTGGACTATCTCGTGACGCTGGATTATGTGGACCCGCAGCGCATCGGCGCAATGGGCGTCTGCGCGGGCGGCGGCTACACCCTGAGCGCCATGCAGACCGAGGCCCGGATCCGCGCCGCCGCGGGCATCAGCACCTGGGACGTGGGCGACAGCGCCAAAAACGGCTTCCCCGGCGTGCATATCGAGAATTTTTTGCAGAAGCTGCTCCAGGAAGTGGCCGAGGCCCGTACCGCGGAGGCCCGTGGCGGCGAGCCCGCTTACTGGAAGTATGTGCCCGACGACAGCAGCGAGATAAACGAGCACACCTCGACCATCCAGCGTGAAGCCTGGGAATACTACCGCACGCCCCGCTGCCAGTATCCCACGTCGGTCAACAGATACCTCGTCTCCAGCAACGACAAGCTGGCGGCCTTTGACGCCTTCGCCCATCTGGATACGGTCTCTCCCCGGCCCATCCTGCTCGTCGTCGGCAGCGAGGCCGATACCCTCTATTTCAGCGAGGCCGCCTATGCCGCGGCGCGGGAGCCGAAAGAGCTTTACAGCATCCCCGGCGCAAGCCACGTGGATCTGTACGACAAGCCGGAGTTCGTCCAGCCCGTCGTGCAAAAGCTGACCGACTTTTTCGGACAGCATCTGCGGGGCTAGGGGGCCGTTAGGACATGTTAGAACAAATTATATAAATAATTTCAATAGATAGAATGAACAGGCTGTACACGCTCCGCTTGTTTTGGGGTCGGGGTTGCCTCATGCCCTGGACCTTCCCCCAAAAATAAGTAGTAGTGTTGACAGGTTACAGGCTGGTCCCAGCCTGCGTGCGGACGATGTGTGCGGTTGCCGCCCTGATGTGCAGCGGCAACCGCGTTGTCTGTTTTTTTTTCATCTGTCACGGGCAAAGCGTGGCCAGGCGGGCCAGCAGCGCGTCCAGCTGCATCTGTGTTTCCGACAGTTCGGCCTCCAGCGCGGCGATGCGGGCGGGCTGTTCTTCCGGGGGCGTTGCTTCCCCGGCGTCCGGCCGCAGGAAGCGCGACGGCAGCCAGACATTTTGCGTCAGGATGTCCGCACAGGGGACACAACGGCTGACGCCCGGACGTTCCCGGCGTTCCCGCAGCAGTTCCAGCGCTGCCTCAAGGTGCGCCTCCTCAAGATAGCCGAGCGTGCGGCTGCGCCGTCCCAGAGAGAACAGGTCGGCCATGAACACGCTGCCCTGCCCGGCCTGCGGGCCGCCCTGCTCCCGGCGGCGGTCGAAGAGCAGGAGCGCTGGCACGGCATTGTTCCCCTGCACCACGTTGCCGGGGAGCTGGATGACCGCATCCAGCAGGTTGCGGCGCACCAGTTCCGTCCGCATACGCGCCTCCCGCTCTGCGCGGAACAGCGGCCCCAGCCGCGTCAGCAGCACGCACCTGCCGCAGGCGGGAAGCGCTTCGCTGATATGGCGGCAGATCCAGAAACATTCTTCCGTCCCCTGCTCTACCGGAACAAAGGCCGGTGCGGCGCTGAG
The DNA here is from genome assembly GCA_019118745.1 of Candidatus Desulfovibrio gallistercoris. Taxonomy (GTDB): domain Bacteria; phylum Desulfobacterota; class Desulfovibrionia; order Desulfovibrionales; family Desulfovibrionaceae; genus Desulfovibrio; species Desulfovibrio gallistercoris. The sequence goes on along the minus strand of DWYJ01000054.1, from coordinate 32,962 downwards.
GGTCAGGTGGCTCGCCCCGTCGTCCCTCACCTGCACGGCGTTGCCGGGGGTGTCGCTCCCGACCTCAGGGGCCGGCTGCCCCAAGGCGAAGTTTTCCGGCGTGGCGGGCACGCCGCAGAGGTGCAGCAACAATATGCCCAGCGGCGGACGCACGCCGTCCGCCACGAAATAGACGCGGTCAGCCAGCGGATGCGCAAGCGCGGCCTCGGCCAGCAGCGTCCCCGCACCGGCTGCCAGATCCCGCACGCGTTCGCCGCCGGCGGGATGCCCCATGCCGCTCATGAGCCGCGCCAGCCAGGGCGGCACGATGCCGCAGGCAAGTCCCCTGCCTCGGCCGGCGGCGTAATCGCCGAGCTTGTCCAGCAGCAGACGGCTTGCCCTGTCCCTATCCAGGGGCGGCATGTCTTTGAAGGCCTCAAGGCAGGCCGCGAGGGCGTCAGGGCCGTCCAGATGTTGCGGGCTGAACAGCTCCACGCCTGCTCGCCCCAGCGCCGTACGCGTCATGGCGGCGAGCTGCGGCCATTCGCTTTCCTGCCAGGGAGCGGCCGGGGCCGTGCCGTCACGTCGCAGCGGCCGGGCGGGCGTCCCCTGTCGGAGGAGGTTCAGCTGCTGCGCAAGGAAGCCCGGCGGGCACAGCTGGGAAAGGGCAAAAAAACCGAGCGCCGTTTCCGCCTCGACCATATGCGCGTGGGCCGGATCGGCGCTATCCGGCAGCGGATGACGTGCGAACCACTGGCCGACGCTGCGGCAGGCTTCCGTCAGACAGCGGCGGGCCGCTGCCTCTTCCGTTCCGGCGTCATGCGGATGTCCTGCCGTCATATGCCCTCCAGACGCGCCCAGGCCGGTCTTTCGTTGCCTTCCGTGCGCGGCGTCGGGGACGGCGGGCCGCCGTTCTCCGCCACGCTCTCTTCCGCCTCGGCATGGTGCAACAGCCGGCGTTGGATCATGGTGAAACGTTCTTCCAGCAGCCGGCGGCGCAGCTCGCGTTCCCGCTCCAGCAGCCCGGCGGCTTCGACGATGAGCCGCTGCACCGCGGGCGACGGCACAGGCAGCAGGAGTCCTTCCAGATCGCTCTTGCGCAGGATCTCCGCATTATGTCCCGTGCTCTGCGTCCGCAGGACGGCCTGCGTCTGCGGGTGGTTCAGCAGCCAGTGCAGATAGCGGGCGTCGAGTCCGGCCACGCCGTCCGGCAGTCCGCCCGCCCGGCCGTGCGGGGGCCGGACCCGCAGCACAAGGATGGGCGCGGCGGCCACCACGCGCACGACGCCCGGGCCGGGCGTCAGATCGTCTACATAGGTCGCGTCGTGCATCTGGCTGCGGGCGCGGAACAGGATATCCCCCGGCCGCAGGGCAAAATGCTCCCGTATCCTTGCCAGACGTACGCGCACGAGGGAGGAGGCATCCAGGACGCCGCCGTTCAGGTCGGCAAGCTGGACAAGCGCCGTTTCTCCCTGCGTTTCCGGCGTCACGCGGGTTCGGAAGGGATAGCCGAGGCGCACATCGGCCAGGGCGGACAGGGGAAAGCGCATGCAGCCTCCAAAAATAGAAGTGCACAAACTGTATATGAGGCGGATGATGGAGGCAAGCGGCCCGTACCGGCGGCTCCGCGCATGTGAGAGGCGGCAGCGGCGCGGCGTCCTTATTCGCCGTCGGGCAGCAAGGGCAGGCGGATGAGGACGCGCTCGCCCCGGAACAGCAGCAGATAGCCTTCGGCGGGCAGATCGTCCCGATCCTGAGGGGGGAAGGCCGCTTCCAGCGCCCAGCGGGAACCGCTTTCGTCCGCCGCAACGGAAAGGGGATGGCGCTGGGCGCGTACGGTCATGCTCCCCCATTGCAGGACGATCTCGTCCCCCGCTTCCAGGGCATGGGGCAGCTCCAGCAGCCCGCGTATGCGGCAGGCCTGCGTGCCGAGGCGGACCTGACGCAGACGCGCCATGCCGCATTCCGGGCCGGACAGCAGGTGCTGCACGTCCCGCGCCAGTCGCGTCTGCCGGGGGGAGCAGGCGAAACGGTCCGGCAGGGCCGCGGCCAGGCGTTCCAGCCGTTCGGTGAAGCAGGCCCGCACCTTTTCGCCGGAGGCATCGGCCCGCGCCGGTTCCGCGAGGTCGCACCGCTCTTCGAGGCCGTAAAAATAGGCGCTGCCGTCGGCGTCGATGCGGACATCCCAATAGCGCTGGGGCAGCACCTTGCCTACGGCCACCGGGCCGGGACAGTCCAGACTGCGCATGTCCGGCGGCACGTCCCCGGCGGCGCGCCGCTGGGCAAAGAGCTCCTGCCAGAGCGTGAACTCGTAGATGATGTTCTCGTGGGGTGCGGAGAGGCGCGGCAGCAGATTTTCCAGTTCCCGGCGGCCGAGCAGCTGCTGCGCGGTGAACGGCAGGCCCACATGATCGCCGTAGACGGGCGTGCGCAGCTCGTGGGCCGCAGCGTGCAGACGCTCCCCCGCCAGCTGCACGAGGGAGGGGATCTCCTCGTAATTGTCCCGCAGGACAACGGTCAGAAAGTGCAGGGCGGGCGCGTGGTCGCCGTTCTCCTCGCGTGTGCGGCAGGCGTCGCCGAGCCGCATCAGATTGCCGAGCAGCCGCTCCACCCGGCAGCCGCTGCACAAGGAGGTATAGACGTCCGGTCGCAGGGTGTGCAGGGAAAGGATGATGCGCTTTACCGGCGCGGCGGCCAGGGCCTGGATGACGTCGTCGTCCATGTCGCAGGCCATGTTGGTGGAAAAAATGGCCTTTTCGCGCCCTTCGCTGCCCAGCGAGGCCAGTATCTCCGGAAAGTGCGGATGCAGGGTCGGTTCAAAGAAGAAGGAGAGATAGAAGCACTCCTCCGGCACCAGATCCAGGAGCCGCCGCAGGCTGCGCGCCACGGGCAGCGGCAGGACGGTGCGTCCGGCCTGCCGGAAATCGGTGGAACAAAAGCGGCAGCGCAGATTGCACAGCCCTGTCATGTCGCCGAGAATACGGCGAAACTTGTAGACATCCTTTATGACGGCATACATCCCGCTCCCCCCTGCGGCCCAGGACGGGGTGGGACGTTCTCCCCCATGCTGCTCCGCTGTTTGCTCTCCCCGACGGCGCGGCCGTCCCTGTCGTCAGGGAAGCCTTCCGCGGACGCCATATCCCGTATCGGCCGGCGGCGGCAAATCTTGAGAGACGATGCCGTAACCGGCCGTGACGCCTTCCTCTTCCCCGCGTCCGGACCAGGCCGCCTCAGTGCGCCGCGCCCCAGTCCCGCCCGGTCCCGGCGTCCACCAGCAGCGGCACGGAAAGGGCGCTGCCGCCCGGCGCGACCCCCGACATGAGTTCCGTCACCCGCGCCGCCGCTTCCTGCGCCGCCTCTTGCGGCACTTCGAGCAGCAGTTCGTCGTGGACCTGCAGCAACAGGCGCGCCTGCATGCGCCGCAGGTCGGCATCGGCATCCACAGCCAGCATGGCGAGCTTGATGATGTCCGCCGCCGAGCCCTGGATGACCGTATTGATGGCCTGCCGCCGCGCCAGCGCCGAGGCCTGCCCGTTGGCGGAATGGATGTCCGGCAGCAGCCGCCGCCGTCCGCCCAGCGTGGTGACGAAGCCCTGCCGCCGGGCCGTGGCTTCCACCTCGTCGTAAAAGGCTTTCAGGCCGGTGAGGCGTTCGAAGTAGCGGGCGATGAATTCCTTGGCTTCGTTGGTCGTGATCTTGAGCTCCTGCGCCAGTTTCTGCGCGCCCATGCCGTAGATGAGCCCGAAATTGATGGTCTTGGCGTTGCGGCGCTGGTCGGGCGTGACGGCCTCCTGCGGGCAGTCGTAGATCAGCGCCGCCGTGCGGGCATGGATGTCCTCGCCGTGGCGGAAGGCGTCCAGCAGGGCCGCGTCCTGCGACATGTGGGCCAGCACGCGCAGCTCCACCTGAGAGTAGTCCGCCGAGACCAGCAGCCGTCCTTCTCCGGCCACGAAGCAGGTACGCATGCGTTTGCCCAGCGGGCCGCGCACCGGGATGTTTTGCAGGTTGGGATTGCTGGACGACAGACGCCCGGTGGCCGTGGCCTTCTGGTTGAAGGTCGTGTGCAGCCGTCCGCTGCCGTCCACCAGCCGCGGCAGCGGATCAAGATAGGTGGAGCGCATCTTCTCCAGCTTGCGGAAATGCAGGATGCTCTCCACCACGGGGTGACACCCGGCCAGCCGTTCCAGCGTCTCCTGACTGGTGGAGGCCTGACCGCCACGGGTCTTGCGCGGTGCGGGCAGGCCCATCTCGCCGTACAGCACCTCGCCGAGCTGCTGGGCGGAGCGGATATTGAACGTCCGCCCGGCCGCCGCATAGACCGCGCCGGTCAGCTCGTCCAGTTCCTTCTGCACATCGGCCAGAAAACGGCCGAAGGCGCGGCCGTCGATGGCGATGCCCGCGGCTTCCATGCGCGCCAGCACCGGGGCGAGCGGTATCTCCAGGTTTTCGTACAGGGCCAGCAGGCCGTCCCTGAGCAGGCGGTTCTCCAGCAGGCGCGCCATATCCAGCGCCAGGGCGGCGGCGCTGTCGCGCCGCGGCAGGCCCGCGCCCCAGCGCACGGCCAGCCGGGGCCAGCCGTAGTCGTTCTCTTCAGGATTGAGCAGATAGGCGGCGATGCCCAGATCCATGATCCGCGGCTTGCCTCCCTCCCGCAGCAGGCCCCGCCGCCAGAGGCGTTTGGCGTCGTCGCTCACCACCAGCGCGGCCTGCGCCAGATAGTCGGCCAGCTCGTCCGGCTCCCCTGCCCAGCGTCCCGTCCAGGGCGGCATATCGTCCGGGGCATCGGCTGCCGCCACGGCCAGATGAGGCGGCGCGTCCTCGCCCTGCGCCCAGATGAGGGCCAGCCGCGCCCCTGCGGGAGCCGGGAGCTCGGCCGCCGTACGGAACAGGGGCGGCAGTTTTTCCGGGGCAGGGGCGGCCATATCCAGCAGGCTCAGCTGCTGCGAGCCCTTTGTGCGGGCGGGGGCGGCGTCGTCCGCCGCGAGATCGCCCTCTCCGGTGCGGGCGGCCTGCGGCGCGCCTGCCGCAGCGGGAGAAGCACCTCTTGCCCTGTTCCCGCGCAGCAGGGCATCCATTTCCCGCCGCAGAGCAAACAGTTCGAATTCCGCGGACAGGGAGGCGCAGGCTTCGGCGTCGGGCGGCCGGACGGCCATGTCGTCCAGGCTGATGTCCGTGCAGAAATCCCGGCGCAGTGTGGTCAGTTCGCGCCAGGTGAACATGTTTTCCAGATGGTCGCGCAGTTTTTCCTGGAGCTTGGCCGGGACCCGCTCGAAATGGTCGCGGATCTCCTCCAGCGAGGCGCAGCTTTCAAATATCTGCTGCGCCTTCTTGGGGCCGATGCCCGGCACGCCGGGGATATTGTCGCTGGTATCGCCTATGAGGGCCTGCACGTCGGCCCACTGCGAGGGCTGCACGCCGGTCTCCCGCACGAAATCCTCGGCGGAGACGAGCTTTTCCTCGCGGGAGCCGGGGTCCCACATGAAGACATTGGGGCCGAGGCACTGCTTGAGGTCCTTGTCGCCGCTCACGATGACCACCGGGCACTGCGCGGAGAAGCGTTCCGCCAGAGAGGCGATGCAGTCGTCGGCCTCGCAGCCTTCGGAAACGAGGAGACGCAGCCCCAGCGCACGCACCATGCGCTGGATGGGATCTATCTGCCGGACGAGATCCTCCGGCGTGGCTTCGCGGTTGGCCTTGTACAGCGAGAAGATCTCGTGCCGGAAATTCTTGCCCCGGCCATCCTGCACGAAAACGAAGTGTTCCGGCGCTTCCTCCCTGAGGATGCGCAGCAGCACGCGGCTCACCACCACCAGCGCGTTGGTGGGGAAGCCGTCCGAGCGCTGCATGTTGCGGTTGGCGAAAAAGCCGCGAAAAATGAAGGCGGAACCATCCATCAGGAACAGGGGGGGCGTGGCAAGGCCAAGGCGATCTTTCAGAGACATGGCTTCAGACTGGGGGTTGGAGGTGCGTGGAAAGGAGCGGCGTCTTGCCGCTTGCAGCCGGTGCCGCCAAGGCGTATGATAAAAGGATGGAAACAAGTCCGCAAGTCAGCATCCTCCACAGGGGGGACATGCTCACCGTCAGCATCGGCGGGAGCTGGAAGATGGGGAGCCCTCTGCCCTCGCAGGCGCAGGAGGCCCTTTCCGCCGTGCGCACGGGCGGCGCGCGGGGGATGCTGCTGCGCTGCGAGGCGCTGGCCGCCTGGGATTCCAGCCTGCTGGTCTTCCTCATGCAGCTCGTCCGGGCGGCCCAGGAACGCGGCATGGAGATCCGGCGAGAACTGCCGCACGGTCTGGAACGCCTCGTGCAGCTCGCCTTTGCCGTCCCCGCCAAGCAGGGCGCGTCCCGGACGGTACGCCGGCAGGGGATCGTGGCCTCGCTGGGGTCGGCCGTGCTCGCCCTGCCCGGCAAGCTGGAGGAGTTTGCCGGCTTCGTGGGGGACGTCGCCCTAGCCCTGCTGCGCTTCCTGACGGGGCGCTCCCAGATGCGGCGTCAGGATCTGCTGACGGCCATGTACGAGTGCGGCGTGCTGTCCCTGCCCATCATTTCCCTGACCAGCCTGCTTTTCGGTCTTATCCTGGCTTTTGTGGGCGCGGTGCAGCTCACCCAGTTCGGCGCGCAGATCTACGTGGCCGGGCTGGTGGGCATCGGCATGCTGCGCGTCATGGGCGCGGTCATGGTGGGGGTGGTCATGTCCGGCCGGGTGGGGGCGTCTTTTGCGGCGCTCATCGGCACCATGCAGGTCAATGAAGAAGTGGACGCCCTGTCCACCCTCGGCATCTCGCCCATAGATTTTCTGGTGCTGCCGCGTATGCTGGCCCTGACGCTCATGGTGCCCCTGCTGACCGTTTATGCCGATCTCATGGGCATCCTGGGCGGCTTCCTGGTGGGCGTCGCCATGCTGGATCTCAGCGCGCTGGAATACCTCAGCGCCACCGTGCGGATGGTGTCCTTCTCGCACGGCATCATCGGCCTGACGTACGCCGTGGTCTTCGGCGTCATCATCGCCCTTTCCGGCTGCTATCAGGGCATCCGCTGCGGCCGCAGCGCGCAGGCCGTGGGCAAGGCCACCACCACCGCCGTGGTGCACGGCATCGTCGGCATCATCGTGGCCACGGCCATCATCACCGTATTGTGCAACGTGCTGAAGGTCTAGGCATGGACGATCTCGCTCCCGTCACCTCCGCCGCAGCTTCCCCGCGCATCAGCGTGCGCAATCTGACGGTCGGCTACGGCTCCTATGTGCTCATGCGGGACGTCAGCTTTGACGTGGCGCGGGATGACGTCTTCCTCATCATGGGCGGTTCCGGCTGCGGCAAGAGCACCCTGCTGCGCGTGCTCATGGGCCTCAAGGAACCGCAGGCGGGACAGGTGCTGTACGGCGGGACGGACTTCTGGGCCTGCACGCCCCGCGAACGGCGGCAGCTCATGCAGCGTACCGGCGTCCTCTTCCAGGGCGGGGCGCTCTGGAGCTCCATGACCCTGGCCGAGAACGTGGGCCTGCCGTTGCAGCAGTACACCCGCCTTTCCGCGGCGGAGATCCGGGAACAGGCCTCGCTCAAACTGGCGCTGGCCGGACTGGCGGGCTTTGAGGACTATTATCCTTCCGAGATAAGCGGCGGCATGCGCAAACGGGCCGGTCTGGCCCGGGCGCTGGCCCTTGATCCGGAGATCCTCTTTCTGGATGAACCTTCGGCGGGGCTCGACCCGGTGAGTTCCCGGCTGCTGGACGACCTCATCCTTGAATTGCGGGACACGCTGGGTACGACCTTCGTCATCGTCTCGCACGAGCTGGCCAGCATCTTCACCGTGGCCAGCAACAGCATTTTTCTGGATGCCCAGACTCGGCGGGTCACCGCCGCGGGCAATCCTTCGCTGCTTGTCAATGATCCCCATACCGAAGAACAGGCCCGGCGCTTCCTCACCCGTGGAGCGTCGGGGGCTTCCGCCGCCTCCGGCCCGGACGCGGCAAGGAAAGACGCATGAGTCAAACACGCTCCTCTGTGGCCGTCGGCAGCTTCGTCATTGCCGGCCTGCTGCTTCTTGTCCTTGGCATCGGCCTGCTGGGCGGCGGCAATCTCTTTGCCGACGATCTGGAGTATACGCTCATTTTTGACGGTTCGGTCAGCGGGCTTACCGTGGGGGCGCCGGTGGTGTTTCGCGGCGTGCCGCTGGGCGCCGTGACCAACATCCAGCTCCAGGCCAACCCGCGGGACGGCAGCGTCAGCATCCCCGTGGGCATACGCATCAATGAGGGGGCCATCAACGACGCCCGCTCGGGCGAGAAGCTCCCCGAAGAGGAGCGCATCAAGATGCTGGCCCAGCTCGTCCAGCGCGGTCTGCGGGCCCGCCTGCAGCTCCAGAGCCTCATTACGGGCCAGTACCGTATCGAGCTGGATTTTTCCCCCGACTCGCTGGCCCGTTACCGTTCCGCCGATCCCGCGACGGAGATCCCGACCCTGCCGTCGCCCATCGACCAGTTGCAGCGCAATCTGTCCGCCCTGCCCCTCAAGGAGCTGGTCACCTCCTTCCAGGGGACGCTGCAACGCCTTTCCGACATACTGGCCTCCCCGGACATCGACAGGGGGATCACCCAGTTCGCCAATACCTTTGAAGAGGCGAACAGGCTCCTCGTGTCCAGCCGGGAGACGCAGCGCCTCGTCAATCAGACCATGACCAACCTTTCGCAGGCCAGCGCCGTCGCCTCGACGGAGCTCCCCCGCGCCCTGGAAGCGCTGACGCAGGCTATGGACGGCTTTACCGCCGTGGCCCACTCCACGCAGGCCCTTGTGGGCCGCGACTCCCCCGCCGTCAACGAGCTCCGCCGCCTGCTGCGCGAAGCCACGGCAGCCATGCGCTCGCTGCGTGCGCTGGCCGATACCCTTGAACGCAATCCCGAATCCCTCCTGCGAGGACGTTCCGGAGGTCAACGATGACGCTTTTTCCCTGCGCGGCGCGTCGTAGCCGTCGTATCTTCCCGGCCGCGCTGCTCTGCCTGCTGGCCTGTCTGTTGAGCGCCTGCGGCAAGAGCGCGCCCACCTACTACTATCTGCTGGAAAGCGGTGAAAAGCCCTTCTCTTCTCCCGCGCTGCCTTCCACCAGCCTGCGCATCGCCCATGTGGGCATCCCCGGCTACCTTGACCGGCAGGGCGTGGTCAGCCGCAGCGAAGGCGATCCGCTGCTGAACGTCAACAATTTCGACATCTGGGCCGAACCCCTCGATCAGGGCATACGTCGCGTCCTGCGCGAAGTGCTGAGCCCGCCGCTGCTGGCCGGTGACATCGCGGTGCAGACCACGGATGACGCGGGCTGGAAGGCGGCTCTGCTGGTGGACGTCCTGCGGCTCGACGGCGCGCCGGGCGAGACGGTGCGTCTGGAGGCCCGCTGGTCTCTCCTGGACAGCGCCGACAGGGTCATGGCCCGCGGCAGCTTTGCCGACAGCGCCCCCTGCCCGGCGGCGCTGCCCGGCACGGCGGCCACCTCCAGCCTTGTCAGGACGCAGAGCCTGCTCGTGCAGCGTCTGGGCAAGGCCCTTGCGCCGGAGATCGTCCGGGCGCTGAACGGCCGGCGGCAAAGCGGCAGCTAACATGCGCAGCAACGTTCTGCCCGCCCTGCGCAGCACCGTGCTGCTGGTGGATGACGCGCCGGAGAACCTCCGCATGCTGAGCGAGGCCCTGCGCACCGATCACCGCATCATGTTTGCCAAGAACGGCCAGGATGCCCTGCGCCTTGCCGCCGCCGATCCGCAGCCGGACATCATCCTGCTGGATGTGGTCATGCCGGGCATGAACGGGTATGAGGTCTGCCGCCGTCTCAAGGAAGACCCGCGGACGCGGGACATCCCCGTCATCATCGTCACCGCCGAGAACGACGATTCGGACGAATCCACCGGTTTTTCCCTTGGCGCGCAGGACTTCATCCGCAAGCCCTTCCGGGCCTCGCTGGTCCATCAGCGCGTGGAGCTGCATCTCGAGCTCAAGCGCCATCGTGATCACCTCAGCGAGCTGGTGGCCCAGCGCACCAGCGAACTTTTGCAGACCCAGAAGGCCACCATCCACGCCATGGCCATGCTGGCCGAATGGCGCGACCCTGAGACCGGGGCCCACATCCAGCGCACCAGCCGCCTGGTGGAAGTTTTATTGCGGCGCATCATGGAGCGGCCAGATGCCCCGGAAAGCCTCTCCTCCAGCGATATCGAGTGGATCATCCTCTCCACGCCGCTGCATGACGTGGGCAAGGTGGCCATCCCCGACAATATCCTGCACAAGCCCGGCCGGTTGAGCCCGGAAGAGTTCGACATCATGAAGCGCCACACCACGCTGGGCTATCAGATCCTGGAAGAGGCCGGGCAGGAGCTGGACAAGGAGATGGGGAGGCGCTGCTTCCTGCATTATGCCAGAGAGATCGCCCTCAATCATCATGAACGATGGGACGGCAAGGGCTATCCCTCCGGGCTCCGGGAAGACGAGATCCCCCTCTGCGCCCGTGTCGTCAGTGTGGTGGACGTTTATGATGCCCTGCGCAGCCGGCGCGTCTACAAGGAGCCCTATCCGCATGACGTTGCGGTGAAATGCATCTGCGAGGGGCGCGGGACGGCCTTTGACCCGCGTGTGGTCGATGCCTTCCTTGACGTGCAGGATACCTTTGCCCTTCTCTTCGATCAGAGTTCCGGCAATTGAGCGCACGGAACGGAAATCTTGCGTCCAAGAGCAAGACCGGCGCAGCCGGCCGCCCCGCTGCCCGGGCTGATTAGCACAAGTTTTACTAATTGTTCAGCAGATAGGTAAATGGGCTGTACATGCCCCGCCTGTCTTGAGGGGCGGTGCGCCCCTCGTCCCTGCTTTTTCCCCCTGATAAAAGCGCGCTGGGGAAGGGATGGGGGGCTTGGGGGGAAGGGGAACCCCTCTCGCGCTGGCGGAGGGGTTCCCCTTCCCCCCAAACAAGCAGCGAATAGTGGCAACAGGTCCTAGCCCTGGTTGATCATCACCTTGGCCGGGCGCAGCAGGCGGTCGCCCAGCTTGTAGCCACGTTGCAGCACGCGCGAGACGCAGCCGGGGCCGACGGTGGGGCAGTCGTCGAAGCCGACGGCTTCGTGGCGTTCCGGGGTGAAATCTTCGCCCTCTTCGCCCACCGGCACGAGACCGTGCCGGGCCATGGCCTCCAGCATGAGTTTGTGGGTCATGGCCACGCCCGTCAGCATGTCCTGACAGGCGGCGTCCCGGCTGCCGTATTGCAGCGCCAGTTCCAGATTGTCCAGTCCGGGCAGCATGTCCCGCAGGATCTTTTCCGCCGCGTAGCGCATCTGCTCTTCATGCTCGCGCGCAAGGCGCTTCTTGAAGTTCTCCATCTCGGCAGCCATGCGCAGGCGCATGTCGTCCGCCACCTTTTTCTCTTCGCACTGGGGGCAGAGCTGTTCACGGCAGGCGCGGACCAGATCTTCCGGCGCGGCCTGCGCGCCGTCCCCCGCAGCCGCTGCCGCATCCGCCTCGGCGTTCTCGGCGGCAGCTTCGGCCGCCGCAGCCGCCGCGGCTTCCATTTCCGCCGCTTCCGCAGCCTTCTTGTAGGTATCGTGAACTTTATGATGATGCATACATATCCTCCCGAAACCAGCCCGTACCACCGTGACGCGCAGGGCAGCGAAAGCATGGCATATGGTTCTGTCGTCTTTTCTCGAGCATTTTCAGGGTGAAACGCTTTGCGCTCCACTCCATTCGGCCTGTCGTTCCACGAAAAAAACGCGGTTTTTCCGCTCACGATTGGCCGGGCGGGGCTGTGCCGCCGCCTCGCATCCTGCCTTCTTCGAAGGCAAAACGCTCAAAAGCCGGGACGCGCCGTCCTGTCCGTGGCGTTGCCTGCTCTTCTCGCGCGGCTCCATGCCGGGAAAAAGCGCGCCGGCCGCATGCAGGGCGGTCGCTTGCGCTTTTTTTGCGCGTGCCGGGCGAAAAAAGCGTTTCCCACGGGGCGGCTTGGTGCGTGGTTCTGACCTTAAGGGGTAAGTTCAGCCCGTGCCGCTGTCAAGGGCGGAAGGCACTTTTCCCGCCTCGACATTCCGCCAAACCTCGGCTATGCTTGGCTGCTTTTCAACGGGAGGAAGCCTATGACATGCCGCAGCATTTCCCTCCAGACCGCGCACGACTGGCCCAAGGCCGCAAAATGGCTCGAAGAGCGACGCAATCCCGGCGACAACGTGGAGAGCGCCGTACGGGCCATCCTTGATGATGTCCGTGCCCGCGGGGACGAGGCCCTGCTGGAATATACCCGCCGTTTCGACTGCGCCGCCTTCGAACCGCCCCTGCGTCTGTCCGAGATGGACATCGCCCGCAGCGCGGCTTCCGTCTCGCCCGAGCAGCGTGAACATATCGGGGACGCCGCCCGCAACATCCGCCGCTTCCATGAGGCGCAGCGGGAAAAATCGTGGTTCGAGACCCTGCCGGACGGCAGCATCCTTGGACAGCGCGTCCTGCCGGTGGACAGCGTGGGCCTCTACGTGCCCGGCGGTCAGGGCGGCAGCACGCCGCTCATCTCCAGCCTGCTCATGAACGCCATCCCCGCGCAGGTGGCCGGAGTGCGGCGCATCGCCGTCTGCACGCCGCCGCGCGCCGACGGCAGCATCGCGCCCGCCATCCTGGCTGCGGCGCATCTGCTCGATATCGACGAAGTCTACCGCGTGGGCGGCGCATGGGCCATCGCGGCCCTGGCCTACGGCACGCCGGCCCTGCCCGCCGTGGACGTCATCGCCGGGCCGGGCAACATCTATGTGGCGACGGCCAAGCGCCTCGTGCAGGGTGTCGTGGGCATCGACATGATCGCCGGGCCGAGCGAGGTGCTCATCCTGGCGGACGGCACCGCCCGTCCGGACTGGGTGGCGGCGGACATGCTCTCGCAGGCCGAACACGATCCTCTGGCCGCCGCCCTCTGCATCACCACGGACGTCCAGCTGGGCGAGCGCATCCGCGAGGAGCTGGACAATCAGTGCGCCTCCCTGCCCAAGGCCCAGACGGCCGCCAGGTCCCTGCTTGACTGGGGCGCGGTCATCACGGTACCGAACATGGATGTGGCCGTGGCCGTGGCCAATCAGATCGCTCCGGAGCATCTGGAGCTGTGCGTGCGCGACCCCTGGGCGCTGCTGCCGGGCATCCGGCACGCCGGCGCGGTCTTCATGGGGCATCACTGTCCTGAGCCGGTGGGCGACTATTTCGCCGGGCCCAATCATGTGCTGCCCACGCTGGGCACGGCGCGCTTTTCCTCTGCCCTTTCCGTCCAGACATTCTGCAAGAAAACCAGCATCGTGGCGACGTCCGCCGCCTTCCTCCAGAACAGCCGGGAGGCCATTGCCGCCCTTGCCCGCATGGAGGGGCTGGAGGCCCACGCCCGTTCTGCCGAAATTCGCGGCCAGAAAACGCCGCGCGTCTAAGGAGCTGTCATGCGCATTGTTACCCAGACCCAGATCTCTGCCTGTCCCCTGCGCTCGCGCGGCAAGGTTCGCGATATCTATGAGGTGGACGAGGATACCCTGCTCATCGTGACCACCGACCGCATGTCGGCCTATGACGTCATCATGGGGGAACCCATCCCGTACAAGGGGGTCATCCTCAATCAGATCACCCTGTTCTGGATGGAGAAGTTCCAGGACATCATCCCCAACCATCTGGTGGAGAGCGACGTCAGCCGCTTCCCTGCCTGTCTTGCCCCGTGGGAGGACGAGCTGGAGGGCCGCGCCGTGCTCGTGCGCAAGGCCCGTCCCCTGCCCGTGGAGTGCATCGTGCGCGGCTATCTGAGCGGCTCCGGCTGGAAGGACTATCAGGCGACCGGCAAACTGTGCGGCTATGACCTGCCTGCCGGGCTGCGTGAATCCGAGAAGCTGGAACCGGCCATCTTCACCCCCTCCACCAAGGCCGAACTGGGCGAACACGACGAAAACATCAGCGTGGCCCGCGCCGCCGCCCTGCTTGGGGACGAGGTGGCCGAGCAGGTGCAGAACGTTTCCCTGCGCATCTATGAGGCCGGGCGCGCCTATGCGGCCGGCAGGGGCATCATCGTGGCCGACACCAAGTTCGAGTTCGGCTTCATCAACGGCAAGCTGCATATCATCGACGAGGTGCTGACCCCGGATTCCTCCCGCTTCTGGCCCGCGGACAAGTATGTCCCCGGTCAGGGGCAGCCCAGCTTCGACAAGCAGTATCTGCGCGACTGGCTCAAGCAGCAGCCGTGGAACATGCAGCCGCCTGCGCCTACCCTGCCGCAGGAGATCATCGACAACACGGCGGCCCGCTACCGGGAAGCCTATGAGATCCTGACCGGAAAACCCTTCAGCATCTAGGGACGGTCAGGGATGCCGGGCCCGCGTCCCGGCACGCCAACGAATGACATGCCGGAATTTCCGGCCGCAAGGAGAATCACCATGCTGCTGCAAGGCAAAAAAGCCCTCATTCTCGGTCTGGCCAACAACAAGAGCATTGCCTACGGCATCGCTTCCTGCTTCAAGGAGCAGGGGGCCCGTCTCGCCTTCAACTACGTGGGGGACGCCATCAAGAAGCGTGTGGAACCCCTCAGCGAAGAGCTGGGCGGCGAGTTCACCTTCCAGTGCGATGTGAGCGACGACGCCCAGATCGCCGCCGCCGCCGAGCTGGTCAAGGAAAAGTGGGGCGAGGTCGACATCCTCGTCCACTCCATCGCCTTTGCCAATCGTGAAGACCTCACCGGGCGTTTCGTGGACACGACCCGCGAGGGCTTCCATCTGGCGCTGGACATTTCCGCCTACTCGCTGACCGGCATCTGCCGCGCCTTTGAACCGCTCCTGCACGAGGGTTCGTCCGTCATCACCATGACCTATCATGGCTCCACCAAGGTCATCCCCGGCTACAACGTCATGGGCGTAGCCAAGGCGGCGCTGGAAGCCTCCGTGCGCTACCTTTCCTATGAGCTTGGCGAGAAGGGCGTGCGCGTCAACGCCATCAGCGCCGGCCCCATCAAGACGCTGGCCGCCTCCGCGGTCTCCGGCCTCAAGAACATCTTTACCCGGGTGGAGGAAAGCTCGCCCCTGCGCCGCAACGTCACCACGCACGACGTGGGCGGTCTGGCCACCTTCCTGGCTTCGGATCTGGGGCGCGGCGTGACCGGCAGCGTGATCTATGCCGACAGCGGCTTCAGCCAGATGGGCATCTAGAGCATTTTCCCATACGGGCTCGCATTTCGCCTTTTCAACGGCAAAATGCTCCAAGCCGTCCATCCGTGCCTGCGCCACATTCGGCGCTGTATGATGATTTGAGACAGGGCCGCATCTTGCGGCCCTGCCTGCGTATGATGCGCTCTTTTTTTCGTCATGGCGAGGACATCCTATGAGTAGCTTCTCCCTGCTCGGCCTGGTCAATCTGGTGGGCATCGTCTGTGCCGCCCTGGCCTTCCTTCTCTATCTGCGGCATGCGGCGCGCCGCCTTGAAGCAAAGGAAGCAAAGACGGAAGAGAGCGGCCAGCCGTCCGTCCCTGCGGAAACGGCAGCGCCGTCCTCCTCCTCTGCGGCCGCCTGTCAGGCACAAGGGGAGCAAAAGTCCTGAGCGGTCTGTCCGGCAAGCTGGCGGCAGCGTGCTCCCATCCGTTTCAGCCGAAACCGGGGCGGCGGACCGCCCTGAAGCTGGGCGAAAAAAAATTTTTGTTTTTGTGCATTTTTTTCTTGCCTTCCCCGGAAAGGGGGTATATATAAATCTGGCTTTGAGCGCGGAGAGGTGTCCGAGCTGGTCGAAGGAGCACGATTGGAAATCGTGTGTACGTTAAAAGCGTACCGAGAGTTCGAATCTCTCCCTCTCCGCCAGCAAGAAAGTAAGCCCGTTGAGAAATCAACGGGTTTTTTTCTTTTTGGGCCGTGATCGGCCGTGGGCTTGCTCAACCGCTGGCAGCCTCGGCAGCCCCCCTGCCCTTCCCGCTGAGCGGAGGGGGGAACGTGCAGCCTGGACGTTTCAAACTGAAAAGCTCTGGAGCATTTTGCCTGTGATAAAGGTAAAATGCGAGGCGGCGGCACAGCGCCGCCCGGCCGAAACCAAGCGAGAAAACCGTGTTTTTCCCGCGAAACGCCAGGCCGTATGGTTTGAAACGCAAAGCTTTTCAAACTGGAACTGCTCTACATGTCAGGTACGCCGATCACGTCGCTATTGGCTCTCCCATTCAATCAAAGCAAATAGTGATGGGAGAACGACCGCAAAACAACATGATCACGGGCATGGAAGCAGATATCCATTGCATGACGGAGGAAAAACAGGTGAAGCGGAGACCAGTGAGCATATTGATAAAAATGCTCTTTCTTTCGGTCAAGCCCCTTCTTTTTTTGCTTTTCGTCATCATTGCATATAATTTCTTTTCCGCATTATTCGAAATATATACTGCTGAATGGTATTCCCTACATTTTGAAAATGATGCCATCGCATTGTTCTTCGGAAGTTGCATGTGGTTTCAGATCATGTTTTTCCTTCGTTTTACAGGGATCCGTTCCACGCTGCTTGTAGCGGGGGGATGCGGCATGGTGGTCATGGCCATAAAGCTGGGCACGCCGCCAGCCACAGCGCTCGTATCCAAATTTGATTCGCATCACAGTTTCCCGTCCGAAAGTGATGTTATAGGTCTTATTTTTTATAGCGCTATACTGTTTGCTGAAGGGCTCTTGTATCCCTGCGTAGTAAGATCCCTCAATTTTATTGTCATAAGCCCCATAAAATGTCTTTTTTCATGGCTACAGCGTTTTTCCTTTGAAAAAGGCAAAATACGGGGCGGCAGCACAGAGCCGCCCGATTCAAAGTAAGAGGAAAACCGTGTTTTCCCGCCAAAGCGACAGGCTATATGCTGTGAAACGTGAAGCGTTTCATCTGGAAAATGTGTACGGAAAAGCCCGCCCGGACAGTTGCCGGACGGGCTTTTCCGTGCACATTCGTGGTGTGCGACCGACCGCTCTCTACTTCGCGCCGTACTTTTTAAGCAATTTGACGGCATCCGCATGATTTTGGCTGCGTGCCCACATCAGGGCTGTCCTGCCATCTTTATCCTGCATGTTTATGTCAGCCCCGTTGTCCAGCAGGGTTTGAATGGCCTGACTTTGACCATGATATGCCGCTGCTATCAGGGCTGTCCTGCCATAGTTATCCTGTGCATTGATGTCGGCCTTGTTGTCCAACAGCGTTTGGACGGCCTGGCTGTGACCACGGCCTGCCGCAAACATCAGGGCTGTCGTGCCATTCTTATCCCGCGCACGGATATCGGCCCCTTTGTCCAGCAGGGTCTGGACGGTCTGGCTGCGGCCATAGTATGCCGCAACCATCAGGGATGTCGCGCCCTTGATATCCCGCGCATGGATGTCGGCCTTGTTGTCCAGCAGCGTTTGGATGGTCTGCCTGTGCCCCGCTATCGTCGCCAGTATCAGCGCAGTCATGCCATTGACATCTCGTGTATTGATATCGGCTCCGTTCTCCAGCAGGGTCAGGATGGCTTGACTCTGGCCACAGGCTGCGGCGTGCATCAGGGCTGTGTTGTCATATTCATCCCGTGCATGGATGTCGGCCCCATTGTCCAGCAGCGTCTGGATGGCTTGGCTGTCGCCCTTTCTTGCCGCTTCCATCAGGTCTGTCATGCCCCTTGGGGCCTCGCGTTCACTGATAGTCGCACAATCGCCCTTGAGCGGCATGCAGAGGGTAAAAAATACGGCAAGCAAAAAAACAGCGCGGTATGCTCTCATAAAACGATCTCCGTTGAAAAATCCGTTTGCATGGCTCATTTCCGCTCAAGCAGGGTGACGACATCCCCATGCTGCTGATCACGCGCCAGATCCAGGGCAGTCATGCCGTTCATATCCCGCGTGTTTATGTTGGCCCCATTGTCCAGCAGCGTTTGGACGGCCTGGACGTGTCCCATTTCGGCTGCCAGCATCAGGGCCGTCCTGCCATCATCATCCCGTGCATGTATGTCGGCTTTGTTGTCCAGCAGCGTTTGGATGGTCTGGCTGTCGCCATCTCTTGCCGCCCGCATCAGGGCCGTCCTGCCATCCTTATCCCGTGCAGACATGTCGGCCCCGTTGTCCAGCAGGACTTGGATGGCCTGGCTGCGCCCCATGCCTGCCGCCAGCAGCAGGGCCGTCCTGCCATACTTATCACGCGCATGGATGTCGGCCCCGTTGTCCAGCAAGGCCTGGATGGCCTTGCTGTGGCCATTGAATGCCGCCGCCATCAGGGCTGTCATGCCATAGTTATCCTGTGCATGGATGCCGGCTGCGGCTCCATTATCCAGCAGCTTTTGAACGGCCTTGCTGTGGCGGGCCACTGCCGCATACATCAGGACCGTCCTGCCTTCTTTATCCTGCGCGTACATGTCGGCCCCGTTGGCCAGCAGCGTTTGAACGGCCTGACTGTGGTCGGCCAGTGCCGCATACATCAGAGCCGTCATGCCCGTTTTATCTCGTGCGTGGATGTCGGCTCCATTGTCCAGCAGCGTCTGGATGGTTTGATTGTCGCCCTTTCTTGCCGCTTCCATCAGGTCTGTCATGTCTCTTTGGGCCTCGCGCTCACTGATATTCGCACAATTTCCCTTGAGCGGCATGCAGAGGGTAAAAAATACGGCAAGCAAAAACACAGCACGGGATGCTCTCATAAAACGATCTCCGTTGAAAAAATTCGTTCATATGGCGCACATCCGCACAAGCAAAGCCTGCCGGCATGCGCTCAACGGAAAATGCTCCTGCGATGCGTTTCTCCATGTCGGTCACTTTTCAGCCTGGTTAGGCGTTCCTAGCCATAACATATACCTTTTGGTAGCGGCAAGCGGACGCAGATCCCGCTGGAACGGTGGTATGGCATGGCGCATGCGGCAAGGCTGCGCCGTCGGGATGGGCACGCATCCGCGCATCAGGGGCAGCGAGCGCACAGTCCCGTCAAAAGGCCAGCGCCTTCTTGACAATATGACGGTTGTGGTACAAGATGGCGGAATGGATGCCATATTCTGCTTGTGTGCAAGCAAGACTGGGCAGCGTTTTCTGTCAGCAGGACAGAAAAAGACGCATTCAGCACTGCATGAGGCACTTTTCCCTTTTTGGAAAAAGTGCCTTTCTATTTGGCGGGGATGCTATGCAACTGACTGAAATCATTGCAACCATAGAAAAAGTTGCCGCACCGTCCACGCAGGCGACCTGGGATTGCTCCGGCATGCAGGTGGCCGCCCGCCGTGCGGAAGTGGAACAGCTTGCCGTCTGTCTCGACCCCACGCCCGCTTCCGTGGCGGCGGCGCTTGACAAGGGCGCGCATTTTCTGTTGAGCCATCACCCTTTGCTGCTCAAGCCGCGCCTGCCGCGCCGTCTGGACGCCTACCATGAGGTGCTGCGGCTCCTGCTGGGAGCGGACGTGCCGCTGTACGCCTGCCATACCTCGCTGGACGTCAACAGCGCCGGTCCGGCCGCCTGGGTCGCTGACGAACTTGGCCTGACCGCCCGGGCAGTCATCGAGCCGACCGCTCCGGCCCCGGAGGGGGCCGCCCTGCCCCTGGGCTTCGGGCTGGCCGGCGATCTGCCCGCGCTGCAGCCGCCTTCCGCCATCCTGCAACGACTGAGCCGCTGGCTGGATCTTTCCACAACGACGCTGTGCGGACCTCTGCCGGAACAGGTGCGGCGCATCGGCTATTGTACCGGATCGGGCTCTTCCCTGCTGGAAGATGCGGCCCGCTGCGGCGTGGAATTCTTCATCACCGGCGACGTGAAGTATCATACGGCGCTGGACGCGGAGATCTGCACGGCGGACGTGGGGCATCACAGTCTTGAGGAAGAGATGATGCGCCGCATGTGTGCGCTGTTGCAGTCTCTGCTGCCGGGCGTCAATGTCTTTTTCGTGCCTTCGCTTTCACCGTTGCGGCCCTGGGCGGCCTGACGGCGCGACACGGGCACGCTTTTTGGGAGGAAACTATGAGTACCGCCGTTTATCTTGATCAGATCCGTCAGCTCGTGGAGCTGCAGAAAATAGATGACGCCATTTTTGCCGTCCGGCAGGATCTGGAGCGCGCGCCGCGCGAACTGGAGGACCTGCAGCAGCGTTTCGACGCCAGCAACGCCCAGCGTGAGCGCGTGCTGGAAAAGCTGAACCATCTCCAGGAGCAGCAGAAACGCCTCGATTTCGAGATCGAGGACGATTCCGCCCGCATCAAGAAGAGCAAGAACAAGCTCATGCAGGTGGAGAACCAGCGTGAGCATCACGCCATGATGCGCGAGATGGACAGCATCGAAAAGGTCATCCGTTCGCGCGAAGAGGAAAAGATGGCTCTCATGGAGGAGCTCCAGCTCCAGAACGAGAAGCTGGCCCAGATCGACCTGACCCATACGGGCCTGCAGGCCGAGCTGGAAGTGCGCCGCGATAGCCTGGAAGAAAAGCTCTCCGCCTGCCGCACCCGTCTGGCCGAGCTGGAGCAGAAGCGGGAAGCCGCGAGCAGCGCCATCCCGCATCCTGTGTTCGTGCGCTATGAGTTCATCCGCAAACGTCTTGAGCATCCCGTCATCGTGGCGGTCAAGGAAGGCATCTGCACCGGCTGCCATATCGCCGTGCCGCCGCAGTCCTACATCGAACTGCAGCGCGGGCAGCAGATCCTGAGCTGCCCCAACTGCCAGCGCCTCATCTTCTGGAACGAGCATTTCGATTTCCCGGTGACGCCGGGCATCCCCGAAACGCCCAAGACGCTGGTGGATTAGAACAGTTTATCCACCGCGAAGCGGCATGCCGCGCATGCCGGGAACGATGACGCGATAGGTGACGGCAGCCGGCTGCCGTCATGACCATATCAGACAAACGGGAGTCGGCCGGGCCACCGCCGCGAAGCGATTCGGGGAGGAAAGTCCGGGCTCCACAGGGCAGGACGCTGGGTAATCCCCAGGAAGGGTGACCTTCGGACAGCGCCACAGAAAGCAAACCGCCCCCCTTGGGGGGTAAGGGTGAAACGGTAGGGTAAGAGCCTACCAGATGCCGCGGTGACGCGGCATGCTCGGCATACCCCGTCTGGAGCAAGACCAAATAGGGAAGGAGGCTGGCCCGGCCAATCCTTCCGGGTAGGTTGCTTGAGGGTGCGGGTAACCGCACTCCTAGAGGAATGGTGGCCTCATGCGACCAAGGCATGACAGAACCCGGCTTACAGGCCGGCTCCCGTTTGCCTGAACGTTTTGCTGTTGCAAAAGGCAAGACGCGAGACGGCGGCGCAGCGCCGCCCGGCCGAAATCAAGCGGAAAAACCGCGTTTTCCCGCGAAATGCAGGCCGCAGGGTTTGAGACGCGAAGCGCTTCAAACGGGAAATGCTCATGAACTCTGCCGGAATTGCCATGAACGCCGAAAACGCTGATCAGGCTCAGGGACCCGATCCCGCGAAACTCCCCGCGGACGCTCCGCGTCCGTGGGCCCTGCTGCTGGCGGCAGGGCGCGGATCGCGCATGGCTGCCGCCACCGGCGGCACGTCCAAGCAGTTCCTGCTCTGGAAGGATGCCCCGCTTTACTGGCACAGCGCCCAAACCTTCAGCCGCAGCGGCGTGGTGGCCGGCATCATTTTCGTCTTCCCTCCTGACGCGCTCGCCCGCTGTGAGGAAGAAGTCCGCGCGCTTGACGCCCGCTGTCCCCTCGGCCTGCCCTGGAAGGCCGTGAGCGGCGGCGCTGAGCGGGACGATTCCGTGCGCAACGGTCTGGCGGCCCTGCCGTCGACGGCGCACCATGTGCTCATCCACGATGCGGCGCGCCCGTTCATGAGCGCCCGCCTGGTCCATGCCGTCCGCGCCGCGCTTGCCGGCGGGGCCGTGGCGGTCATCCCCGCGCTTCCGGTCACCGATACCATCAAGATGGTGGAGGGGGATCAGGTGGTCTCCACCCTTCCCCGGCACCGCCTTGCCGCCGTGCAGACGCCGCAGGGCTTCGTGCGGGCGGAACTGGAGGCGGCCCATGCCGCACGTGCGGCGGGAGCCGGGCAGGGGCAACAGCCCGTGACGGATGACGCCATGCTCATGGAGGCCGCGGGCCACACGGTGCGGGTCGTGCCGGGGGAAAAGACCAACTGCAAGATAACCACGGTGGACGATATGGCCCTTCTCAGCCCGCCGCCTTCGCTCCAGCCCCGTACGGGCATGGGCTATGACGTGCACCGCTACGCGCAGGATGCCGGAGAGCCCAAGGCCCGCCCCATGAAACTGGGCGGCGTCGCCATCGACAAGGCCCCGGCCGTGCTGGCCCATTCCGACGGGGACGTGCTGCTGCACGCTCTGTGCGACGCCCTGCTCGGCTGCGCCGGGCTTGGGGACATCGGCGAGCATTTTCCTGATGCCGACGCCCGCTTCGACAACATCTCCTCGGCGGTGCTGCTGGATCAGGTGCTGACCCGCGTCAGGCGCGCCGGTGTCCGGCCCTGTCATGCGGATATGACCATCGTGGCGCAGAGGCCCCGTCTGGCCGCCTTCAAGGACGCTATCCGCAGTAATGTGGCTCGGCTTTTGCAGTTGCCTCCGGAGGCCGTCAACATCAAGGCGACCACCGAGGAGCGCCTGGGATTCACCGGACGAGAGGAAGGCATCAAGGCCTATGCCGTCGTCAGCGCCCTGTACACTCCCCCCGCAGCAGCCGATGCAGGAGATAGCCATCATGCCCGTTGATCCTTCCCGCCCCTGGCTGGCCCATTACGAGGACGGCGTCAACGCCGAGATCCCGGCGTTCGGGAAACCGCTTTTCCATTTTCTGGACGAGGCGGCGCGCCGCAATCCGGACAGGGCGGCCCTGCGCTTCCAGAACACGCTGCTCACCTATCGGCAGCTCAAGCGGCAGGCCGAGCGCATGGCGGGACGGCTGCGGGAGCTGGGCGTGGGCGACGGCGACCGCGTGGCCGTCATGCTGCCCAACCTGCCGCAGACCATCGTCGTGTTCTGGGCCATCCTCAAGGCCGGGGGCGTGGTGGTCATGCTCAATCCGCTCTATATGGAGTCGGAACTCCTGACCATCCTCAATGACGCCCGGCCCCGTCACATGATCCTGCTGGATCTGCTCTGGCCCCGCATCGACTCG
This sequence comes from Candidatus Desulfovibrio gallistercoris, assembly GCA_019118745.1. Lineage (GTDB taxonomy): Bacteria > Desulfobacterota > Desulfovibrionia > Desulfovibrionales > Desulfovibrionaceae > Desulfovibrio > Desulfovibrio gallistercoris. The sequence goes on along the minus strand of DWYJ01000054.1, from coordinate 9,944 downwards.
CTGCGCGACCGGCTGCCGGTGGAGACCTACATCACCACCGGCGTGGGGGATGCCCTCTCCTTCCCGCTTAGCCTGCTCTACCGTCTGAAGGAGCTGCGCAACAGACATGCCCCTCGCATCCCCTACGGGCCCGGCGTGCTCCCCTGGAAGGAGCTGGCGCGCGGGAGCGAGCCCTGCGTGGCCAATATCGCCGCCCCTGACGTGACGCCCGCCCTGCTCCAGTATACCGGCGGCACCACCGGCCTGCCCAAGGGCGTCCCGCTGACGCACGGCAATCTCGGCTCCAATGCCCTGCAGGTGCTGGAGGTCATCCGCGATCTGCGGCATGAGCGTCACAGCATCGTGGGATTGCTGCCCTTTTTCCATGTCTACGGGCTGTGCCTCGGCATCACCCTGCCCGCCATGCTGGCGGCCACCTCGCTGCCCCTGCCGCGCTATGTGCCGCAAGATGTGCTGCACCTCATCAACCGGCACCGTCCCACCATCTTTCCCGGCGCGCCTTCGGTCTATGCCTCGCTCTTGCAGCAGAAGAATCTGGCGCAGTTCGACCTCAAAAGCGTCAAGCTCTGCATTTCCGGGTCCGCGCCCCTTTCTCGCGAGCTGCGGCGTCAGTTCCACGAGCTCACCGGCGCGTCCCTGCTGGAAGGCTACGGTCTGACCGAGGCCTCGCCGGTCACCCATCTCAATCCGCTCATCCCCGAACAGCAGAAAGAGGGCTCCATCGGCATGCCCATGCCCGGCACGGACGCCATGATCGTGGAGCCGGGCGGCATGGAGCCGCTGCCGCCGCATACCGTGGGCGAGCTGCTCATCCGAGGGCCGCAGGTCATGCACGGTTACTGGGAGCGCCCGGAAGAAACGGCGGCGACCCTGCAGGACGGCTGGCTGCGCACCGGCGATCTGGCCTGCATGGATGAAGACGGCTTCTTCTACATCGTCGACCGCAAGAAAGATCTTGTGCTCGTGGGCGGCTTCAATGTCTATCCGCGTGAGGTGGAAGAAGTCATCATGGAGCATGAGGGCGTGCAGGAGGCCGTCTGCGTGGGCCTGCGGGACCCCCTGCGCGGCGAGGTGCTCAAGTGTTACGTGGTGCCCCGCGAGCAGGCCGCCGGCGAGCTGGACAAGGCGGCCATCATCGCCTGGTGCCGCAGCAAGCTGGCCAACTACAAGGTGCCGCGCCACGTGGAGTTTCGTACGGAGCTACCCAAATCGGCCATCGGCAAGGTGCTGCGGCGTGCACTGCGCGAAGAGGAAGAAGCCCGCGCGGCCGCCCGGGCCCGCCGCCATGCCGGCGCAGCGGCGGAGGAAGCCGGAGGAGAAGCCTGATGCGTCTGTGCGTGCAACGTGTCCTGGAAGGTTCCGTCGCCGTGGACGGCAAGGTCCTGGCGAGCATCGGCAAGGGGCTGGTGGTGCTGGTCGGTTTCGGGCAGGCGGATGGGCCGGAGCTTGCCGCAAGCGACGTTTTTTCCGGCATGGCCCGCAAGCTCGTGGAGCTGCGCATCTTTCCCGGCGAGGGGGAGTATGCGCAAAAGATGCACTGCTCGGTGCGCGAGGCGGGCGGCAGCATTTTGCTGGTCCCGCAGTTCACCCTGTACGCCGGTTGCCGTCACGGCCGCCGGCCGGATTTCACCGCGGCGGCTCCGCCCGCCACGGCCAGAGCCCTTTTCGATGCCTACGTCCGTCGAGTTGACGACATGATGCAAGGTAACGTATACTCTGGGTTATTTGGGGCTGACATGCGGGTCTCGCTCTGCAACTGGGGGCCGGTGACGCTCTGGCTCGACTCCGCGGAGCTCTTTTCCCCGCCTGCAAAAGGATAGGAGGCGACATGTTCTCGCTGGACATCGAACAGCACAAAAAAACGACGGTCGTGCGCTACCACGGCACGCTGCTCCTCCAGGACGCCATCACCCTGCGGGCCGAGCTGGAAAAACTCCTGCTGGCGCAGGGGATAGCCCAGGTGGCCATCGACCTGAGCGGCGTGGAAGAAGTGGACAGCTCCGGCCTTGGCGCGCTTGTCTGTGCCGATACGCTGGGCCTGAGCCACGGGCGGCGTCTTATCCTGCTTTCTCCTTCGGAACCGGTGCAAAAACTTCTCCGGGACGTGGAGATCGAAGGATTTTTCCCCGCATTCACCAGCGAACACGAACTCGAAGGGCGCATCCCCGACGTGCTCGAATAAGTGGCGCGCCACCTCCCCCGCATGAGCCGTCCTGCCGTGGCCTGCGGGCAGACCGAATCCGGTGACAGGCAGAAAGGAAGGGAGAGAGAGCCGTGTCATTTTATCTGAAGCATTTTTTCAATCCGGATCTGCACCATCTGAATCTCAAGCCGTGCAGCGAGATCGCGGAAGCCAGCGGCAGCAACCTGTACAACCTGGGATATGTGCAAAACGTCATTAAGGGGCAGGTGCTGGCTGAAGTCGTGCCCCTGAGCGAAGCCGGGCCCGATCCCGATCCCCGCTTCATCCTGGAAAGCCCCGAACCGCCGCTGGGCTTCAATACCGTGGTGGATCCGGCGCATCCGCAATACATCCTTGCCGCCGTCAACGGCTATGTCTTCTACAGTGAAGGCCGCATCACGGTGAAGCATCTGCTCAATGTCCGTCAGGACGTGAGCTTCCAGACGGGCAATATCCACTTTGTGGGGGATATGTGCGTGCACGGCTCCGTCCGGGCCGGTTTCAGCGTGCATGCCAACAATGTCCGCATCATGGGCATGGTGGAAGGGGGCAGCGTCGACGCCCGCCGGGATCTGGTCATCGATGTGGGCGCGCGCGGCGGTACGGGCCAGCACTGCGTGCTGGAAGCGCGGGGCAAGATCCTCAGTCCCTTCCTGGAAAAGGTGGAAGTCCGTTCGCGCAGCCACGTGATCACGGAAAAATACTGTCTCTATTGCACCGCCTACGTGGGGGGCAACCTCGTAGTGCGCGAGAGCCTGTACGGCACCACGGCCAATGCCTACGGCAGCGTTTTCGTGGGCAAGCAGCTGGGCAACAAGGCCGGCGTGAGCACGCGCGTCTTCCTTGGTTATGATCCTGAAAACATTCGGGAACTGGAAGAACTGGATGCCACCATCTCCAGTCTTTCGCAGACGCTTGTGCACCTCAAGGCCGTTGCGGGCCATCTGCCGCCCGACGCCACCGAGGCCAGCCGCAAGCTGGTGCGTACGGAAAAGCAGCGCGCCCAGCTCATCGATCAGCGGGAAAGCCTCTGGAAAAAGCTCAGCCGCGACGAAGCCAGCATGTCCGCCTGCCGTCTCATCGTGCCGGGTACGGTCTATCCCGGCGTGGAGATCTCCATCGGGCGCACCTTCATGCAGGTGGAGCGCATGTATCAGAACGTGACCTTCATGCTGTCGGAAGACGACATCATCGTCGTGCCCAACAGCAGGGAAGATCTCCAGTGAAAAAGCCTTCGGAGAGCTCCGCCTCGCCCGCAGCGCCTGCCGCTTCCGACGGGCAGCTGCGGGTCGAGGCCGTCCGGCAGGACGGCCGTCCCGTCGATATCTGCGTGCAGACGGCGGGCCGCAGCCTGACCATGTTGGGCAGCGGCGGCCCCCGGCGGGAGCTGGACGCCCTTCGCCCGCTCCTTCCTGATGTGGACTCGCCGGCGGCTGCCGGGGCGGTCTCTCTTGACGGACTGCCCGTCCTGCTCGGCTGCGGCATGGGGCACGCCCTGCGCGCCCTGCTGGAACGTACCGCCGGGCCGGTGGCCGTGGTGGAAAAGGAAACGGCCATCCAGCAGGCCAGCGGCGTGCTGGCGGCCCTCGCTCCCGCGGAGCGGGAACGCGTGTTCGTGGTCAGCGCCGCGGACCCCACCCAGGCCCTGCGGGAACTTTCCCGCTGGCAGGCCGGGCAGCAGGGACGGCGTTTCCTGCCTGTCGCCCTCCCCTTCTATCAGCGTCTGGATCGCTCCTACTACGGCTATCTGCGGGAGCAGCTTTCAGCCAGCGAGCATTTCGACTTCTGGCGTCGGGCCAGACAACCCCGCTTCCAGGGGCGCAGCCCGCGCGTCCTGCTGCTGGCCAGCAAGTATTTCCTCATTGGCGAGATCATCGGCGCCAGCAAGATGCTGGGCATCGAATACGAGCTGCTCCAGCTCGAAGACGAGACGCTGGCGCGCTCCGACTTCGTGCAGCAGCTCTTGCGGGCCGTGCTGACCTTTCGCCCGGATTGCTGCATCACCCTCAATCATATGGGGGTGGATGTGGAGGGGGTCCTCATGGATCTGCTGGCCCGGCTGGAACTGCCGCTGGCCTCCTGGTTCGTGGACAATCCCCACCTCATCATCCATCTGTACAGCAGCTGCGTCAGCCCGTGGACGGCCCTGTTCACCTGGGATGCCGACAATGTGGACAGCCTGCGGGCTGCGGGCTTCCAGCACGTCGCCTATTTGCCGCTGGGGACGGACCCGCAGCGTTTCCATCCGCCTGCCGGGGGGAGCGTCCCGGCCGAGTGGCGCAGCGACGTTTCCTTTGTGGGCAACTCCATGATCTACAAAGTGGGGATGCGTCTCAAGAAGGGGCATTTCCCGCGTGCGCTTTTGCTGCCGTTCTATCGTTGCGCCGCCGCCTTCATGGCCAGCGACACGCGCTCCGTCGCCGATTTCCTGCGCGAGGACATGCCGGACGTGTACGCGCAGTACATGGCCCTGCCGGATAACGAGGCGCGCCTTGCCTACGAGACCGCGCTGACCTGGCAGGCCACGCGCCTCTATCGCAACGGCTGCGTGCGTGAACTGCTGCCCTTTTCTCCTCTCATCGTGGGGGATGGCGGCTGGAACATCGAATTCCGGCATGATGACCGCAAACCGCGCCTGCTGCCGTCCATTACGTATTACACGGAACTGCCGCGCTTCTATCCCTGTTCGGCCATCAATTTCAACTGCACCAGCAAGCAGATGAAGGGCGCCGTCAACCAGCGCATTTTCGACGCGCCGGCCACCGGGGCCTTTGTGCTGACCGACTGGCGGCCGCAGATGGACGCGCTTTTTGAGCCGCACGAGATCGCCTGCTATCATGATAAGGAAGAGATCCCCGACCTCGTGCGCCATTACCTGGCGCATCCTGCTGAGCGTCAGGCCGTGGCCCGTGCCGGGCGGGAACGTGTGCTGCGCTGTCATACCTGGGCGCATCGCCTCAAGGAGATGCTGGACGAGATGCGCCGCATCTACGCCACGCCGGCCGCCGCCGCGCCCCGATAGGTCCCTCCATGTCCACAGCGCTCGTCCTGCAGATGCACCGTCTCGGGGATCTGATCCTGAGCTTTCCCCTGCTGCATCGTCTGCGCGCCACCTGCCGGAATGTCTGGGTCGTGGCGGAACCCGCCTTTTTCCAGCCGCTTCTGCCGGTCGCGCCGTCAGTCACCTTTTTCCCGGCCGCGCAGGGAGAGGCCCTTGCCGCCTCTCAGCCCTTCGAGCTGGGCATCAATCTCAGTTCCCGCCCGGCGTCCGCCCGCATCCTGGGCGGCATGCAGGCCGGGCAGCGGCTCGGTCTGGCCGGGCAGGAGGATGGGCTGCATGTCTATGGCTTCTGGCAGCTCTACCGTCAGGCGCTCACGCAGAACAACCGGGGCAATCCCTTCCACTGGTCGGATCTGAATGTGCTGGATCTTGCGCCGGATGCCGATATCCACGGCATCGGCCATACGTTGCCCCGCCCGGCGGGCACCGGGCGCGTGGGGCTTGTGCTCGGCGCCAGCGAGGCGGCCAAGCGCCCTTCTCCCCATTTCTGGGCCCGTCTTGCCCGCCGTCTTGCCGCCGGCGGACACATGCCGCTCTTCCTGGGCGGCGAGGCGGAAAAGCCTCTGGGCAGGGAGACGGCCCGGCTCAGCGGCCTGCCGCAGGCCGATCTGTGCGGCAAGCTGCCGCTGGATGCGCTGGTCGGCGTCATGCGGCGGCTGGATCTCTGCATCACGCCGGATACCGGCCCCATGCATCTGGCAAGCTGGCTGGGCGTGCCGGTGCTCAATCTTTCCCTGGGCCCCGTCCATGCGCGGGAGACAGGCCCCAGCTCGCCGGGCCAGTGGGTGTTGCGGGCGGCCATGAGCTGTACGGGCTGCTGGCAGTGCCGTCACGGCAGGCTGGCGTGTCATGGCCTGTTCACCGCGCCCGCCGTGGCCGCCGTGGCCGAAGCCGTCATGCGGCATGGCGACGGTCTCCTCCACCGGCCGCCCGTCCTGCCTGCCGGGCTGGAGCTCTTCCGTACGGAACGCAATGACCTCGGCCTGCACCAGCTGCGCCCGGTGGGCGCGCGGCGTTCCTGCGTGCGTGGGCTGCTTGAAGATTTTTGGCAGGCGTTTTTTCTGGCGCTTTACCAGCCCGCCCGTCTGCCGCTGCTGCAACCGGCCTATGCGGCCCTTGCGGCCTCGCCCCTGCCGGTATCCCGGCTCGTCGGGGGCCTGCACGCCATCTGCACCGCCTGTCTGCGTCATGTTTCCGGCAAGGCTCCCCTGCCGCAGGATTTCTGGCGCAGTCACCCGCCCCTGCTGCGCCTGGTGGCGGGCTTCTGTCAGATGTGGCTGGAGAATGCCCAGACAGACCCCCGCCAGCAGACTCGCCTGCTGCATGACCTGCATACGCTCGTCAGCTTCCTGAAATAAAGCGTTTCCCTGCGGTCTGGCGTTTCGCGAAAAAACCGTTTTTCCCATTTGGTTCGGGCCGGACGAGATCTCCCCGGACCTTGCGCCGGACTCCTCCCCTCGAAACTGGAAAATGTGAAAGGGAGCCTCCCTGCCAAGGAAGGCTCCCTTTTGTATCAGTCTACCGTGGATGCGCTTCAGTCAGCGCATTTTCAGTGTTCAACGGCAAAACGCTCTAGAACAGGCCGATGACCTGGCCGGTCTCCACGTCCACGTCCACCTTGCGGAAGGCCGGGCGCGAGCCGGTGCCGGGCATGAGGCTGATGTCCCCGGCCACGGGGACGACCAGTCCAGCGCCGCCGTAGAACAGGACATCCCGAACCTTGAGCCGCCAGCCGCGCGGGGCTCCCTTGCGGCTGGGGTCATCCGAAAGGGAATACTGGGTCTTGACCATGCAGACGCCCAGCTCGGCGGCGTCCGGACGTTCCTGCAATTCCGCCAGCCGCCGGGCCGCGTTCGGGGCGTAATCCACGCCGTCCGCGCCGTAGACCTGGGTAGCGATGCGCTCCACCCGTTCGGCAAAGGGCAGGGACCAGTCGTAGAGGGGCGTGAATCCGTTCTTTTCGTTGCAGGCATCCAGCACGGCGTCGGCCAGTTCCAGCGCGCCGTCGCCGCCCTTGCCCCAGTGCCGCGAGACGGCCACCCGCGCGCCCGCGGCCTCGCAGGCCCGGCGCACCGCCGCGATCTCGTCCGCCGTATCCGAGGCAAAGGCATTGATGCAGACCACCGGCGACACCCCGGCCCGCCGCACGATGCCGATATGGTGCAGCAGATTGGCGCAACCGGCCTCCACCAGCCCCACATCTTCCCGCGTGTAGGCGTCGGGCAGGGCCCGGCCCGGCATGGGCTGCGGCGCGCCGCCATGATTCTTGAGGGCGCGGATGGTGGCCACGATGACGGCCGCATCCGGCACGAGGCCGCTGATATGGCACTTGACGTTCCAGAATTTCTCAAAGCCGATCTCCGCGCCGAAGCCGGATTCCGTCACATGGATGTCGCTCAGCTTGAGGGCCACACGGTCGGCGATGATGGAGCTCTGCCCCAGGGCGATATTGGCAAAGGGCCCCGCGTGCACCAGCACGGGCTGGCCTTCGATGGTCTGGATGAGATTGGGCTTGGCGGCATCCACCAGCCAGGCGGTCATGGCTCCGGCCACTTCCAGATCCGCCGCCGTGACGGGATTGCCGTCGCGGTCGCGCGCCAGCACCATGCGGGCGAGCCGGGCCCGCAGATCGGCCAGATCCCGCGCGACGGAAAGGATGGACATGACTTCCGACGCGGCCGTGATGTCGAAGCGGGAACGCATCATGAAGCCGTCGTTACGGCGGCCGTTGCCTTCCATGCCGATGATGATGTTGCGCAGGGACTGGGCGCAGAAGTCCATGGCCCAGCCCATGTCCACGCGGGTGGGATCGATGTTGAGACGCCGCATGCCGGACAGGCGGGCCAGGGTCGCGTCGTCATAGTTGCGTTCATGCTGCATGCGCGCGGTGAGGGCCGTCATGGCCAGATTGTGCGCCGCGGTCACGGCGTGCGTGTCCCCCGTGAAGTTGAGCGAGTACGGGGTGAGCGGGATGCACTGGGCCAGTCCTCCCCCGGCGGCGGAGCCCTTCATGCCCATGGTCGGGCCGCCGGAAGGCTGCCGGATGGCGGCCGAGGAGCGCCGGCCGCGTTTGGCAAGGCCCTGCACCAGACCGATGGTCGTGGTGGATTTGCCCTCGCCCAGCGGCGTGGGCGTGATGGCCGTGACGTCCACATACTTGCCGTTGGGCCGGTCCGCCAGCCGCCGGAGCACGGCGTGCTGCTCCACTTTCGCCATGTACCGTCCGTAAGCCAGCACTTCCTCCGGCAGGAGGCCGAATTCCTGCGCTACGGTCCCGATGGGCTTCATGCGCGTTTCCGCGTCCTGGGCGATTTCCCAGTCAGGATGTTGGGTAGGATCAAGAACCATAAGCAGGGTCCTCCTTTGCTGGAAGTGTTCGTAGAAATTTTTTTGCGAGCGGCGGCTGGCGCATGCGCTGTTCAGGTATCCGCCTGCCGCTGCACGTCCCCGTGGATGCGCCGCCGCATCCATCGTGCACAGGATGCCGTCGCGGCATACCAGCAGGCGAATAACCCCAAAACGACAGGGAACAGCAGGACAAGCGCGGCGAGAAACTCCCGGATGTCCGTCGTACTGACATACTCTTCAGGCGGAGACAGCACAAAGCGGCAAAACTCCCCCGGCGACATGCTGAAATTTTCTGCAGACAAAAAAGACAGCAGAAAGACAAAGAGAAAAAAGAAGGAGGCATGCAGCGCATTCAGCCACGGTCTCCTTTCAACGGCAAGGCAAAGAGCAAGCACGCCATAGCCGCACAGCACGATGTCGGACGGCAGCGACGGCGGCTGATGCAGGACATCCGTCAGAAGAAGCGGCATGACGGCATAGCCCGCCGCCAGCGCCACGCGGCGCAGGATGGTCGCCGTTCGCATGCTGGCTCCTTGCTGCATGCCGTTTGCAGAGCGTACATCGACTCCAGCCATGATTTTATCCGTTTCGCCGCCTTGACGGAAGCGGATGAGGAAGTTTATTTCGCGGGTGAACCGGCGGACGACATCATGGATATGGCGTCCCTTCCCTTTTGCCTCGCAGACGGATCTTTTACGGGAGCCCTGCCCTATGCCCTCAGCCCTGCGGCCTGCTGCCGTCCCTTCCCGTTTTGCCGCTGCCCTGTGCTATGAACGACGTCTGGGACGCCTGCATCTGCGGCTCGATCTGCTGCCGCAGGGGCGGGACTGGCTGGCCCTGCTGCACGGCGGCGCGGCGCACATCGGCGCAACGGCGCTGGCCCTGCCGCCGGGGGAACGCACGGCCGCCGAGGAGGCCGCACAGTCCATCGGCCGGCCCGGACACCGGGAAGAAGAGCTGGCCCGGCAGGTCGCCGCCAGGCTCGCGCAGGCCGCCGGGTGCGCCGTCTGCTGCTGTGCGGGCATCCATTATGAGGCCATCACGCCCGAAGAGATCCGGCATGTCCTGCACCTCGTGGACGAACTGACCGACGAGGCCGTCCGTCACTTGCGGCAGCGGGGACACGGTGGGGCGTGATGCCCCCGCGAGCCCGCACAGGCGGATTTGTCACCTGACATTGGAGCAATTTTCGTTTGAAACACAGAGCGTTTCAAACGGAAATTGCCCTAGGGGCTGTTTCTAAAAAGTTTATTGCAGCCAAATCAAACAGGCCGCTAACATGACGTTTGCCCGAAATGTCGCGGCCAATTTATCATAGCGGGTTGCAATGCGTCGAAATGACTTGAGCTTTGC